>JAGGYI010000309.1 GCA_021162655.1 Anaerolineae bacterium
ATGGGTTACTTTCATGAGCATACAGCGGCAGAGGATCATCCTGCCCATCATTGAGAATAGAGAATATTTTTGCAAAGGAGAGAGACAATGACAGAGGCAAAAGGCTATCCTTTGAAGGCGGTGCCCGGGTATTATGCCTCCCGACCGGGCATTCAGGTGGGTACGCAGCTTCCTCCGACGGCGACGGAGGAGGAGATGCGTTTTGCCCGCCAGCTGGGCATCGAGTGGGTGATGACTTCCCTACCTCCTAGCGAGCATTCGGTGGAGAACTATCGGGAGCTACAGAAAAAGTTTGCCAAGTATGGGCTAAAGATCTACCGCCTGGGCAACCATAGCTGCCACAATATGGAGGAAGTGACTCTGGGGCTTCCTGGCCGTGATGCCAAGATCGAGGAATACCTCACCTATATTCGCAACTTGGGCGAGGCGGGCATCCACTATGCCACCTATGCCCACATGGGCAATGGTATCTGGAGCACAGGGAGGGAGGAAATCCGTGGGGGCGCCCGAGCGCGGGCCTTTCATCTGGACCAGGCCAGGGAAGGCTCCTGGGGTGGCAAGACCTGGCGGGCCCCTCTTTCCCATGGGCGGGAATACACTGAGGAGGAGCTCTGGGAAAACTATGCCTATTTCATCAAAAAGGTTGTCCCCGTGGCTGAGAATGCAGGGGTGCGCATTGGCATCCATCCTGATGATCCGCCTGTCTACCCCTTGGCGGGGGTGCCGCGCTGCATCTTTGGCAATTTCGAGGGCTTTCGCCGTGCCCTCGAGATAGCCGATAGCCCCAACATTGGCATGTGCCTCTGTGTGGGCTGCTGGTTGGAGGGCGGTGAGCAGATGGGCAAGGACGTGGTCGAGACGATCCACTATTTCGGTAGCCGTGGCAAGCTTTTCAAGGTGCACTTTCGGAATGTCACCGCGCCCATGCCCGAAGGTTTTGTCGAGACCTTTTTGGACGATGGCTATATGGATATGTACAAGGTGATGCGGGCTCTCCGCGAGGTGGACTTTGATGGCGTGGTCATCTCCGACCATCTTCCCGAGATGGTCGGTGGCCGTTATGCTGCGGAGGGCTTTGCCGTGGGCTATATCAAGGCCCTCGTCCAGGCCGTCAACGATGAGCTGGGCATGCCTGAGGGATAACGACAGTGAAAGGAGGAGGAACCCAACCGAGATAGGGTTCCTCCTCTGCTTTAAGGGGTGTTCCTGCAAGGGAGCTGGCAGGCCGAGAGGCCGTCTGTTCCGCCTAGCGGGTTTCGTCCAATAGCCGCCGTTCCCCTTCCAGTTTGCGAATGTCAGTTACGTCTTGGGTCACCTCCAGTGTGCCGCGGTATTTGCCCTCTTGATCGCGAAGGGCAAAGTAGCGGATGTGAATGAATTTACCTTGCATCTGAATCCAGAATTCGGCCACATCGCGCGTGCCGCTTTTGAATTCGTCTAGCAGGTGGTTGACGATGTGGACGCTCTTTGGGGGGTGGCAGTTTTGCACTTTGCGCCCGATGATCGCAGCGGTGCGGGTGAAAATGCGCTCCTGGCGCCCCTGTGAGAAATAGCGAACCACGTCGTTCTCGTCAACAAAGGTGACGTCTACCGGCAAGTGGGTGAGTAAAAGGTTGATCTGTTCGGGGGTGAGGTATCCTGTATCCAAAGGAAGCTCTCCGGTAGGCGCCGCTGTTCCATAGGCTCCTGCTTGTGGGTGGGGTATCTCGGCGGGTTCCACTTGAGGGTTCCATTGATCCCCTGGGCGAATGAGGCAATAGCCGATCTCTTCGCTCTGGTCGCGGATGGCCACCCATTCGGCATCGCTGAGTACTTTGAGGGCCGTCGGGTAGAGGATGTGCTCCTCTTTGTAGAACATCTGGCGAATGGCCTCGGCCAGCGGGGGAAAGATTTCCTTGGCTTTGGAGGTGTCACCTTCCTCTAGGGCTCGCCGAAGGGCCTTGAGCTGCTGGCGAATTTCGTCGTGGATGCCCCACATCACCGCCGAGGGGCCGCTGACCCCGTGCTTTTCCAAGAGAGGGAAGAGGAGGTTCTCTTTGCGGAGGTAGACCTTGTCGATCTCGGCGAGCTGTTCAGCAAAGATGCGGGCTCTCTCTAGCGCTTGCTCGTCGGGAAGCTGGGCGATGGTCTCTTCGAGAAGCTTTAACACTTCGCCGGCGGCAAAGTTCTCCGCTTTAAAAGTGTGCACTGGGTGCCCTGGAGTCATCTCGGGGCTTGTCTCTCCCTCTAGAGCTTCTTGAAAGATGGCCACGTGCACGTCGCAGAGCTTTTGTACCTGTTCCACCGGGAGGCCCTCATCGATTAGCTGTTGCTCTAGCTGGGCGATCTCAACGGCACTGATGTCTTTGATGAGCTCGCGAAAGCGGGCTTTGATCTCGTTGATGTCGGCGCCGGCGTGTAGGTCGAGGATCAGCTTTTTCAGTTCCTCTTGGCGGCGCTGGCTGTTATTGATATACTCACTCATCGTCTCTCCCTCATTTACTGGGTATATTTCCTACCTTTATTGTAGCAGATAAAGCCTGCAAAGGATGTGACTTTTGTCGCAAAGGGGGCAGATTCATGCGCGATCCACGCTGTTGGCGCGAGGTCTTTTTGCGAGGTGGCTTGATGACCGTCCTGGCAGCGATCAGCTATTTCCTTTTGGGAGCGGAAGCGTGGGTTTGGTGGATCCCTGTCGGGGTGGTGTTGCTCGTTCTCTTCAAGTGGCTGGTGCGGCCAGCCGAGCTGGATGAAGAGCTGCCAGAGGGAGAGGCAGGGGGAAAGCCTCCTCGAGATGAAAGTAAAATGTAGGGGCACCCTGCTGGGTGCCCCTTTTGTTTCTGCTCTTGGTGGGGTTTTTAGGGGGTGAAGGTCTCCTCTTCTCCCTCTGTGGAAGGCGGTTCTTCGGGGGAAAGCTCCTCTAGTGGGAGCTCCGAGGGACGGGAACGCTCATCCCATCCATCGCGAAAATAGTCCAACGCTTGCGGCTCCCCCTCTAGCTCGACGACGATCACCGTATCGAGCTTGTCGGGGGCGCTGGAAGGCAGGTTCCGCAAGAAGAGGCGGTCCTCTTTTTGTTCAAACTTGAGCTTCTCCCCATCCTTGAGGAGGTGCACCGAGAGCA
Source organism: Anaerolineae bacterium (assembly GCA_021162655.1). Taxonomy (GTDB): domain Bacteria; phylum Chloroflexota; class Anaerolineae; order UBA1429; family UBA1429; genus JAGGYI01. Next base: position 3,104 of record JAGGYI010000309.1, read on the forward strand.
CGGGATTGCGAATGCCAGCAAAGCAGAGCTCTTTGCCTGGCCAGCGAAAGACGTGCATGTAGAGGGTGTTGCCTTTGAGGGTAGTTAACCCGGTAGAGGTGAGGAAGGGGGAGCGAGTGGTGCCATAGATGGAGCCGCCGTTTACCTCCAGCCACTCCCCTACCCGGCTGAGGATACGCACCGACTCTTTGGGAATGCTGCCATCGGGTTTGGGGCCCACGTTGAGCAAAAAGTTTCCTCCTCCGTGGGCACAGCGCACCAGGTTCATCAGCACCTGTTTGGGAGCCTTCCAGTTATCGTCGGCGGCATTGTAGCCCCAGCTGTCGTTTAGGGTCATACAGGTCTCCCAAGGGCGGCCAGGGTCCGAGGGTTGGATGTGCTGTTCGGGGGTATCGAAATCCTCTGGAAGCAGGGAGCGGTTGTTGATGATGATCTCGGGTTGGAGCTCACGTACCATGGCATTTAGCTCGGCTGAACGCCAATCCTCGGCGGTATAGGGCCAACCGCCATCGTACCAGAGGATATCGATCTTGCCATAATTGCTGCATAGCTCGCGCACTTGGGCGTGGACATAGTCCACCAGTTCTTTCCAGCCTTCGGGGTCCCGCTGGGGGCCGGCAAAATAGGCGGGGTAGCGCCAGTCGAGCAGCGAATAGTAAAAGCCTACCCGCATCCCTCCGCGGTGGCAGGCTTCGACGAACTCGCGGACGAGGTCTCGCTTGGCCGCTGTCTTGGGGGCGGTAAAGTCTGAAACTTGGCTATCGAAGAGGGAGAATCCGTCGTGGTGCCGGGTAGTGAGCACCATGTAGCGCATGCCTGCCTTTTTGGCTAGGCGCACCCATTCATCGGGATCGTATTTCTTGGGGGAGAACTTTTTCGCCAGGGGGGCATACTCCTCGTGGGGAATGTGCTCCAAGTACATCACCCACTCTCCCCGCGCGGGAATGGAATACACTCCCCAATGGATAAACATGCCGTAGCGCGCCTCAAGCCACCACTGCATCCGCTCGTTCATCTCAGCCCTCCCCTTTGGAACTAGGTTTCCTTTCTCTTTGATCATAGTGCGAACTGGGGCAGGCGTCAACCCTGAGATTTGACGTTTCCCTCTCACCTATCTAAGCTAACGCGAGAGGTGGCCTGTCTATCGAGGAAGGGGAGCGATGTCTGGGCAGGGTTCTCTTGGAGGATGGCGCCTTGTTTTGGGCGAGGGCCAAGTTCTCCGCCAAGGGGTAGAGCAAGACCGCTGGTCGCTTCTTTGGCTTGTGCGCGTCTCCCGCTGGGTGCATCGGGTGCAGAACCAGGAGAGCTTGCGTTCTTTATTGGCCTATCAGCCGAGCATCGTTTGGCAAAGGGGTTCCAAGCTCCATGGTGCCCTGCTGACCAGTTTCTATCGCCGGCCGGTGGCTACGGTGCGTCTTCTGGCCCTGCGGGCCCGAGAGGATCGCAGCTCCTTTTTCTCAGAGGTGCTTCCCCATGCAGAAGAGCGTTTTGCCGCCCTTGGCGCTCGCTGGTTGAGCTTTTATGATTGTCCCCCTTGGCTGGAGGAGGCGCTGCCAGGGGCGGGCTATATCCAGCAGGACTTGGTGCTGAATTACGCCAAGACAGGCCTGGAGGCACCCTGCCAGGGCAATTCCCAAGTCCTCGTTCGTCGGCCTACACTGGAGGATGTCCCAGGGATCCTCGCTCTCGATAGGGCAGCCTTTGAGCCTTTTTGGTGGATCAATGCCGAGATCGTTCGCCGCTCCATTTGGGAGGCGCCGTATTGCCTCATCGCCGAGTACGAGGGGGAAGTGGTGGGCTACCTCATTGCCGAGGAGCGCTGGCGAGGGAGGGCGTATCTCAGCCGCATCGGCGTCCTACCGAGCTGGCAGGGCCGGGGGGTGGGCACCCGCTTGATGGTTGAGGCCTTTGCCGAGATGCGTCGCGATGGCCTTCGGGGAGTGCTTTTGAATACCCAGGCAAAGAACCTACAGGCCCAGGCATTTTACCAGCGGCTGGGGTTCTTCCCCACAGGGGAGGGGACCATCTTTTGGAGCAAGGAACTGCCGGCAAATTCTAACCCAACATAGACCAAATAGAAACCTGCTCGAGACCTTGGCGTGGTATGATGGAGAAAGAGGAGTTTATATCTATGCGCCATAGGGAGTAGGGGAATGATGCGAGAGATCCGCACCGCCATTGGAGTTGCGCTGGCTGTTTCGCTCTTTATCATTCTCACGTTGGGGTTCTTTGCTACTTCAAGCCGCGATCTTGTTCTCGTTTTCTTTGGTTTCGCTTCGGGGCTGTTGGCAGTTTACCTTTTGGAGCGGCTGCGGCCGGCGCGCTCGAGGAGGGAGCAACATTCCTAGCGGAAAGGGGGAGAAAAAAGAGGGCCTACAAGGCCCTCTTTTTTTGTTCTTGGTTTGGGAATTGCCCCAAGCGCGGGCCTTTTATCCTGCCTTGGTGACCACCTTTAGCTCAGGCAAAAGGATGTAGGGCAAATAGAGATGCCCATATACCCAGTAGCGCTCCTGGCTGAGGGCTGCGATCTGGCGTAGATCTTGATAGATGTTCCCAGCGATAGAGACGTCTTTGACGCGCCCGATGATCTCGCCATCCTGGATGAGGTAGGCCAGCCCCAGGGTGTTTGAAAAGACTCCACTGATGGCGTTCCCCTGACCTAGTCCCAAGACATCTTCGACGAGCAGACCATAGGGGATCTCGCGGAGGATCTCGCGCAGGGGTTTATCGCCCGCTTCAATGACGATGTTGCTGGAGGATGGGGAGGGTGGAGAAAAGAGGCCCCGCGAGCCATTCCCAGTGCTTTCGGTACCCTGGAGCGCCGCCGTTTTAAGGTCGTAGAGAAAGCTCTCCACCCTTCCCTGAGAGATTACCGCCTTCCGGCGGGCGGGCACCCCTTCGTCATCATATGCATAGCTATGGGGGCGCCCAGGAATAGTGGGATCATCCCAGATGTTCAACTGAGGATCAAAGAGAGCAGCACCTAGCTTATCCGAAAGGGGCGAAGTTCCTCGCTGGACGTTCTCTCCGTTGATCCCCAGAAGGATAGGCAGGAGGAGGACGAGCCCCCCGGCGGGGGCAAAGAGCACTGGCATGCGCCCTGCTTTGAGCGTAGCAGGGTGTTTGGCCAGCTCGATCTTTTTGGCCAGCCGGGAGGTGAGCTCTCGGTAGTTTGTGCTGAAAGAGATGTCCTCTACAGAGTCATAGAGGATGAGCACGTCATCGCCGCGCACCCGTTCGACGGTGATGCTCACGCTAAAGCTCGAGCCCTCCTCGCTGACCTGAGCACCGGCGCTATTGCGCAAGAGGGTGCGGTAGACGCTGCGCTCGATGTCGACGTTCATTTTGGCGTCTTGATCTACTTGGCGCAGGCGGTCGATGATCTCATGGCCCACTTCGGCCATCCGCTCGGTGGGTACCTCGGCAAGGGAGGGATCATAGATCTGGACTTGGGGTGCCGGTGCTGCGCCGGGGAAACGCAGGGGCACCCGGTCGCCATAGCGGGCAGAGAGAAGCACGTTCTCGACGAGTTCCTCGCTCTCTGCCTGCCCACTGGCGGCGGCAAAGCCCAGCCGGCCATCGACCACAGCCCGCAAGGCGAGGCCACGCGTCTCCTCCACCGTAGCGGCCTTGAGCTCGTTCGCCTCAAAGCTGATCTCGGTGGATTCTGCCTCGAGGTAAAAGACTTCTGCCTGTTCTGCTTTTTTGCTCAGGGTCTCGAGGATCTCCATAATCTCTCTCCGTTCCAGGGGCTACCTGCCCCCCATGATGACGTTTTGAATACGAATGTGTGGGGCCCCTGTGCTTACAGGCAGCCCCCCTTGCCCTTTGCCGCATGTTCCCAACCTGCTGAAGGTGAGGTCGTCGCCGATGGCGTCGATGTTCTGTAGGGTGGTGAAGAGATTGCCGCTGAGGACCACATCCTTGACCATCTCGGCAATGCGCCCATTGCGGATCATATAACCATAGCCTGCGCTGAAGGAAAAGTTCTCCAGCATCGTCTGCCCGCCGATGGCATCGCAGGCATAGACGCCCAGCTTGATCTCGGCGATCATCTCCTCGAAAGAAGTGTTGCCTGCGTCGATAAAGGTATTCGTCATGCGGACGATGGGGGGATAGCGATAGCCGGTGGCCCGAGCGTTGCCGGTGGGGCGCTCACCCATGCGAGCAGCCGTCTCACGGGAATGAAGCCTCCCTACGAGCACCCCTTCGCGGACAAGCTCAGTACGTTGCATCGGCGTACCCTCGTCGTCGTAGCGGTGGGTGCCCCGTAGGCCGGGGATGGTGCCGTCGTCGATGATGTTGAGGATCTCGCGGCCAAAGCGGCGCCCGAGGACCATCATCTCCTGGGCTTGAGGGTTGGCATAGACAAAGTCTGCCTCCGAGAGGTGCCCAAAGGCCTCGTGGATAAAGACCCCTGCCAGTTTGGGGTCGCAGATGACCGGATAGACGCCTCCCACCACCGTTTCGGCAGAGAGCAAGTCCACTGCGCGTTGGGCGACGGTGCGAGCAA
>JAGGYI010000007.1 GCA_021162655.1 Anaerolineae bacterium
AATGTTCCAACTTGAGCTGGACCAAGGCATGCCCCGCCTCGTGATAGGCGATGATCCTCTTTTCCTCCTCACTAATCAGACGGCTGCGTCGCTCTGGGCCAGCGATGACCCGCTCCACCGCCTCCTGGAATTCCTCCATGCTGATCGCCCGCTTGTTCCTGCGCGCCGCCAGGATCGCCGCCTCATTCACCAGGTTCTCAATATCCGCCCCGGTAAAACCTGGGGTCTGCTTGGCCAAAACAGCCAAGTCCACGTCCTCAGCCAGAGGCTTGCCCCGCACATGCACTCGGAGGATCGCCTCTCGGCCACGGCGATCAGGCCGATCGATAACCACCCGACGGTCAAAACGGCCGGGGCGCAAGAGAGCAGGGTCGAGAATATCGGGGCGGTTCGTCGCTGCTAGGACGATCACTTTGGAATCCGAATCAAAGCCATCCATCTCGACAAGGATCTGGTTCAGGGTCTGCTCTCGCTCGTCGTGGCTGCCACCCAGGCCGGCGCCCCGCTGGCGTCCTACGGCATCGATCTCATCGACGAAAACGATGCAAGGGCTGTTGCGCTTGGCCTGATCGAACAGATCGCGCACACGGCTAGCCCCTACGCCGACAAACATCTCGACGAACTCGGAACCGCTGATGCTAAAGAAGGGCACCCCTGCCTCACCAGCCACCGCCCGAGCCATCAGCGTCTTGCCAGTACCTGGGGGACCCACCAAGAGCACGCCCTTGGGGATACGCGCCCCCAAAGCGGTGAACTTTTCGGGGTCGCGAAGAAACTCGACGATCTCTTGGAGCTCCTGTTTGGCTTCGTCTGCACCGGCCACATCATCAAAGGTACTCGTCGGGCGATCTCCAGTGAACATGCGTGCCCGGCTCTTGCCAAAGGAGAGGGCTTGATTATTCCCACTCTGGGCCTGACGCAGCATAAAGACCAAAAAGAGCCCTATAAAGACCAAGGGGACCACTTGGACGAGGACAATGCCCCAATTCTCCCACATGCTGGGCCGGAGGACAACCAGCTCTTGAATTTTGGCCATCTCCTCGGGTTTAACCCCCAGATTGGCCAAAGTCTCCCCCAAGCCGACATCAGGCTCCTTGCGTGAGATGAGGCGCGTGCCATCCGTCAGGGTGAGCTTGATTACACCATCGTTCGTCAGAGAAAGGCGTTCCACCCGACCATCCTTGATGAGCTGAGCCACTCGGTTGATCGGGACCTCACGCACCCCTTCACTGGGAGAAAGAAAGCTATAAAGAAGCGCGATGCTTGCTACTAAAATCAACAAATAAACAAAGGCATTCCGAGACCAGGCTGGCTTCATCTACCGTCTATCCTCCACGTCGCCACGAGGCGATCGGCAAAATCCACAGTATACCTACCATAATCCATTGTACCACAGATGCCAGGAAATGAAAAGATGCGGGGTGTAAAGCCGTCAACTTGTATCACTGGCGCCAAGTCGCCAAAAGGCGAGCCGGCTTGAGCAGGAGATCCAAAGCCTCGACGATGCCAGGCACCACAATATCGGCATTGGCCATCGCCTTGAAAGATGCTCCCTCGCTCCCCAGCACGGCGATGCCCAAACTCGCCCGCGCAAGCATCTGGGCATCGTTCTGGCCATTGCCTATGGCAATTACCCGCTCCGCCCCTAGAGACGCCACATAACGGGCCTTTTGTTCCGCCTCTGCCCCATGCTCGAGGCGCACGCAAGCAACTCCCAACGCCTTGGCCAGAGCCTGCGCAGTGCCCCGGGTGTCCGCCGTCAGCAAAGAGATCTCTAACAGTTCGCCAAGCTGGGTAAGCCGCTCAGGCACCCCAGCGACCAACTCTCCGTCCACCGTGAGGGTGCCATTTAGGTCCAACACCAGGTACTGCCAGGAAAAGCCCCCCACCCCAGGGACTTGGAGAGAGAGCACCTGCACTTCCTCCACAAAATTGGCTGCACAAGCCATTATATACCCATCTCTACCCAAGGGCTATTTGCCCGCATTTCCTTCCGTGTGATATACTGACCGTGAGGATACCGGAACGAACGTAGGCTGCCGAACCGAGGAGGTTGTGTCAATGGGTCTTGTTCAGCAACTCCTTCGCTTGCAGGTCATTGACCGGGAATGGGACGAAAAGGCCCAACTTTACCAAACGGTGAGGCAGAAACTGATAGATCAATCGGAATTAGAAAACAGGCGCCGAGCCCAGCAGGAAAAGGAAACGGCCCTTTCCGAAGCCAGAAGCAAGCTCCGCGATGCCGAGCTGGAGCTTGAGAGCCTGCAAAACAAGGCGAAACAGGTGGAACAGGATCTCTACAGCGGGCGCATCCGTTCCCCTCGGGAGCTCGAGAGCCTTCGGCAAGATAGCGAATACCTACACAAACGCATTGCCGAGATGGAGGACCGCGTTCTTTTGGCGATGACCGAAGTCGACGACCTGGAGGCAGCCGTCCAGGAGGGGAAAGAGGCCCTCCAAGCGTTCGAAGAGAACTGGGCAAAAGAACAAGCCAACCTCACCGAGCAATACAAAGAATTGCGCGCACGCCTCCAGGAGCTGCAGACAGCTCGTGAGGAACTACGCGCCTCCCTGGGACGAGCCGAGCTGGCCCTCTATGACGAACTGCGCAAGAAAAAGGGAGGGGTCGCGCTTTCCCCCGTCAAAGATGGGATCTGCCAGCTCTGCCGAGTGACAGTACCCTCTTATAAAATCGAGCTCGTCGAAGCAGGGGAGACGATCGTCACCTGCGAGGGATGTGGGCGCATCCTCTATAAAGAATAACCTCTTTGACTCCCAGCGACGGAGCAACCCCCTTGAGAAACCCTTATATCATCGACCGCCCCCTAACCGAAGACGACCTCTTTTTCGGCCGAGAGAAGCTCTTTGAGCAGCTCGGACGATACCTCAGCAATGGGCAACGGCTCTTGCTCCTCTATGGGAAGCGACGCATGGGCAAGACTTCTTTTTTGAACCAGCTTCCCCTTCGGCTCTCCCCACGCTGGGCCGTGGCATACTGCTCTTGGGCCTCTCTGCCTTCTGAGGGGCAAAGGGACCCTCTCTGGGGGCTCCTCTTGGGGGCCTCTGTTGCTCTCGATCAGGCTCCCCCTGTCCGCACCCACTATGAAAAAGAGCCCCTCCAATACGCGCTTACCTACTTGGAAAAGCTCTCTGCAAATAGGCCTCCCCTTCTTCTCTGCTACGATGACCTTACGACAGAGGACCTCCACCCCAGCGCTTGGGAAGAGATCTTTCAAGCCCTCCGCGAGCGGCTTCCACAAGGGATGGCTATCCTCCTCGCCATCCGAGGCACGCCCTGGGCCCTGAGAAGTTTTCCCTATTTGGCAGAGATTCCCTCCCTTCAGCTGGGCCCCTTGGAAGAGCTGGATGCCGAGGAGCTGCTGACGATCACTGCTCGCAGAAAGTTGAACTACAGCTATGAGGCCTTGCAACGCATCCGCCAACTCTCTGGGGGAGAGCCCTTTCTCCTCCAGCTTTTCGGGAGCGCTCTCTTTGAAGCCCGCGCAGAGGCTGGCTGGGTAGACCTCCCAGCTGTTGAGCATGCTCTACCCCATGTCATGGCCATGGCGGAGGAGCTCTTTGAAGAGGAGTGGGAAGCCTCAACCCCAGCAGAGCAACTAGTGCTTTGCGCCCTCTCAACGATGGCGGGACGCTATGGGATCGCCTCGCCCAGCGATGTGGCGCACCAGCTTGCCACTCTGCACATCCAAGCATCCCAAGAGGACATCCTCCAAGCCCTGGAAAGCCTCCAAGGACGCGAGGTCTTGGAGCGACTTGGAGGCGACACATTTCGCTTCTCAAGCGAACTTCAGCGCCACTGGGTCAAAGAGAAGCACAACGCTCTGGAGGTGCTCCAGCGAACGAAACAATTCCGCCGAGTACGCCCTCGGCGCAATATCTGGAGGGGAAGGCGCATCGACTGGGTGAGCTTGCTACTCTGGGCCATTGCCGGGCTTCTCGTCCTGGCCATCGCCTTTGTTTGGCAATCGCGCAAAAGGGAGGTCATCCACATCGGGGAGCCCACCCCTGCCCCTGCTACACTCCAGGCG
>JAGGYI010000044.1 GCA_021162655.1 Anaerolineae bacterium
CCCTCACGCACTAGCCAGTTGAGCCAGGCCTTAATGCCCCTGGCGTGAGCATGCTGGGTAGTATCTTTCAGACCCCGTTTCTGGAGACTCACCAAGTAGGCCCTGATATGCTGGGGAGCTATCTCTCCAATGTCCTGGACCCCTAGGCTCTGCAGGTAGGCGATAAAGGAGCTGAGGGTATACTGGTAGTGTTGCAGCGTCTTAGGGGTGCAGCGGGCCGCCTCACGGTCCAAGAGGAAGGCCTGGAAGGCGGCTTCTAAGGGAGAGACTACATATTGTGGTCGCAGCGTAAGGTTGTCCAACATGTAGAAAGGCCTCCTTTGAGTCGCTTACCACTAGATATAGTAAGTAAGACAAGGAGGCCACACTACATATTGTATAGAGCGGGTGATGGGACTCGAACCCACGACATCCTGCTTGGGAAGCAGACGCTCTGCCAACTGAGCTACACCCGCAACCTTTTCTTACATTATACAATCCCCGCATAGGTTGTCAAATCTCAAAGGTCTTGTCCTCCCCTTTATTTCCTGCTACACTCTTCAGAGGTACGAAAGTGATTCCTCAGGAGGGTACAATGAAAAAAGCGCTGATCGTTCAAGGAGGATGGGAAGGGCACGAACCCCAAAAGGTGGCCGAGATCTTCGCTCGGGCATTGCGTGAACGGGGCTTCCAGGTCGAGATCTCGGACACGCTTGACGCCTTTCGCGATTTGGAAAAGCTTAAGCAACTGGACCTCATCATCCCTATCTGGACGATGGGCACGATAGAGAAAGAACAGCTAGAACCACTCTTGGAAGCAGTACGTAGTGGGGTGGGCATTGCTGGTGTCCATGGGGGCATGGCTGACGCCTTTCGCACTGCCACAGAATATCAATATATGGTGGGAGGCCAATGGGTTGCCCATCCAGGGGGCGACGGCGTGGAATATACTGTCCACATCGAGGATACTTTACACCCCATCACGGCGGGCTTGCATGATTTCACAGTGCGCTCAGAGCACTATTACATGCACGTAGACCCGGGGAACACTGTCCTGACCACCACGCGCTTTGGCGATGTCGTGATGCCGGTGACTTGGATCAAAATGTATGGCAAAGGACGAGTCTTTTACTGCTCTCTCGGACACAATGCCAGCGTTTTTGACCAAGATCCCCAGATACTCACCATGGTCATCCGTGGAATGCTCTGGGCAGCAGAGGGAAAGGAAGAAGCCCAACGGACAGAGTGAACCCTCTGCCCCCGCTTTTCAGCGGGGGCAGAGATACTTTTAGGTAAGAGAGTCCGCCTCTTGAACTTGGGGCTTGGAGGGCTTGCGCCGCTTATAATATGGAGACCTCCTGAGAAGCCAAGCCCGAACCAAAGGGCGAAAGAGCCGCACAAAGAACCGGCGAATGCCCAATGCCTTGCGTACATCTTGAAGGTAATCATCCAATGTGTGCCGCTGGAATTGAAGCACCCGTTGGCTCTCCGAGGTATCCAGCCAATCTGTGCTGTAGGGGACGGTGCCAAAAGCCTCCTCAGGAAGCATCCCTATCCCTACTGTATCCAGCACTTTTTCTACGATCTCACGATAGTAATATTGGCAGCGCGGCCCTCCACCGATCAGCCAGACCCTTCCCCAGATCTCGTCTGTATCCAAAGCATTCGCCAAGGCCAGGCCCACATCCTCACGATAGACAAACTCAATCCGATTGTTGAGCGGCACATCAAACATCCCAGGATCCAGAATCAGGCGCACAGGCAAGGCCGCTGCGAAACGAAAGATCGCCCAATCCAACCCCGAAGATTTGACCATGCGTTCACAGGCCACTTTGTGCCGTGCATAATGCTCGACAGGATGCAGAGGATCCGCAACCACACGGGGCGGAAGCTGATCCTGAGTGCGCCCATAAACATGGTACGAAGAGGCAAAGATGATCTTAGGAGGGTGAGGGAGGGCCTTCATCGCTTGCAAAAGATTGCGCGTTCCCCCAACGTTGATCTCCCTTGCCCAATGGGGGCGCTCCTCAGAGCCTACCCCTGTAGCCGAAAGCTTGGGGATGACAAAGGCAAGATGAATGACAACATCACGATCGTGCACCGCAAAGGCCACATCTTCCGGTTTGCGCAAGTCTCCCCAAAAGACTTGGATTTTCCCCTCGTACTTTTTGGCTATTTTCTCATTGGCCTTGGTCCGCAGATCAAAACAGCGAACCTCATGCCCCTTTTTCAGGAGCTCCTCCAAAGCACTCGTGCCAATGTTCCCGAATGCTCCTGTAAGCAAAACCTTCATCGCTATCCTTTCCTTTCTAACCCTTGCACTAGCAAGAGAAAACTTGCCCGCATCGTCGACCCTAGGTCGTGATCATCACTCTCTAATACCCTCTGAAGGAACAGCCCTACCGCCATCGAGACGATGGCCAGAGCCGCTGCTTCGGGATCCACAGGCTTCAAAGAGCCCTCTTCGATCCCCCGACGCACCATTTGGGCGAAAAACTCTCGATAACGGCGATAGGGGGCAATCAACGTCCTCCAAACAACGGGATCGTGGACTGCTTTGGTCCAGAACTCTAGAAAGAGCGGCAACTGCCCCCGCGCCTGCTGAAAGAGGCGCTCCGCCATCTCGGCCATCGCCACAAGTCCCTCAGGGACAGACGGCGCAGCTTCTTGTAGGGCGAGTAGCTGCGCATCCAAGCCAGCAAGCCAACGATCGAACAACTCCAGGAAAAGCGCCTGCTTGCTGGGGAAATGATGGTAAAAAGCCCCCTTGCTCACCCCTGCCCGCCGGCAGATCTCTGCAACGCCAGTAGCATCGTAGCCATGTTGAGAGAAACAACTCTGCGCCGCAGCAAGGATCCGCTCCCTTGTCTCCCGACTTCGCTGCTGGGGGCTCACTTCTTTATCCTTTCTTTACAAAAACCGACCGGTCGGTCTAATTTCACCCCTAGTATACACCCCTTTGCCTCTCCTGCCAAAAATTCCCTCCTGGCCCTCTTTTGACAAGCCTCCTCGACGGCAGTATGATGGACGTCGTTAAAACTCTAGCAAGATAGGTGATCTCATGTTCACTGATTGGCTTCGCAAGACATTCAGAGGAGTACTAGAGCCCATTGCTCGTTTTTTAGCCAAGACGGGCATTGGCCCTAACACTTTGACGATTCTGGGGTGCCTCTTCAACATTGGGGTAGGTGTCATCATCGCCACAGGACACCTGCGCCTCGGAGGAGTCTGCCTCATTTGCGCTTCTGCTTTCGATGCTTTTGACGGCACGTTAGCCCGCCAGCTGGGCAAAGCCAGCAAGTTTGGTGCCTTTTTGGATTCTGTTCTCGACCGCTTTTCCGAATCTGCCCTACTCTTGGGCATCGCATGGTGGTATATGACCCAACCGGGGACTACCGAAGAGATCCTCGCCTACTTTGCCATCGTCGGTTCCATCCTCGTCAGCTACACACGAGCCCGCGCCGAGGGGCTGGGTGTTGAGTGCAAAATAGGGCTTTTCACCCGAGTCGAACGATGCCTTGTCCTCATTGTCGCCCTCATCTTTAATCTCGTTCCCCAAGCTCTCTGGGTGCTAGCTATTGGATCCTTTTTTACTGCTTTCCAGCGCATCTTTTACGTCTACCGCCACACAAAGGGAGCTCTCTTACAAGAATAGAAAAAACCGGCCCCAAAGGGCCGGTTCGATCACTTTTCTGCGTTAGCGAGCCAAAACCAAAGGGAGGCAGAGTTTGTATTCCAAGGAGGCCTCCTGTCCTCTCACACTGTAATAAAGCAGCGTTGCATCAGCTCCGGGTATCGTCCAAACAACATGAACAGCTTTACTTGCCGCGAGTGCGACCTGGCCTACAGTTCCCCCCGCTTCCAAAGTTTCCGAGGGGGCAAAAGCCTCCCAGTGAGTCCAGCTCCGATGCTGAACATCCTCGCCGAGAGCCCAAAGAGCGTGCCCGTGGCCAACAGCATCAAAAGCTAGCTGGGGAGTATGAGCCCCAACGGGAGAGCATTTTGCCGCAGCGGACCAATCCTGGCCATTGAAAAGGGCCCCATAGATGCACCAGCCACCTTCTTCCTCTTCCTCCCAGAGAAGGACAACCCCCTCTGGCCCAGTTGCCAACGCAGGGGCTTCCGAGTCCTCTGTCGGGCTATAAGAAACATCTACAGGCAACGACCACCCCTCGATGGTCCGCTGGCTAACGAAAACATCGCCAGGGAGCCCTTCATCAAACTCATCCACCCAGGCCACCATAGGAACATCTCCCTCTTCAAAGGTGACCTGCGGATGTCTCCCTCGAGCCTGCGGAACGGGCACCGTCGACCAGAGAAGGCCATCGGCAGACTGAGCAAAATAGATCGTCCCCCCGTCCTCCTCCCAAACTACTGCCAATGCCCCCTGTGAAGAGATCGCTAGATCAGGGCTTGTGGAATCTCCTTCGCTATTGGAGACATTCACAGGCAGTCCCCAGCCAGCCTTGGGATCCCAAGAGGCAACAAAAATATCCGTTCCCCCTTCTGCCAGGGCCACAAAAGCCATGAAAAGACGCCCATCCGATGCAGCAACCAGGCAGGGCGAACGGCCCTCGGCAATGGCCGTAGATTCCGACCATCCTTGGTCGAAAACCCGTTGGTAAAGCATCCCTCCTTCACTCCACACGAGGTGCAACCTCCCCTGTGAATCGAGGGCCATACAAGGAGCATCTATCCCCTCACCGCTGGCGAGCTGAACTGGGTCAGACCAATCCTCTGCCCCAACAACACTTGGGCTCGCAAGCAAAAAGAAGAACGACAGAATGAACAACCACCGCGCTTTGCACATCTTAGCTTTTTCCCTCTAGGAAATTTCTGTAGGGAGCGAGGGGAAGATCCCTCACCCCCTACAAGCTCTGCCCCCATCCACAGTGCAACTCTTGGCCTCTCACCTTCCCGAGCGCATGGGTAGCAGCCCATCATCATGGGGATGGGGGAAATGTGGATGGCGCGGTGTAGGCGTGCTGTGCGGCCTCGGTGTCCGAGTTAAGACGATGGTGGGAAAAGGAGTATGCCGCGGATGTGGTGTGATCGAAGGCAAGCGAGTGGGAGTAGCTGTCCGAGGCACCACAGTAGGTAGGGGCGTAGGAGTCACTTCCTCCGGCTCCAACACTTTGATTTCTCTGGCGATCAGAACCCCGAACAGCCCTTGAGGATAGGCTTTGAACTCTGCGGGAAGCCCTACGGCAGGGGTCCCTTCAATTCGCGTGCCAGGCAGAACCAATACTTGCCACTCTCCAATGATCCAGCGCCCGATCAGCCCATGGGGAGGCAGACATCGAATGATGCCTCGATACACATCTTCCGCCGGCTCCTCAATTTGGATATCCAGTGCAACCAGTCTGCCATTGGCATAACGCAGTGCCTTCACTCTAGCCCCGAGCCCGATTTGGGGAGTGCCAGATATCTCTGTCTGCGGTGTTACCCAAACGTCCCGGCCGCTGATAATCCATCGTCCAATCAAGTTGGGCGGAAAACGCTGAATGATTCCCTCAAACTCAACTTCCTCAGGGAGAACCTGGACGTTCAGCGCCACAATCCGCAGAGCAACGAGGGAACCATCCGAAAGGACCCGCGCTCGAACTAGCACAGAATCTCCCACTTGGGGATTCCCTATAATCACCGTGTCCTCATTCACCGCCACCTCACGGCCAGAGATCACCCAAAGATCCTCACTGATCCGCTCCACCACCCCTCGGAAGGTGATGACGGACGGCGTATGATGAGAGCGTACTGCAATATGAACAGCCACGAGCTCCATCCCTTGAACTCGGGCCTCGACCTTTACCCAGGCACCCACCTCCAGTTCCCCCTCAATGGTGGTTTGCTCTGTAAGGCGGATGCGTATCTGGTTCACAACGAGATATCCCTCGCCCATCTCAGAGACGACGCCATAGATGTAAACATGGCGTTCTTGGTTGGGGTCCAAAACGCGAATGATCATCGCCCGAAGGGTACCCTCTTTGCGCTCGGCGATAACCCGCACCATCGCCCCGACTTCAGCGGGACCTTTCTCCTCGATGAGGACCGTGCCCTCATCTACCATAACTTCTTGCTCGCCAATCTGCCAGGTTCCCACCACTTCTTCTGGGCGGCTGATAACCTCCCCCTCAAACTTGGTGATCGCCCAGCGAGCTTGGGCAAAACTTGTCCCCGCGCCCAGCCCTAGTGCGAGCACAAGCAAACCAAGCAACAACAACCAACGAATCGTTTTCATCCAAGGCCTCCTTTTCCAGCGTTGTCCTGACTCTCTCACCCAGTATGACGGACGAGACCTCCAGAAAGTCACAAAAGGGAAGGTTGACGTACAAAGCCATCCTCACTACTATGGGGCAAGAGGTAAAAGGGGGCATAAAGGAGATGTCAAAGCTTATCCTGGCTATCGATCAAGGCACCACGGGAACGAGAGCCATTCTTTTCAACCAAAAGGGAGAAAACGTTGCCTCTGCTTATGCTCGGCATCAGCAGATTTTCCCCCAACCAGGCTGGGTAGAGCATGACCCCCTGGAGATCTGGAGGCGAACCCAAGAAACTATCCAAGCCGCCCTTGAAAAGGGAAATCTGCAGGTCAAAGCAATCGAAGCTTTGGGAATCACCAACCAAAGAGAGACGACGATAATCTGGGATAAAACTACAGGCCAACCTTATGCCAATGCCATCGTCTGGCAATGCACTCGCACCCAACAGATCTGCCAAAAGCTCATTGACGAGGGATTAGAGCCCCTCTTTCGAGAACGCACGGGGCTCCCCATTTCAACCTACTTTTCTGGTACCAAAATCAAATGGCTACTGGAAAATATCCCCGGGCTGCGAGCTGCAGCTGAACGCGGTCAAGCCCTCTTTGGCACAATAGATACCTGGCTCATTTGGAACCTGACCGGCGGAGCCCAAGGAGGAGCGCATATCATCGACGTCACGAATGCCTCGCGCACGATGCTGATGAACCTCAAAACCCTCGATTGGGACCCAGACCTCCTCGAGATTTTGAATATTCCTCGTGCCCTCCTGCCCGAAATCCGCCCTTCCAGCGATCGCTCCTCCTACGGCACGGCTACCCTACCACCCATCAGAGGGGTACCGCTCTGCGGTGATCTGGGAGATCAACAGGCCGCCCTCGTCGGCCAAACCTGCTTCTCGCCGGGAGAGGCCAAGAACACTTATGGCACTGGCTCCTTCCTCCTCATGCACACGGGGGAACGGCCCATTCCCTCCACCCGAGGGCTTCTCACTACCGTCGCCTATGGATTTGGACCCGGGCAGCATGCCTACGCCCTGGAAGGCTCCATTGCCATCACAGGAGCAGCTATCCAATGGCTACGCGATAATCTCGGGCTCATCCAAGATGCCGCCGAAACCGAAACCTTGGCCGCCTCCGTGCCAGATACAGGAGGAGTCTACTTTGTCCCTGCCTTCTCGGGGCTCTTTGCTCCCCACTGGGACATGTATGCACGCGGTGCGATCGTCGGTCTGACCCGCTACACTACCAAAGCCCATCTGGTACGCGCCACGCTGGAGGCTATCTGCTATCGCACTCGCGAAGTCATCGAAGCGATGGAAGCTGATTCAGGTATTGCCCTTCAAACCCTCAAGGTAGATGGCGGGGCGACGGTGAATAACCTGCTCATGCAGCTACAGGCAGATATCCTCGGCAAACCCGTCATCCGGCCTACCGTTCAAGAGACAACCGCGTTAGGAGCCGCCTATGCCGCAGGGCTAGCCAGCGGCTTCTGGCCAGATCTAGCTTCTCTATGCGAGAATTGGCGGGTCGACACCACCTTTGCTCCACAATGGAGCCAGGAGCGCCGAGCCCAGGGATATGCTGGGTGGCGCAGAGCAGTGGAGCGCGCCAAAGGATGGATCGAACCTCAAAACCTTCAAGGGAGCCCGGCATGAATTCGCCCATGTACGACGTTCTCATTATCGGAGCAGGCGTTGTTGGTAGCTTGATCGCCCGAACCCTTTCCCGCTACCGCCTACGTATCCTCCTCCTCGACAAAGCTTCCGATGTCGGCGAGGGAACCACCAAAGCCAACACAGCCATCATCCATGCTGGCTATGATGCCAAACCGGGCACGCTCAAGGCCAAATTAAACGTGGCAGGGAATCCCCTCTTTGACCAACTTTGCGCTGAACTAGATGTCCCCTTTGAACGGTGCGGGACCTATGTGATCGCCCTTTCGGAAAAGGATAGGCACACCCTGCGCGAGCTTTACGAGCGTGGCAAGAAAAACAACGTCCCCAAAATGCACCTCATCAGCGGTCAAGCACTCCGCCAGCGCGAGCCCGCTGTAAATGCTCTAGCGGTGGAAGCCCTTTACGCCGAAACAGGAGGCATGGTAGATCCTTTCGAACTGTGCATTGGAGCAGCCGAGAATGCCGTCATGAATGGCGTAGAGCTCTTATTAGAAACCAAAGCACTCGATTTTATCCGTCAAGGAGATCGCATCCGCGGTGTGCTGACTACTCGGGGCCCCTTTTACGCCCGCTGGACAATCATCGCTGCTGGCCTCTGGGCGGATGACCTCCTCCACAAGGCCGGCTTGAATGATTTCCACATTACGCCACGCAAGGGGGAATATTTTGTTCTCGACAAGGCAGCTGCAGAGCAAGTGCATGGCATCCTTTTCCCCTGCCCCACTCCCATAAGCAAGGGCATCTTGGTGACACGCACCATCCATGGCAATGTGTTGCTGGGCCCCAATGCTCAGAACATCACCGATAAAAAAGACCTCAGCACAACATCTGCGGGGCTTGAAGAAGTGATGGCCGGCGCTCTCAAGCTAGTCCCCTCGTTGGACCGGCGCCATATCATTCGCACTTTTGCCGGGCTGCGAGCCAGCGGAAGCACCGGAGATTTTCTCATCGAAGCCCCCAAGGAAACCCCCGGCCTAATAGTCCTTGCCGGAATCGAATCTCCTGGGCTCACCGCCTCGCCAGCCATCGCAGAGTACGTCGTCGAAATGCTCCGCGAGGCGGGCCTCACTTTGGAGGAACGCCCGGATTACAATCCCATTCGCAAAGGCATTCCTCGTTTCGCCCAGCTGAGTCCCCAAGAACGCCAAGCACTCATTGCCCAGGATCCCCGCTTTGGGCACATTGTCTGCCGCTGCGAGATGGTCACAGAAGGAGAGATCGTCGCCGCCTGCCACAGGCCCATCCCCGCACGCACTTATGATGCGATCAAGCGGCGCACGCGTCTTGGC
>JAGGYI010000057.1 GCA_021162655.1 Anaerolineae bacterium
AACTTCAATTTGCCATCGCGAGTGGCGACCAAGTCATCCTCGCTAGGGCAAACGGGCTTCCTGTGCGCTATGTGCTAAACTGGTACAAAAAATTCCCCGTCTGCGTCGTCTCTTTGGCAGAAAAGGGGATCAACTCACCCTACAAGCTCGTTGGCAAAAAGGTAGGCATCCCCGCCTTGGAAGGGGCAAGCTACATTGGCTGGCTCGCCTTTCTCGATCAGGTCGGGCTAGCCCCCACCCAAGTGAACCTTCAGGTGATCGGCTATACCCAGGTGGCCAGCCTGACGGAAGGCCGGGTAGACGCGGCCATCTGCTATACCCTCAACGAACCGATCCAGCTCCGCCAACAAGGATACAAACTGAACGTCTTTTACCTCGATCAATACACCCGCCTGGTCTCCAATGGGCTAATCACCAACGACGAGACCATCGCCAAGCATCCCAAGCTGGTGAGGGGGATCGTCCGAGCCTTCCTGCACGGCCTACGCGACACCATCGAGGACCCCGAAGCGGCCTTCCAGATCGCCCGTAAAGCGATCCCCGAGATGGACGAAGCAACGGCCAAGCTCCAGAGGGCCGTTTTGGAAGAGAGCATCCGCTACTGGCAAGGGGACCCACTAGGAGCCAGTGATCCCCAAGCCTGGGAGGAATCTGTCTCTTTGCTAAAGAAACTGGGGCTGATTAGCAAAAAGATAGAACCTTCCTCCCTCTATACCAACGAGTTCATCCAACCATGAACGAACCTATCCTGATCGCCGAACATCTACAAATAACCTTTGCCTCGGCCAACAGCCACCTAGAGGCCTTGGCCGAGGCAAGCTTTGCGGTGATGCCCAACGAATTCATCTGCATCATTGGGCCATCGGGCTGCGGCAAATCCACTCTCCTGCGCATCCTGGGAGGGCTCGTCCAACCCACTGGAGGACGCGTCCTCTTGGAGGGAAAACCTTTGACAAAGCCTCAGCGGCGCATCGGCTTTGTCTTTCAACACGCTACCCTCATGCCCTGGCGCTCAGCCTTGCGCAACGTCATGCTCCCCTTGGAGATCCAAGGAATCCCACGGGAGGAAGCCAAACGCCGGGCACTGGAACTTTTAGAGCTCGTTGGGCTAGCTGACTTTGCCGAGAGCCTACCACGCGATCTCTCTGGCGGGATGCGCCAACGCGTGGCCCTGGCCAGGGCACTGGTCTACGACCCCGACGTCCTTTTGCTTGACGAACCCTTTGGCGCCCTGGACGCCCTCACCAGAGAGAGAATGAACTGGGAGCTCTTGCGGATCTGGCAAAAGCGCCGCAAAACGGTGGTCATGATCACCCACGATATCCAGGAAGCGATCTTTCTCTCTGACCGTGTACTGACGATGAGCCCTCGCCCTGGGCGCATTGAAAAGGAAGTGCTCATCGACATCCCCAGACCTCGCTCGCTAGACGCCCTCTACACGCCTCGCTTTCTTGAGCTCACCCGTCTACTGCGCAGCTCCCTGCGTTGGACGTCCTAGGCGTGCACCTTTTCCGCATAGCCCTGCTCTTTGCGAGGCTCACGCACTAGCCAATGCATCAACCCCCAACCCACGAGCAGGAAGCCCAGCGCTACCATAAAGAGCACCCGATAACCCGCGAGGTCGGCCAGCCACCCCCCAAAGACAGGGGCCAACAGGATGGGCACTGCTAGGATTGTTCCAGCCAGGGCGGTAAAAGTGGGCACCTCATCAGGCGAGCTGAACTCCATCGTGATGCTCATCCCTGCCACACCCATCCCCGAAAACGCCGCCGAAGAGAGAGCAAAAGCTACATAAAGCCAGATGACATTGGGAGCAAAGAGAATGGCCAGCAGAGTCCCCACAACCAAGGCTGCTCCCAACTCGGTGAGCCACTTGTTCCCTTTGCGGTCAGCAAACCAACCCAAGATAGGGGTACAGACCGTCTGACTAATCAGCGAGACGGTGGTGAAATCTGCCGCGGCCGTATCGGGGAGGTGAAACCTTTGGCGGCCATAGAGGATGTAAAAAGCCGTGCCCATGGAGCCAAAGATGAGAAAGATTCGGCTCACCAGATAGCGGACAAAGTTTGGGGAGCGACGCAGCACCTCAGGCAAGCGCCGCCAGTACTCCCTGGGAGGAGGAAGCTCCTTTTCAGGGAACTTGGGGGGCTCCCGGTTCAACGAGAGACAGATCCACGAGAAAATGTGCGCGAAAAAGCAAAAGAGAAAACAAAGCCCGAAAGAGGTAGGATAGGTATACTCGGCCAGCACCCAGCGGGAAATGCGCGCCCCTACAATGCCCAACAACCCCCCTGTAGCCGTGCTCAAACCGAAAAAGAGCCCCCGTTTCGTCGCTGGGATAACCTTGGCCAGCATCCCCTTCCATGCAGGGCCGGCCAGGCCACCCCCGCCCGTCGCCAGGGTAAGGCCAAAGAGAAGAATCCCAAAAGCGAGCCACTTGGGAGCATCAGGCCAGAGGAAAATGCTCAAGGCAATAAAGAGATAAGGAACGCGCTCAAGAATGCTGAACTTTTGTACAAGGGGCTTCTTACGAGGGGCCATCTCGGCCTGGCGAGCTGTCAAGAGCTGGGGGAAAAAGTAGGCCGCATTCTGAATAGCTGGGATAAACCCAATCAACGCTGATGAGGCTGTCAGATAGCTCGCATACAGCGAAAGCACTGTGGACCCAAAGATAAAGCTCGTCGCCAGCGTAAAGAAAGTCAGGTCCATCAAGTTCACAACAAAGTTCCACGTCTCGTTTCGACGGATATACCTTTCGTATTCTTCGGGCGACAACGCCGTCGTCATTACCTTCAACCCCTTCACATGTTAGGATGGTCAGCAGCGATTCAAGAGAGGGGGAATCTCCCCCATGTGAGGTCTCGTCTATCAAGACGATCAGCACCTATCGAACTCGGCAGAGGATAGAACGAGCACGATTGCTACCGCTATAAAGAGGGGAGAAGTACCGCCTTCATCGCCTTGCGGGCCGCCACCGCTTCCAAAGCTTGGGTCGCTTCCTCCAAGGGGAAACGATGGGTGACCAGTGCAGCGAACCCGCTCATGTTCTGGCGGATCAGGCTGACGGCCCTGAGGGTATGGCGCACATCGCTGACCCACACCCCCTGCACACGCACATTCTTGCGCACCAGAGCCTCAAAGGGCTGAAGGGTCATCTCTCCAACGGGGGTGCCAAAGCCCACCAAAAGAAGCCCCCCTCCAGGTCGGAGAAGCTCCAACCCCTCTCGAGCGGCAGCCACACTGCCTGAGGCTTCAACAACCAGATCTGCTCCCCGCCCCTGGGTCAGCTGGAGAATGCGCTCACGCCGCTCCTCGGGAGTGGTTTTGCGCCTATTGAGAGCTAGCGTAGCCCCAAGCTGCTGGCAAAGAGCGAGGCGCTCCTCTGTCCCTCCGATGATAGCGACCTGCTCGGCCCCCCCGGCACGGGCCAGCGCTACCGAAAAAGCCCCCAAAGGACCCGGGCCAAAGACCACCACCACGTCCCCCAGATGGGCCGGCAACAAGGAAAAGCCATGGGCCGCTGTCGCCCCAGAGCACGAGGCCGCTACAAAGAGAGCAGGGTCGGAAACATCCTCCAAGGAGATGAAAGGCGTTTTTGGATCCAATATCAGATGGCTGGCATAGCAGCCATTCAAACGAGGAGGCTCATCAAAGGAGCGATGAATGCCATACACCCAACGCTCCGGGCAAAGGCTTGGTTCGTGCAGCACCGCACAGTAATAACAGTGCCCACAAGTGACCCCCCGCTCCCAAAGCACGAGGTCTCCCTCAGAGAGGGGCCTGCCATAGATATCCCTTTTGGGGCCAGCCAACTCGAGGATGCGCCCTACTCCCTCATGCCCGAGGATGATGGGCAAAGGGGTGCGGGGATCACGCCCACGCCACATGTGCACATCCGAGCCGCAGACTCCCGCCGCCTCCACCTGCACCAGCACTTGCCCCGTGGCCAAAGGAGGAACCTCGACCTCCTCCAGGGAAAGAGGCTGGG
>JAGGYI010000049.1 GCA_021162655.1 Anaerolineae bacterium
CGCCGAAAAAGTTCGGGGTCAGTGATCAGTCCCATGCGTTTGAGGTGATAGGCCACTGTACTGACGGTCTCTCCTTGCTCGATGATAAAGGTGATCTGCCGATTATCATTTGGGTTGGCTGGTCGAGAAACGTCTTGACCGCGGTAGCGTAAGTAGAGGCCCAAGATCGCTCGCTCTACCTTGCGGGTGGTGAAGGTATAGCTCACCTGAGGGGTTTGGCCTTTGGCGCTCTGCCACATGTACCAGAAGCCTCCCCCGAGGATAAGAATAACGGCAGAGATAGCCAAGACGGCTGTTACCAAGCGAAAGAGAATTCGTATTGCCCTAATCACTGGAAAGCCTTCCTTCCCGTTTTGTGTCTAAATACTCTTGAAGGATCACCGCTGCTGCCACGGCGTCGCGCATTCTTTGGCGGTGTTTTCTTTTGCGTCCACTTTCGATCATGATCTCATCGGCACGATCGGTACTGTAGCGTTCGTCCCAGTATTCGATGGGAACCTGGACATACTTGGCCAATTCCCGGGTATAGGCTTCTGTTGACCGTACTTGTTTCCCCTTACGCCCGTCGGGGAGGAGAGGAAGGCCGACTACGATGCGCTGAACTTGGTTTTGCGTAACGATCTGGGCAATGCGTTGAAAGCTCGCTGGCCCGGGTTGTCTTGGAATGACCTCTAACGGTCGAGCCAAGAAGCCCAAGGTATCGCTGATTGCAATGCCTATCCGCTCCTCTCCTATATCGAGTGCCAAGATGCGCATCAGCTCACCTCGGCAGAGATGGTCACCTCGATGCGTGCTGGTAAAAAGGGGAGTCGTCCCCACCAGGGAGGGAGCACGACAATCGAGGGCGGTTGTCTCAAGGGATAATGTGTTTGGAGCCAGCGAGAGGCTTCGGAGATCTTTTTCCCTTGAATGCCTCGTTTTACCTGTTGAATTTGAATGGTAGGGGCCAGGGAACCTGTGGCGTGGGCCGAGAAATGAATGATCTTTCCCTCCACTTCTACCTTCTCTGAACGTACCACCCGTAGGCTATCGGGGATGACGTGCAATTCTCCCCCGGCTTTGCTCTCGAGAAAGCGAATGGCTAGCTGGTCCAAAGCTTTGCCGTCGATGGCAACTCCGCGGGCGACGATTTTCATGTTCATTGAGAGAACGTCGCTTTGTTGATCGACGACCTGGTCATAATGTTGGCTCATCACCTGAACATCTAGTGACTCTGGGGGGATGAACTCCCCTTCATCTAGCTCTGCGACCAGTTGCTCATAGGCTTGTTTCTGTAGCTGCGCGATGAGTTCGGCGCGGAGTTTATCAAAGTCTTTATACGAGACGATGGGTATGCGTTTGATCGTTCCCCCTTTAGTGGGGGCATCGTTGATCACATCCACGGATTGGGCCACATCTCCTTCGATGACGTTGATGGTAAAAGCTTTGACGTTCCCCTGGGGTCCTGGTTCGAGGGCAATGATACCTACCCGAGCGTGTGCATAGAGCTCGGGGGGAAGCTCGACATCCGCCACGGTGTAAAAGCGTGCGGTGACACCAGAGCTTGTTCGCACGATCGTGCCTTTGGGGATGGTTACAGGCTCGGTGGTTTTGTTCGCAAAGACAACCTCGCCTGAGGCGTGCCCTTCGGGGACGTCCATCCGGCCAGTAGCAGGGGTTTCTCCATGTCCCTCAATGATCACTTGCACAACGCGGGCAGGGATTATGGCCTGTCCATAGTCGATTTCTTTGTAGGTGGGGTTGGCTACCACATCAAATTGAACGGAAAAAGTTTGCGCCTGGGGAGCGAGCTTGACTTTGGCGCTGGGCAGCAGGAGAAGTAAAGCTCCGAAAAGTACCCCCACTAGAAAAAGAGCGAGGGCCAGAGAGAGGATGAAAGCGCCTATCCCCGGGAAGCGTGGACGGCGTCTCAATTGTGGGGGAAGGGTCTCCTCAATAGAGATGATCTCTCGCTGTGATACTGGGCGATGGAGCTTTGTGTACCGCCTGAGTTTGCTAGGAAGGCGCAAGTAGATGGGAATCCCTGCTTCTCGGGCCAGAGCTCTTGTCTGTAGATGGGAGGAGACTAGACGCAAATCAACGGCGGCGCTTTCCGCTGCTGCGCGAAGGCGCTTCATGTTCACAAGGCTACGTCCTAGCCGAGCCCCCCAGGGGATGATCAGCCAAATCTGTGTACCTGGAGGGGCTTGGCGGACGAGTTCGCAAGCTGTATCGATCGTGTCTTTGTAGGAGAGGTGAATGACCTCGGTTGAGAGCAAAGGGCCTCCTTGTTTTTTAAGGATAGTTGTCCTAGAAGGGTAGAGTAGGGACCTTTTTCCAGCGGACTGTGTTGAGTAGTAGCCGGTCTAGATAATTCCTAGGCGCGTAGAGCTGGGCCGTGTGATGGGCCAAAGTACGCAGCAATAGATAGGGAGCGTCGCCGGCCAAGGTCGTGCAGTCAAGAACGGAATGGACATGACTAATAGAAAGCTCAATGACTTCGGGACATCCTTGGAAAGATAGACAGTGTTCCCAAAATGGCGTACACAATGAGAGACGGGCTTCGGGAAGGCGCCGGGTGGTATCGCAGAAATAGATTCTAGAAGGCGGTTCCTCTTGGGAAGGAGCGGTTTTGATCTCATTAGCCAAAGTGGTCATCCAACGACGAAGGGCGGCCCAGAAAGCGATGGCCAGTTTTTCTTCTATATCCTCTCGAAGGCGGCCTTCCCGGTAGGCGCGCATCAGCATGTCGGCTCGATGACCGCGCAGGTTTAACACCTGCGTGGTGGCCATGGTCATTTCTCTCTCTCCGATGTTGATCGTGCCGGCCCATTCGGGTTTGCCGTAACGGATTAAGGCGGCCACCGTGTAATCTTCATAGAGGACGATAAGTAAGGCTCGAGGGTCTGGGGTAGCGGAAGCGCAAGCAACATGGTGAGGAACGATGGCCACGAGGTACAGACGCAGGTTCTCTGCGATCAGTTCCAGAGCGCGGATCCACTCCACCGGGATAAGGGTAAAGTTTAAATGGAGCTCAATCTGTTCTCCGTGGAGGCCAAGAGGATCGAGCACCGAATGCCCGTCCAGCACTATGTTGGCGAGGGAACCATAGATGATGTCTTCTCCGGCTCCTTTTGTTCTAGTGCCCATCCTATCCTGCACTTGGCGGTACCCTCTTTTGGCTAGCTGGGCGAGCTCGTCTTTGCTAATCTCTTTGTTGGCGTGACGTCTATGTTTGCTCACAGTGAGCGCAACGTCCCGCGCGAGGCCGGAGGGTACCCCCATAATGACATAGTCGGGAACGATTTTGTGCCCGTGCGTGGTGGGAGTCATGTCCTCAGCCTGAAGTAAAGCTTGGTTGCACCCCTTGGTCCAACGTTCGATGTCTGGATGGCTCGTACAAGTGATGCCATGTATAGGGGAAGAAGCAACCCCTATAAGCTCTGCGGCTCCTTTATTCATTTTGATGACAGAAGCTCGCACGTGGCCTTGTTCCCAGGTGATGATGCTATGATAATGTAGGGGAGCATCGAGAAGGGAACGGCGTTTAGGCCACTTCCTAAAGATGCTCATAGGGGCTCCTCTGCAGTTCCTCAGGATTGCAAGGATTGCGAGACCAGCTCCGGGATCGCCGCCAGAGCTTCTTGAAGTTTGGAGGCTTCTTTGCCTCCCGCCTGTGCCATGTTGGGGCGCCCACCTCCTCCGCCACCCATATGTTTGGCTGCCGCGCCTGCTAATTTGCCTGCATGCAGGCCCCGGCCAATAAGGTCCTTGGTGAGGGAGACCACCAAGAGAGGACGTCCGTTGATTGTCGCTCCGAGGGCGACCACTGCGCTGCCCAGCTTGTCGCGGAGGCGATCGCACATTTGGCGTAGGGTGTCTACATCATTGGCCTCTACCCGGGCAGCCAGCACGGGAATTCCTTTTACCTCGACAGTTTTTTCGAGTAGAGCTTCACTATGCTGGGAAGCCAACTCTCGTTGGAGCTCTTGAATTAGACGGCGCTGTTCGCGAACCTGTTCTAAAAGGGCTTTTGTGCGCTGAAGCTCTTCACCAGGTCGAGCAGGAAGGAGCCCTTGCAGCTCTTCTAGTGTATCAAGACGGGCACGGACATAGGTCTCCGCTCCGCGTCCCGTAACGGCTTCGATACGCCGCAACCCCGCTCCCACGCTGGATTCGCTAACAATAAGAAAGAAACCTATTTCTCCCGTGGCCCGCAAGTGGGTGCCTCCACAGAGCTCGGCCGTAAAGCCTTCTATCGTGACCACGCGCACTTGGTCGCCGTATTTCTCTCCAAAGAGAGCAATGGCACCGCTCCTTCGAGCTTCTTCAAAAGGCATGATCTGGGTGTGCACTGGCCGGTTGGCACGGATCTGGGCATTGACGATGTTCTCTACCTGGCGAAGTTCCTCTTTGCTTAGAGGAGCAAGGTGCGAAAAGTCAAAGCGCAAGCGATCAGGGGCGACGAGAGAACCAGCCTGGGCGGCATGCTCCCCAAGCACTTGACGTAACGCACGATGCAAAAGGTGGGTGGCGGTGTGGTTACGGGCGATGTCTAGGCGGCGTTCCTTGTTTACGATGGCCTCTACTTGATCCCCTATACATAGTTCGCCCTCTTGGATCAAGCAGCGGTGAACGAAAAGATCGGGAATGGGCTTGACGGTATCTTGGACCGACACCCGGACCTTTTCGCTACGTAGCTCGCCGGTATCCCCAACCTGCCCGCCAGACTCGGCATAAAAGGGAGTTGTGTCGAGAATGATTTCTACTTCTTCTCCTGCGTGAGCCTTTTGGCAGAGGTCTTTACCCTTGACAATGGCTAGAACCTGCGCTTGGGACGAGAACTTCTCATAGCCCACAAAGATGGTTTTGGGGAGCTTTAACTGGCGATAGAACTCGCCGAGAGCATCTACCGTAAAGCGCTGTGCAGAGCGGGCTCGCTCGCGCTGTTCGGCCATGGCTTTTCGAAAGCCTTCTTCATCCACTGTCATGCCTGCCTCCGTGGCAGCGTCGCGAGTGAGCTCTAGCGGAAAGCCATAAGTATCGTAAAGGCGAAAGGCTTCATCTCCGGGGATGGTATCTCGCCCTTGGCTTTTTAGCTGAGCGATCAGCTCCTCCAGGCGCCCAAGCCCCACACTCAAAGTAGTCAAAAAGCGTTCTTCCTCTTGAGTGATGGCCTGGCAAATGAAATCTCTGCGTTCCTCTAGCTCGCTGTAGTGGTGCCCCATCGTCTCAATGACAGCCTGGGCCGTCTGTGCGAGGAATGGGCCCTCGAACCCGAGGAGCCTGCCGAAACGGGCAGCTCGGCGAAGGATCAGCCGGAGGACGTAATTCCGCCCTTCGTTTCCTGGGAGTACTCCGTCAGCGATGAGGAAAGTGATAGCTCTACTGTGGTCAGCAATCACCCGATAAGGAACGATGTTTGCCCTCATTGTCTCTTCATCATGGCCCAGGAGCTCCCGAGTACGCTGCATAATTGGCAAAAAGAGGTCTGTGTCGTAATTGTTATCGACCCCTTGGAGCACAGAAGTGATACGCTCTAGGCCCATGCCTGTATCGATGCTAGGACGGGGCAGCGGTACAGTAGAACCATCCTCGCGCCTTTCGAACTGCATAAAGACTAGGTTCCAAAGTTCAAGCCAGCGATCGCACTCGTTAGCGGGGTTGCAATTGGGATCCCCACAGGTGCAGGCCTCGGGCCCGCGATCATAGATGATCTCAGAACATGGGCCACAGGGGCCAGTATCGCCCATCTCCCAAAAGTTGTCCTTTTTCCCCAAGCGCACGATACGCTCAGGGGGCAGCTGGGCAATCTTTTGCCAGAGGGCAAAGGCGTCATCATCCTCCTTGTAGATGGTAGCGTAAAGCCTCTCTGGAGGGAGCCCTAGTTCCTTGGTGAGAAAAGTCCAGGCGAACTCGATGGCTTCTGCTTTGAAATAGTCGCCAAAGCTAAAGTTCCCGAGCATCTCGAAAAAAGTGTGGTGCCGCGGGGAGGGCCCTACAGACTCGAGGTCATTATGCTTGCCGCTAACTCGCATGCATTTTTGAGAGGATGTAGCGCGCTTATAAGGTCGCCTCTCAAGCCCAAGGAAAACGTCTTTGAACTGAACCATCCCGGCGTTAGTGAAGAGTAGGGTAGGGTCATTTGCTGGAACCAAGGAGGAGCTTGGGACGATCGTATGCCCATGTTGTTCGAAAAAATGGAGAAACTTGGATCGGATTTCCGCGCTGCTAATCATACCGTTCCCTTCCTCGTTAGCATTCTCTGAGAGCGCCTTGGACGGCCAAGGGCACATCGCAAGGGGTCTAGGGTCTTCAAATTCTAGCCCAAGGATAAGGGGGTGTCAAAAGATAAGGCTTTTCGAAATTAGAATATCAAAAAAGGAAAAAAGAAAACGGGAGGCTTCAAGCCTCCCGAGATGTTTTTGAATTGAGGATAAAGGTTAGGCTGCTACGTTGAATACGCGGCGATCGCGACTTCGGCGATTGCGGATATCCTCTGCATCTACCACCCAGCGTTTGACCTCTGGATGAGAAGGAAGCTCGTACATAACTTCAAGAAGGGTTTCCTCCAGAATAGTGCGCAGCGCGCGCGCCCCCATCTTGTGACGTAAGGCTTCTTCTGCGATCAGATCTAGGGCTTCTGGAGTGAATTCAAGCTCGACATCGTCGAGGGCAAAGAGCTTTTTGTATTGGCGCACAAGAGCGTTTTTGGGCTCCGTGAGGATGCGAACGAGGTCCTCTTTCTCCAAGGGGTCTACTGTGACGACAACGGGCAGGCGTCCGACGAATTCTGGAATGAGCCCATAGCGCAATAGATCATCCGAGGTAACCTGTCCCAAGAGTTCAGATATGGAGGGCCGTACCCGCGAGCCGGCCGCTGCATTGAATCCCAAGGCCCCTTTTACCTTGGTACGTTCGCTGATGATATCCTCCAAGCCATCAAAAGCGCCCCCGCAGATAAAGAGGATGTTCGTTGTGTCGAGTTGGATGAACTCTTGATGAGGATGTTTACGCCCCCCTTGAGGCGGCACATTAGCGATTGTCCCTTCGAGAATCTTGAGCAAGGCTTGCTGGACCCCTTCACCAGAGACATCTCGGGTGATAGATGGATTAGCACCTGTTTTACGGGCGGTTTTGTCTATCTCGTCAATATAAACGATCCCCCGGGATGCTCTTTGGATGTTAAAGTCAGCTGCTTGGAGGAGGCGGAGTAGGATGTTCTCCACGTCTTCCCCTACATAGCCTGCTTCGGTGAGAGCTGTAGCATCAGCGATGCAAAAAGGAACGTCTAGGATCTTTGCTAAGGTCTGGGCGAGAAGAGTCTTGCCACAGCCAGTGGGGCCAATAAGTAGGATGTTGCTCTTCTGTACTTCGACGTCGTCGTTTTTATCGTCTCCAGAGAGAATGCGTTTGTAGTGGTTATAAACGGCCACAGCAAGCACTTTTTTCGCCCGATCCTGGCCGACGACGTACTCGTTCAGAGCCTCATAGATCTCTTTAGGTGAGGGAATATGGCTCAATGTAAATGTATCTTGTTCGTTGCGCTCCCCGGCATCTAGAATCTGTTTGCAAAGGTTCACGCACGCATCGCAGATGTAGACGGAATTGGGGCCAGCGATGAGTCGTCGGACCATGTGCTCAGGCTGGCCACAGAAAGAACATCGGGGCTGACCTGCCGGATTGCTCATTCCTCTTTTGCCTCCGCGGCTTCGAGCTGTTTCACTTTGGGCATTTCAATGATTTTGTCGACGATACCGTATTCTAGAGCTTGTTCCGCTGTCATGTAGAAATCGCGGTCTGTATCCCGCTCGATGCGTTCCAGAGGCTGGCCGGTGTGCTTGGCAAGGATCTCGTTGAGCAACTTGCGCAGACGGAGGATCTCTTCCGCTTGAATTTGCACGTCAACGGCCTGTCCTCGGGCTCCCCCCAATGGCTGGTGAATGTGGATAGTCGCGTGAGGGAGTGCATAGCGCCTTCCGGGAGTCCCAGCAGCCAGGAGGACAGTGCCCATGCTGGCTGTGCTGCCCACTGCAATGGTGGCGATAGGGCAACGAACGATCTGCATTGTGTCATAGATTGCTAAACCTGCGTAGATGATGCCCCCGGGGCAATGGATGTACAAACTAATTTCCCTCTCGGGGTCCTCACGTTCGAGGTAGAGAATTTGAGCGACGACAAGGTTGGCAACGTTATCGTCGATGGGGGTACCCAGAAAGATGATTCGCTCTTTAAGGAGCAGAGAGTAAATATCGTAGGCTCTTTCCCCGCGCCCGGTGGACTCGATAACCATCGGGATCAGCGATTGAGCATTCATAGTTCCTCCTCTTGTGGCTGCCCTGCCCATTGAGGCAGGGCCCTTAAACCTATTCCTCTTTGGCCGCTTCATTCGCCTCAGGAGTGGTCTCGCTCTCTGTGGCAAGGGATTCATTTACGGTTTCCCCTTCTGGAGAGGCAGGCGCTTCCTCTTGAGGTGTTTCCTCTGCCTCCTCGGAGGGCTCTTTTTCCTCTGTTTCTGTGCTTTCGGCGAGAAATTCTTCCAAGCGGCCCGTAAGCATTGCCCTGAGGTAACGAACAGCCTTGCTCGTCAGGGCCTCATTATACACTGAAATCAACAATCCCTGCGAGGCGAGGTCCTCCATCATCTTGGAGGCTTCATCGCCATATTGGGCGGTAAGCGTGTCACCAATGCTTTTCAGTCGCTGATTAACTTCGGAAGAATCAGCCTTGATGTTTTCCGCTCTAATAAATTCGTTGAGAACTAGGCGCTCCACCAGAGTCTGCCGGGCCTGCTCACGCAATGACTCGCGCAGGTCCTCCTCGGTGCGATTGATCATCCGTAAGTAGTTCTCCAAGGTAAAGCCCATCTGCTGAAGTCGACCACGCTCTTGCTCAATCATAAGGTCGATTTCGCGCTCGAGGGCAGCTTCAGGATACTCGACCTCAGCATTCTCAACTAGGGTTTTGATTGCCGTTTCAGTTTCGCGGATCTCCCTTTCGCGTTCGAGTCGTTGTTTGATCTCTACGGCAAGGGCCTCTCGCAGGTCTGCAAGGGTTTCATAATCTCCCGCCATCTTGGCCAGGTCATCGTCTATGGGGGGGAGCTTGACTTTGCGGACAGTAGCAACCGAGACCCTAAAATCAACGGTCTTCCCTGCCAGGTTTTCGTCTTCAAAGTCTTCGGGGTAGGTGAGCGAGAACTCTCGAGTTTCCCCGGCTTTGACCCCCAGCAAAGCTTCACCGAAACCAGGGGGCTCTAGCTCATCGTTCAAGTCGATTTCCATACTCGCCTGGTCGATCACCGTCTCTCCGCCCACTTTGCCTATCACGGCGGCAACCAGCTGATCTCCTTGCTCAGCGGGCCTATCCAGGGGCTCGTACTCGGCATTTTGCCGTCGGATGCGCTCGATCTCCTGATCGAGCATTTCCTCCGTTACGGCGACCTCTGGTTCTGGCTCGATGCGCAGGGATTTATAGTCTCCCAGATTGACGGTGGGTACAAGGGGCACCCTCACTTTGAGGATGAGGGGATCTTCAGATTCAACCTCAAGTTGTCCTTGAGTGTAGGGCTCAATCCCGGTTTCCTCTATTGCTTGGCGATAGAGATCTGGGGCAAGCTGATTAAGGGCTTCGTTGAGGATGATCTCCTTACCAACGAGGCGTTCAACCATAGCATAGGGGGCACGCCCCGGGCGAAACCCTGGCACAGGACGTCGACGGGAGATCTGGCGAGCCGCCTTCTGCAAAGCCTTACGAACGGTTTCCTGATCTGGTTCGATGGTCAGGACGACTTCTCGGGTCGCGACTGTCTCTGTGGTGACTTTCAATGTTCGGTCCTCCCTGCAGGGTAACGTAAATAAAGTGCCTCGCACTTTTGTTGCATTATACCACAGCGCCCAGGGGGATAAAAGAAAAGCCCCCCACTCCCCAGGCAACGTGAAAATGCTGGCTCACGGGATGTTCCCCGAGAACCAGCGACTTTGGTGGAGCGGAAGACGAGATTCGAACTCGCGACCTTCTCCTTGGCAAGGAGACGCTCTACCAGCTGAGCCACTTCCGCTTTGTAAGTGGGGAAGGAGAGATTTGAACTCTCACGGATTGCTCCACGTGATCCTAAGTCACGCTCGTCTGCCAGTTCCGACACTTCCCCACAAAGAGAAAGTGAGCCGCCCAGGACTCGAACCTGGAACCAACTGATTAAGAGTCAGTGGCTCTGCCAATTGAGCTAGCGGCCCATTTCTACAAAGAATAAAGCTCGTTTTATACGGCCTAACCGCTCCCCCTCCGAGAGGACATTATAGGGAGATTACAGCTTGTGTCAAATTCTGGCGGAATCTGCTCCTTTAAGCGATGTGTAGGAATACTATTGCGGCTGCCAAGTAGCCGAGATAAAACTTGGGAGCGATTATCTTCAAGCCACGGAAGGCATCATGTGAAGGTGCGCAGGATTCTAGAAGGGCGTTTTGGGCAAGAGTGTTGGATTACAGGAGAGAATTGTTCGATTAGAAGGACTACGCGTGTGACATGTATTTATTATGTATGGGGACTTATGATATTCCTCTGTTTCATCTTGGGGCTTTTGCAGAGAGCAGGTGCACCCACTTGCCTGACGGGCCCGCTGGAAACCTCGGAAATTTAGAGCTGGGGGCTCACCATAAATGCAAGAGCACACTCGGGATGAGTTGCTGATAAGAACTGACTTCCATTCTATCATATTGTTTGACTTGGATCAATGAGCCGGGCTCGTCTCTGTGCTGCATAAAGGGATAGAACGAGCTGTGCTTTTTCTGTGGCCAAGTAAATAGTTTTCCAGCCCTTTTCTCTGTGGCTCATTCATGATATAATGCAATAGTAAGCAAGAAATCCCAGCTTTTTGTGCTTTGGGATGGCAGTAATTCAAGGAAAAGCACGCGATGGAGAACTCGCATAAAGAAGAGGGAAGAAAACAAAGTGATGGAAGGCGTGTTTCTTCAATTAGGGCAGAGGCTCGTTCTGTTGTCTTTAGGGGCGCCCTTGTGGGAGCACTTTTCCTGCTTCTCGTCGGTGGGGTTTTAGGGGAGCTGAATCGTGGTTGGAGGGGAGCTTTTGTCGGGTCTCTGAGTGGCGCTTTTCTAGGGGCTGTTCTTGGGGGACTTGTAGGAACCAGGCTTTCTCCTCAGAAGGTGCACCAGCGGGTTAGCCTTTACTTGGATCTAGAGCGAGAAAGTGGGTGTTATGTACCTGGGGAGCCAATTGAAGGTTACTTGCATTTTGAGATGGGCATCCCCTTGAAGATAAAGGGTTGCAAGGTCTATCTTCTCTGTCAAGGGAGATGGACTTATGATCAGGATAGCTCTGAAGATTCCCAGGGGCCCTCTTTTGTTCAGGAGACTGCCGAATATTATCTGCAAGAGATTGAATTGCTTCCTGCAGGAAAGTTCCGTAGGGGTGCGTTTTCCTATCCTTTTTCTCTTTCGTTGCCCGAAGATGCTCTTCCAACTCACCATGGCTATGCCTGCTCTCTTCGCTGGATGCTTTATGCCACGTTAGCTCTGCCCAAAGGAGATCCTCTGGAGACCCATCGAGAGGTCTTTGTTGAGGCGTTGCCTCCTGATCTCCTACCTTCTCCCAAGGGGTATC
Organism: Anaerolineae bacterium; assembly: GCA_021162655.1. Lineage (GTDB taxonomy): Bacteria > Chloroflexota > Anaerolineae > UBA1429 > UBA1429 > JAGGYI01. The sequence continues at coordinate 11,599 of JAGGYI010000049.1, forward strand.
GTTCTACAGTCTCCTCGGAATTAGGCCAACTTACCCTCTTTCTGCCTCGGGTGATCGTTGCTGAAGGGGAGACGCTCGAGGGGCAGGTTTCTATCTCGCCTTTTGCCAACTTTGCAGCTGAGGAGATGCGTGTGCTCCTTTTGCGTATTGAGAATGTTCCCAAGGGAGCTGGGCAGACGTTTTATATCAGCCGTTGGGATGCAGACACGGGGAGCTTTCATGGGGAGCGCTTCCCAGGAGGAGAGGGAAGCACGTTCGTTTGGCTGGAAGACGAAGAGGTTCTTTGTGAGGAGTGTCGTTTTGCTATTGCTGAGCCCGAGTATTTTTCTTTCCAATTGCGTATTCCCACGCAGTGGCGGCCCACGGTCGCCACAGGTGAGGGGCGCGTGGTTTGGAAGGTCGCCGCAGTGATCACTCGAGGAGGACAATCTGTTCTCCGAGCTTTTCATGAGGTTATTGTGCACACGAGTACGGCAGAGATCGCTCATATTCTCGCCCCAAAATCTTTGCATTCCCCTCCTCAAGATTAAATCCCCGCGCCAAGAGCTACTTCTGAGACTTTTTGACGAAACCTTTCTTTCGCTGTAGAATTCCGCGGTCACCTGAAATTAGGTTGAGCAGGGAATGATGTTTGAGGCTCTTTCCGAGAAAATCCAAGAAGCCTTTCAAAAGCTGGCGCGCAAAGGGCGGCTCTCGGAGGCGGATGTGCAGCAAGCTCTTCGAGAGGTACGCCTGGCCCTCTTGGAAGCTGACGTGAATTACCGTGTCGTCAAAGAGTTCACCAAACGCGTCAGGGAGCGCGCAGTGGGGGAGGAGGTACTTCGTTCCCTCACCCCCACCCAGACGGTGATCAAGATCGTCCATGAGGAATTGATCCAGCTCCTTGGTGAACCTGCCAAGCTTGATTTAGGAGGCACTCCTCCTGCTGCCCTCATGTTGGTGGGCTTGCAAGGATCTGGCAAGACGACGATGGCCGCTAAACTGGCCGTTTACTTGCGTAAACAAGGGCAAAGGCCTCTGTTGGTGGCGGCCGACACGTACCGCCCTGCTGCGGTGGCCCAGCTGGAAACTCTGGGAAAGCAAATTAACGTCCCTGTGCATAGCGAGGGGACGAAGGTGGCGCCTCCTGAGATCTGCAGGAACGCTTTGCGCAAAGCCCGTCGAGAGGGTTTCACAGTACTCCTCCTCGATACGGCCGGCCGGCTTCAAATTGATGAGCCGATGATGGCCGAGTTGGAAGAGATTCGCAGGGTGATTAACCCGCGGGAGGTTCTGCTCGTTATTGATGCAATGACGGGGCAAGAGGCCGTGGCCGTTGCGGAGGAGTTCAATCGTCGAGTGGCTCTGACAGGTCTCATCCTTACCAAGGTAGATGGAGACGCACGTGGAGGCGCAGCGCTTTCTATCCGGGCAGTGACAGGGATACCCATCAAATTTATGGGTGTGGGAGAAAGGCCTTCTGACTTGGAGCCTTTTTACCCCGATCGGCTGGCTTCTCGGATTCTTGGGATGGGAGATGTTCTCACCCTTATCGAGCGAGCGGAAGAGGCTTTTAGTGAAGAGCAGGCTTGCAAGATGGAGGAAAAGCTGCGGACGGCCTCTTTTACGTTGGAGGATTTCATTGAGCAGTTGCGAGCCATCCGCCAGATGGGTCCCTTGGAGGAGCTTCTGGGGATGATTCCGGGTTTCCAGCAGCTCACCAAGCAGCTTCCTGCAGAGGTGACAGAGAGGGGTCTGGTAGTTACTGAGGCGATTATCAACTCTATGACGCCGGAAGAGCGGCGGAATCCCAAGATTATCAATGCGAGCCGTAAGCGGCGGATTGCCCGAGGGAGCGGAACGACTGTCCAGCAGGTGAACCAGCTTCTCCGGCAGTTTAATCAGATGCAACAGATGATGAAGCGAATGCAAAAAGGGCAACGGGGCCGAGGGATGGGCATGATGCCCTGGCTGCGTTAGCCTAGAAACCATTTCTGGGGTATAATTGATTTAGAGAATCTTTGAAGGTGAGGGAGGATGGTTAGAATTCGTCTGCGTCGTGTAGGAGCGAAGAAGCAGCCGAGCTACCGTGTGGTGGTGGCCGATCAGAGGTCCCCACGAGATGGTCGCTTTATTGAGGTCATCGGGCATTATAACCCCCGGACGGATCCTCCAACGGTGGTTATCAAGGAGGATCGGGCACTGTATTGGCTTTCCAAGGGGGCGCAACCCAGCGAGGCAGTGGCCCGAATGCTCAAGAATACCGGCATTATGGACAAATTCCTCAGCATGAAAGGGGAGGCAAAAGCATAAGCGCTTTTGTCCTCGGTCTTTAGGAAGGTGTGATGAGAGATCTTGTCGAGTACATGGCCAAGTCTCTGGTGGATCAGCCTGAAGCCGTGAGGGTGACCCAGATCCGTGGGGCACACGCGACAATTTTAAAGTTGCGGGTTGCTCCCAAGGACAAAGGCTGGGTCATTGGGCGGCAGGGGCGTATTGCTAATGCGATGCGTTCTCTGGTGCGTGTGGCTGCCTCGACCAGGGGGAGAAGGCGCGTTATTCTTGAGATCGTTTAGCTCGAAAATTCAAACATATACCAGCTTTGGGACGTGGGCGGGGACCTAAAATTATCTAGGGCGCGCCCTCGTTGTGTTCTCAGGTGAGGGACATGGTTCCTGCGAAAGAAGTGCTTTTTCTGGCCATCGGCAAAATTGTGGCGCCGCGGGGCATTCGCGGAGAGCTTAAGGTGAATATTGAAACAGAGGAACCTGCGCGCTTTTATGACCTAGAAGAGGTCTATTTGGGGGAGGAGCACGTCCGTTTCGTGGTGCGGCGTGTCAGGCTGCACAAAAACCAAGCCCTCCTGCAGCTTGAGGGGATCGAGGATCGTGACGAGGCGGAGCTTTGGCGAGATGCTTATGTTTACGTGCACATCAAAGACGCTCTGCCCCTCCGGGAGGGAGAGTATTATTATCACCAAATTGAGGGGTTGGACGTCCTCTCGGAGGAGGGAGTGCTTCTTGGCAAAGTGACAGAGATCATCGCTACAGGCGCGAATGACGTCTATGTCATAGAAGGTGCCGAGGGGGAGCTCCTCTTGCCCGCCATCAAGGATGTTATCCTTGAAGTGGATCTCGACCGTGGGGTGATGATCGTTCGCGTACCTGAAGGTCTGCGTTGACGGGCTGTGTTGACGGGCTGTGGGAGGGGCTTTTTGAGTGAGCTGCGTTACTGGGTGGGCTTTAACCTAATTCCTCGAATAGGGCCTGTGCGCCTTGCCTCTTTACTTGATTATTTTGGTGACCTCGGAAGTGCATGGCATGCGAGTGCCACGGCTCTGCGTGCAGCAGGGCTTCCTCAGGATGCTTTAGAACAGCTCCTTTACCATCGCACCCGTCTGGACCTTGATGCAGAGTTGGCCAAGATCGCCAAGCTTGGCCTTCGAGTATTGACTTGGGAGAGTGAGGGATATCCTTCTCTTTTAAAAAATATCGATCATCCCCCGCCGGTGCTTTATGTTCGGGGGGAAGTGTTGCCCTCTGACGAATGGGCCGTTGCCATTGTAGGTACGCGTCTCCCCACTCCGTACGGAAAGTCTGTTGCCCAGGAGCTAGCTAGGGAGTTGGCTGCCCAAGGGATCACTGTTGTAAGCGGCCTAGCCCTGGGGATAGATGGGATCGCCCATCGGGCTGCCCTGGAGGCCGGTGGGCGCACATTGGCTGTTCTGGGCTGTGGTTTGGATATTGTCTATCCTCGTCAGCACCGCAGGCTAGCCGCCCAGATTGTCGAGTCGGGGGCATTGCTCTCCGATTATCCTTTGGGCACCAAACCGGAGGCGGGGAATTTTCCTCCTCGGAATCGCATCATCAGTGGCCTTTCGCTGGGGACGGTTGTTGTAGAGGCTGGGGAAAGAAGTGGTGCGCTCATTACTTTGCATTTCGCTCTGGAACAAGGTAGGGAGACATTCGCTGTGCCAGGGTCTATCTATAGCCGCCAGAGCGCGGGTACAAATGCTGCGATTCAGCGAGGGGAGGCCAAGCTCGTTACTTGTGTGCAGGACATTTTAGAGGAGCTGAATATTTCTGCCGTTAGGCAGCAGCAGGAAATGCGCGAGGTGATTCCCGAGACACCTACAGAGGAAGCTTTGTTGGCCCATCTCCAGCGTGGGGAGCCTGTGCACATCGATGAGCTTGTACGACTCAGCGGTATGCCGACGGCTGTTGTTTCGAGCACTTTGGCGTTGATGGAACTAAAAGGGATGGTGCGCCGAGTGGAAAATATGAGTTACGTCTTGGCGCATTGAGTTTCCTATGGAGGGACGTTTATGTATGAGATAGATCTGAACGATGTACATATTGCGATCTTGGCCGGTGGAAGCGGCACTCGGCTCTGGCCCCGGAGCCGGCGCAAACGCCCCAAACAGTTGCTGAATTTATTTGGGCAGCGAACGATGATTCAGCAGACGGCAGATCGCCTTTTGCCTTTGGTACCTCCGGAGCGCATTTATGTGCTTACGGGACCGGCCCACGCGGAAGCAATTGCAGAACAGCTTCCCGAAATCCCTCGAGAGAACATCTTTGTTGAGCCCTCTCCAAAGGGGACGGCTCCCTGCTTGGGCTTGGCGGCTGCTAGGCTACGACGCGAGAACTCGGGCCAGAGTGTGATGATCTCTGTGCATGCGGATCATGTCATTGCGGATGAGGAAAGTTTTCGCAGAGCACTGGTGGCAGCAACGGCGACGGCACGCAAGGGATATCTTGTGACGGTGGGAATCGTCCCTACCTACCCGGCTACGGGCTTTGGCTACATCGAGCGTGGCAAGCTTCTGGCTCAGGAGCAGGGGCTGGACGTATATCAAGTAGAGCGTTTTACGGAAAAGCCCCCTTTGGAACAGGCTCGTGAGTTTGTGGAAAGTGGTCGCTTTTATTGGAATGCGGGCTATTTTGCTTGGACATTGGATAACATCCTCGATGAGTTCCAGCGGCTCCTTCCAGAGGTCTATGCACGGTTAGATGCGATGGTTACTACTAATGCTTTGGATCATGAGCATATTTGGGGACAGATCGATCCGGTGACCATCGATGTGGGCATTATGGAGCAAGCTCGAAATGTCGCTGTCGTCCCTTGTGATATGGGCTGGAATGATGTGGGAAGCTGGGCAGCTATCTATGAGATTTCGGCTCAGGAAAAAGGGGGCAACGTGCTCTTGGGAGGAGGGACCCACGTGGGGCTCGATACCTCTAGCTCTCTTGTCTATAGCGATGGGCGGTTGATTGCAACCATTGGGCTAAAAGATATGATTATCATTGATACGGAGGATGCCCTTTTGGTGGTTCCCAAAGAGCGCGCTCAAGAGGTGAATGCTTTAGTCAAGGAGTTGCATGCAAGGGGCTTGGTTAAATATCTCTGACGTTGGGGGAGGCAGGCGTTGCAAGCGGAAATCGTTACCATTGGCACCGAGCTGCTGCTTGGTGAAATTGTTGATACCAATTCGGCATGGATCGCCCGGCAGTTGACGACGATTGGGTTGGATCTACACTATACCACTACAGTTGGAGACAATCTGGAGCGTATCACCTATATTCTACGCCAAGCTTTGGAGCGCGCAGATGTCGTCATCACTACGGGGGGCCTGGGGCCTACTGTTGATGACATGACGAGGGAAGCCGTTGCTGCTGCTACCGAGCGCGAGCTTGTTTTCAGCGAGGAGCTCTGGGAAGAGATATCTCGCTTTTTTGCGCGTCGGCGCTTTCGCATGACGGAAAATAATCGCCGGCAGGCTTTTTTGCCCGAAGGGGCACTAGTCATTCATAACCCTGTAGGTACAGCACCTTCTTTTGCTGTAGAGTACAAAGGGCATGTCATTATCTCTCTCCCTGGTGTCCCTCATGAGATGCGTTATTTGATGGAGCATGAGGTGTTGCCCTATCTCCGGAAGCGTTTTGGTCTTGAGGGAATTATCAAGAGTCGTACATTGCATACATGTGGCATCGGCGAGAGCACTATCGATTCCAAGATAGGGGATCTCATGCATCTTGCTAACCCTACCGTGGGCACTCGAGCTCACCCTGGGCAGACAGATATCTGCATTACGGCCAAGGCGGGGTCTCTCGAGGAAGCAGAGGCGCTCATCGCTCCAGTGGAGGAGGAGTTGCGAAGGCGCCTGGGTGATCGCATCTTTGGAGCGGATGAGGAGTCTTTGGCTGATGTTGTTTGTAGGGCTTTGGTTGCCAAAGGGGTACATCTGGCCGTCCTAGAAACATCAACCCAGGGAGAGCTTGCGAAGCGATTGCATGCAGCTAGTCAAGGAGTGGGTGGGTTCCTCGGGGGGACGATAGCTCCTTCTGCTTTTACTTTGGAGCGGTGTTTTGGAGTGTCGTCAGAGGTTATCGCCAAAGCGGGCTTCCCCAGCCAGGAGTTGGCAGACTGTGCAGCCCGAGCTGTGCGCCAAGCCTACGGCGCAGAGTTAGGGCTGGCAATCATTGGTCCAGCGGATCTCGGGGTTCCTAATGCGCCTCCTGCTTATTTTAGCCTCGCTACAGAAAACCAGGTTCTGCAAGGACAGCCTTTTACAGGGAGGACAGGGCCCGTAGCACAAGGGTGGCTGCTACACCTTGCTCTGGACCTCGTGCGCAGATATCTTCTTGGCTTGCCTATTTGATTGCCTCTAGCCTTCCCAAAGCTTTCGGCTTAAAGAGTTGTGGGTTTCGACAAGTTTAGGGAGGTCGACGTTAACCAACGTGCCTTCTTTGACGACTATTTGGCCATTGATAATGGCAAAGTCGACGGTGGGGGGCGAACAGAAAAGGAGAGCCGCCAAAGGATCCGCCTGAGCTCCTGCAAAGTCCAATGTGTTTAGGTTTATCCCTATAATGTCTGCAGCCATGCCGGGAGCCAGGGCCCCGATATCGTCGCGTCCAAGAGCAGCCGCACCTCCTCGAGTAGCCATCTCCAAGACTTGGCGTGCGCTCAGGACATCTGCGCCTTTGGTAACGCGTTGGAGAAGCAAAGCTGTCCTCGCCTCGGCGAACATGTGCGAGGAATCGTTGCTGGCACTGCCATCTACTCCTAACCCAACCTTGACCCCAGCTTGGAGGAGCTCTTCTACGGGAGCGATTCCCGAGCCCAAGCGCATGTTGCTGGTGGGGCAGTGAGCGACAGCAGTACCCGTCTCTGCCATCAGGGAAATATCTTTTGAACTTAACCAGATGGCATGGGCCCACCAGACGTCAGGGCCAGTCCAGCCCAAGGAATGCATATACTCCACTGGTCTCATCCCGACACGCTCTAGACAGTAGCTTTCCTCATCTTTGGTCTCGGCGACGTGGGTGTGCAAGCGCACTTGATAGGATCTGGCGAGTTCTGCAGACTGGCGCATTAGCTTTTGGCTGACGTTGAAAGGTGCACATGGAGCTATGGCGATGCGGCACATGCTATAGCGTTGAGGGTCGTGAAAAGACTCGATCACTCGGCGGCTGTCGCGGAGGATCTCATCCTCATTTTCAACGAGGCTATCAGGCGGAAGACCCCCTTGGGACTCACCGACTGACATGCTCCCCCGACAGGGGTGAAAGCGTATTCCGAGCTCTTGGGCTGCCCGGATTTCGTCATCCAGTCGAGCGCCGTTAGGGTAAAGGTAGAGGTGATCGCTTGCCGTTGTGCAGCCACTGAGGATAAGCTCGCAGAGAGCTAGCTTGGCACTCGTATAGATCATCTCGGGGGTGATTTTAGCCCAGAGAGGATAGAGCTTTTGGAGCCAGGTGAAGAGCTTGGCATTCTGTACTCCGGGGAGGGCCCTTGTCAGTGATTGGAAGAGATGATGGTGCGTATTGACCAAGCCGGGAAGGACCACATGTTCTCTGGCATCGAGGATGTGGTCAGCTTTCTGGGGTAGGGCTTTTGTAGGCCCTACTTGTTCGATAACGTTTCCTCGAATAAGGATAGCTCCATCCTCTATTTCCCGTCGCTCTTGGTCCATCGTGGCCAATAGCCGAGCGTGGCGGATGAGTAGTGTTTTCATCTTTTCCCCCAGAGTTGTTCGTCTTCTAGGCGCCCATCAACCATGCGGAGGCGTCTTGAAGCGATCTCTGCTACTCGTTCTTCGTGCGTTACAAGGATCACCGTTTTGCCTGCTTGGTGTTGCTTGCAAAAGAGTTCGATGACCTGTTTGCCTGCTGCTGAGTCCAGGTTTCCCGTGGGTTCATCGGCAATCAGGATAGGAGGATCGTTTATCAGTGCCCTGGCGAGGGCAACGCGCTGTTGTTCCCCTCCGGAAAGCTCTGCTGGTAGTTTGTCAAGGTGTGCGCTCATCCCTACTTGTTCGAGGAGAGCAAGGGCCCGTTCAGAAGAGGGGTTATGCCAAACGTCTTGGAGCTGTAAAGGGAGGAGAACGTTTTCCAAGACCGTGAGCGTGGGAAGCAGCTGGAAGAACTGAAAGACAATGCCTACATGCTGGCCTCGCCAATGGGCAAGAGTATCCTCATCAAGTTGATCGATTCGGGTTCCTTCTATCCAAATTTCTCCTTTGGTTGGTTTATCGATGCCCGAGATCAGGTTGAGCAACGTAGTCTTTCCACTGCCTGAGGGACCCACGATGACAAGAAGTTCCCCCCTTTCAATCGAAAGGGAAACATCCCGCACGGCATCAAAGGACCTTGCCCCTAGCTGAAAAGTTCTTGTTACGTGACATAGCCTGATCAGGGGTTTCTCTTCATTTTGCTCGCAAGAGTTGTGTTTCACTCTAGACAGTTTTTCCTTTCTGCTATATACTCGCCGCGTTAGCCTGTCGCGTTTCATTCTACAAAATCTAGGGAAACGAGGGAAATACGATGAGTTGGACATCTCCTTTTTCTTTGCCGGGCAAGTGGTTCAAAGGCAATCTCCATACCCATACTACTGCTTCAGATGGGCTTCTCTCCCCAGAGGAGGCGATCGCGTGGTATCGGGAGCGTGGCTATGATTTTGTAGCACTTACAGATCATTGGGTGTTGAGTGAGAAGACTTCTGTAGCAACCGATTTTGTGACGATTCGGGGGACGGAGCTTGATGGTCCTGGATACCATTTGGTAGCTTTGGGCATAGATTCTCTTCCAGCGAGAGAGTTGGCTGAATCACCTCAGGCGCTTGTCAAAGATGTAGTCGCTCAGGGGGGACTAGCCTTTTTTGCTCATCCTTATTGGACGGGGCAAACTTCGGCAGATATTGCCCCTGTGCAAGGCATCTTGGGGCTAGAAGTTTTTAATTCTGTCTGCGAACAGATGATCGGCCGCGGCTATGCGCGGGTCCATTGGGATGATCTCCTTGCTCAGGGGCGTCGTCTCTATGGCTTTGCCGTGGACGATGTACATTGGAAACATGGGGCCGCCGGGAAGGGCTTTGTGATGGTCAGAGCGGAGGAGCTCACAGAAGAAGCTCTCCTTCAGGCTCTACGAAAGGGGCATTTTTACGCAAGCACCGGCCCAGCAATTTTGGACTTGAGGCTCATCCATCAAGATGATGGCCAGCTGGCCCTATTTGTGCATTGCAGTCCCTGCCAGGAGATCGTCTTTTTTGCCTCAGGGCCTTTGGGGCGCCGCTTTGTTGCTGAAGAGAGATTGCTGACGAGCGCTTCCTTCCATCTTTTACCTGAGCAAGTGTACCTCCGGGTGGAGTGTCGTGATCCGTTTGGAGGTGTAGCTTGGAGCAATCCCATTTTCGTTCAAGATGTGCTTAAAGCCTAAGTAGATTTTATCTTCATAATTGCGAACGGTAGAAAAAGTGGACATCTTTCGAGCTTTATCGGGAGATGTCCTCTTTTTCTAACTGATGCAAAAAGCTTTCCGCTTCTTCGGCAGTCATTTCATCGGTAATGGTAAAGAGGAACCCCTTGCCTCCAAGGGTTTGGACGATCTTGAGTGCTCCCTTTGCTGAAAGGTAAAGCTGGCAGAGTTTGCCGCCTTGGATGATGCGTTCAAGCAGCTCCATCCACTCTTCAGGAGGTGGAGCCC
>JAGGYI010000234.1 GCA_021162655.1 Anaerolineae bacterium
GAAGAGGCCTTGGACCTCGTTGAGGCCTTTGTTCAAGCGGCCCAGGAACGCCAGATCACTCCTGCACAACTTGCCCTTGCTTGGGCCCTGGCAGAGCCCAGGGTAACCTGCCCAATCATCGGAGCCAGAAACCTCGAACAATTCGAGGACACCGTTCAGGGCCTCCAGATAGAGCTCTCCCCCGAAGAGCGCCAACAGATCCCCGCGGTACTGCCTGGAAGGTGGGTTGGACGGGACCCTGTATACGATCGCGAATACTGAGCTATCCTTGCTAGGAGAAACCATGTTCGAAGCTCGCTTTTGCCCTCGCTGCGGAGCTCCTTTAATACATCAACGAATGGGCAATCGCACACGCCCTGTGTGCCCTCAATGTCACTTTGTCTATTACATGAACCCCGTCGTGGCTGCCGGGACCTTGATAGAAAAAGATAGCCAGGTACTGCTTGTGCGGCGGGGTGTGGAGCCCGGACAAGGACAATGGGGATTGCCCGCTGGCTATGCAGAGGCTGGAGAAAGCCCAGAGGAAACAGCCATTAGGGAGACAAAAGAGGAGACCGGTGTCCTTGTAGAATTGGATGGACTATTGGGCATCTACCCTTTTACCGGCGAAACTCCCTCTGGAGGGGTGCTGATCCTCTATCGTGCACACGTTACCCACGGGGTGCCCAAGCCTGGCGACGATGCTCTAGAAGCACGCTTTTTCCCCGCGAATGCACTCCCAAAAGAGATCGCCTTTGAAACCCATCGTCAAGTGCTGGCAGAGTGGGCCCGAGTACGAGCAATCCTCTGCCGAGAAGCAACCACTCAAGACAGTAAAACCGTTCTACACATTGCAAAAAAGTTCCACCTTACGGCGCCTGCCCCGTGGGAAGAATACCTCAAAGAAGCCGAACTGCTCGTTGCTCTCGATGTGGAGGGCAAAGTCGTTGGCTTTGTCTCCTTCACCTCCGACCTTCGCAAGCGCGCTGTCATCCACATAGAGCATATCTTTGTTCTTCCTAACTATCGGCGCTGGGGCATCGGCACCCGGCTCTTGGGAGCAATGCAAAAGGCCGCTATTGAGCGTCAGGTGCACACTCTTATCACCCAACTTCCAGCGGATAACCCCGCTTTAAGACTCTTTTTACGAACAGGGTTCCAGGTATGTGGCTTCCTTGCCTACCCCGAAGGCCCGGAACTCTTGCTCTGCCACAGAATTGACGATTCCAAATAACCTTTGGAGGTTTCTACTCACTTTCATGGCTACCCAAACCACTCGCACTGCCCCTGTCATCGGTATTACCATGGGAAACGACCTGGAGAAAGCGGATCGAGTCGCTCTCTCCAAGCTCTACTATCAAGCCGTTCTCTTGGCCGGCGGGATTCCTCTTCTCCTTCCCCCTTTGACGGAAAAATCTCCTTTACGAGCACTCTATTCTCTTTGCTCTGGCTTGCTCCTCACTGGGGGTGGAGACATCGCCAGCGACGTATACCAGACATCAGATAGAAGCAAACTGAGCTATGTAGATCGCCAACGCGACCAGGCGGAACTTTTTCTCACTCGCTGGGCCTTGGATGAAAGAAAACCTTTACTAGGCATCTGTCGAGGTATCCAGACTCTCAATGTCGCCGCTGGGGGTACCCTTATCCAAGACATTCCCTCGGAGGTGCCGAGTGCGCTAGACCATCGCGCCTCTTCAACATTGCCGGTAGACCAGATGGCTCACCCTGTCACTATCAAGCCTGCCAGCATCCTTGCTCAAGCTCTATTCAAAAATAGTCCCCTCTCCGACCAACTGCTGGTGAACAGCTATCACCATCAGGCCATCGCCCGTGTGGCGCCGGGATTTAGCGTTTCCGCGCAGGCTCCAGATGGCATCATCGAAGCCATTGAAATATCTGAGGAAAGCGTGTTTATCCTCGGAGTGCAATGGCATCCCGAACGAATGGTTCCCCAAGATGAACACATGGTCCAGCTCTTTCGCGCTTTTATCCACGCTTGTCAAAGGCGGTGAACTCACTCGCCCTCTTGCAAAAAGCTCGTATAATTAAAAAGTATTCACTTTCAAAATAGGAAAGGAAATCAGCCCCGATGAATACCTGGCACACCCAAGACCGCGAAGCTGTCCTTCGCTCTCTTGGTTCTCGCCTAGAGGGACTGAACGAAGAAGAAGCCACCAAGCGCCTCCAGGAATACGGCCCCAACCAACTCGAACAGCAGGGAACGCGAAGCCCTTGGGCCGTTCTGGCAGAACAGTTCGTCGACGTCATGGTCATTGTACTCCTCATTGCAGCGGGCATCTCCTTTGCCGTGGGAGAACTCACCGACGCGATCATGATTCTGATTATCGTAGTCCTGAATGCTCTCCTCGGCTTCACCCAAGAGTATCGGGCCGAGCGAGCAATGGCCATGCTCAAGAAACTTGCCGTTCCCATCGTCAAGGTGCGCCGAGGGGGAAGAATCGTCGAGATTGATGCCACCCGCCTCGTTCCAGGAGATATCGTCCTTCTGGAAGCAGGCAATCGAGTACCCGCAGATGCCCGGGTTCTAGAATCTGCAAATTTGCGTGTCGAAGAGGCAGCCCTCACAGGAGAGTCCGTCCCTGTGGACAAGATCTCCGATCCCCTTCCCGAAGAGAACCTCCCCATTGGCGATCGACGCAATATGGTCTATATGGGCACAACCGTGGTTTACGGCCGGGGGACCGCTGTCGCCATAGCCACTGGGATGAGAACCGAGCTGGGGAACATCGCCACTCTCTTGCAGACTGTCACCCAGGAAAAGACCCCCCTGCAAAAGCGAATGGCCGAGCTTGGGAAATGGCTCGCCATCGGGGCGCTAGCCATCTGTGGTGTCGTCTTTGGAGTGGGCATTTGGCGTGGCCAAGAGCTCAGCGAGATGTTTCTTACAGCCATTAGCTTGGCCGTGGCCGCCGTCCCTGAGGGGCTCCCAGCAGTAGTTACCATCGCCCTTGCGCTCGGGGCTCAGCGGATGGTGCGTCGCAATGCTTTGATCCGACGCCTCCCAGCAGTGGAAACTTTGGGGTCCGTCACCGTCATCTGCTCCGACAAAACCGGCACCCTGACGGAAAACCGGATGACAGTCACCGTGCTAGACGTAGCCGGCAAATCCCTCAACTTAGTCGAGCGTCTGCGCCGTTCAGGAGCCTTTATCGCTCCTGGCCAGGCTCCTTTAGGCAAGCCCGAAGAGCCCAGCTTTGCCATTCTCCTCGCAGGAGCAGCCCTTTGCAACGATGCCATCCTTGAGCCCGAAGAAGAGTCCCAGGGCTACCGTGCCATTGGAGACCCCACAGAAGGGGCACTCGTAGTAGCCGCCGCTCGGCATGGGCTCTGGAAAGCAAAGCTTGAGGAACTTATGCCTCGAATAGGGGAAGTGCCTTTTACCTCTGAACGTAAACGCATGACCACCATTCATCGCATGCCTCAAGAGCCTGATTGCCCAGAAGAAGTAATCTCTTGTTTTATCGAGTATCTTCCTGCGGCCCCTTATATGGCCTTTACCAAAGGCTCTGTGGATGGGCTTTTGGAGATCTGCAATCGGGTTTGGAACGCCGGCACAATAGAACCGTTAACTGCGCATTGGGAAGAGCGCATCCTCCAGGCAAATGACCGTCTTGCTGGCGACGGGATGCGGGTGCTAGGGGTGGCCATCAAACCATTGGAAGAGCTCCCTTCTGTCATCGAAGAAGAGACAGTGGAAAAGGAGATGATCTTTGTCGGAATGACGGGCATGATCGACCCACCTCGCCCTGAGGTGCGGCAAGCTGTCCAGGAATGCCGCACTGCTGGCATCCGCCCTGTCATGATCACCGGCGATCACCCCCTAACTGCCCGCCACATCGCCCGAGAGTTGGGCATCTTGACTTCTGAGGACAAAGAACGTATCGTCACCGGCCAAGAGCTAGCCAAAATGTCCGTAGACGAGCTGGAAGAGATCGCTGAAAGCGTCTCCGTCTATGCCCGAGTAAGCCCGGAGCACAAGGTCAAGATCGTTGAAGCCCTCAAGCGCCGCGGGCATTTTGTCGCCATGACGGGAGACGGAGTGAATGATGCTCCTGCCCTCAAACGTGCCGACATCGGCATTGCCATGGGCATCACCGGCACCGACGTCAGCAAAGAAGCCGCTGACATGATCCTGCTCGATGACAACTTTGCTACTATCGTTCATGCCATCGAAGAAGGGCGCACTATCTATGAAAACATCCGCAAATTCGTAGGATACATTATCTCAAGCAACGTCGGCGAGATCTTTTTAATGCTGATGGCCCCTCTGCTTGGGCTGCCCATTCCATTAACCGCCCTTCAGCTTCTTTGGATCAACTTGATCACCGATGGCCTCCCCGCCTTGGCCTTGGGGGTGGAACCTACGGATCCAAACACGATGAAGCGCCCTCCACATCCGCCAGATGAGAGCGTCTTGGCCCGTGGACTAGGTAAGTATATGCTCTGGGTGGGGCTTCTCCTTGGTTCTATCTGCCTCGCAGCAGAATACTGGGGCCGTGAACTAGGAGAGGGCATCTGGCAAACGATGGTCTTTACCACATTGGGGCTTTCACAAATGGGGAACGCCTTGGCCATTCGCTCGGATCGGGAATCTTTCTTCCATCTAGGGATCTGGAGCAACAGGCCTCTCATGTTAGCGGTACTGCTAAGCATCATACTTCAGCTCGGCGTCATCTATGTTCCCTTTTTACAAAACATCTTTGATACTGTAGCTCTAAGCCCTGCCCAGCTTGGCCTAAGCCTCGCACTTAGCTCGATCGTCTTTATCGCTGTAGAGATCTCTAAAGCGATCAAGCGGCATCGAGACCCTTCCCCCTTGTGAGAAGGGAGAACCTTTAGAATCCTTATCCTCGGGGTGAGAAAATGAGAATCTTGGAGATGAAAGAATGGCATCTGGCCGCCACACTAGCCCTCATCGAAGAAAAGATGGAATACGATCCCCATTTCGATATCGCCTGGTTACGCCGTCGCACCCTTGAAGATCCAACTTGTCCCCCAGACCTCCTTCTCTTGGCCGAAGTTGATGAGCGTTTAGTTGGATTCTGCTTCGGCTGTATCCGAGAAGGCAAAGGAGTCATCAAGCTCTTTGGGGTTGGGGGACCCTACCGACGACAAGGTATCGGCACAGCGCTCTTTCAAGAAATCGAGGCCCGCTTCCGCGCCCGAGGGATCCAAGAAATCATCGTTGGCGCCCATGGCCCCAATTACTTTGACCCCGGCGTGGATGTCTTTTACACCGAGACCATCTCCTTCCTCATGGAAAGAGGCTACGAAACAGACCGCGTCTCCCGTGTAGATATGGAAGTGGATCTCCTACATGCAGATCTCGAGACAGCCGAGTCCGAGGCGCGTCTAGCCAGCGAAGGGATCACCATTCGTCGAGCTGATCCAGACGAAGTCCCCCAGGTCGCCACTTTTGCTCTGGAGACCTTTTCTGAGGGGTGGCGCTATGAAGTTTCAGAGGCTGTGCATTTCTCTCCCATTCCGCTACACATCGCCCTGAACGGCGACCAAGTCATTGCCTTTGCTGCTTATGATGTCACAGGGCCCTCCCGGTTTGGCCCTACAGGTACCCATCCCGATTATCGCCATCGAGGCATTGGCTCTGTGTTACTCAAGAGATGCCTTCGAGATATCCGAGAACGTGGGGAGAGCAAAGCAGAGATTCTCTGGGTAGGACCTATCAGCTTTTACGCCCGAGTCGTAGATGCACACATCCACAAAGTGTATTGGGTTTTTCACAAAACCCTTTCCCCCACTGAGTAAAGAACGGGAGCCCGGCCCAACACATACCCTATTTGAACGGCGAGACCCACGGAGGGCGTTTGGGTGGTTTCCGTTTGGAATCGGATAGAGAGCCAAGATCACTGCCATCGGCAACACGCTTCCAGGCAGCCCGGGCCACTGCCCGACCGTGGTTTTCATAGAATTCGACCACCACTTTGTGCGAACCTTCGGAAAGCTCAAGAAGAGCAGAGTATGTCTTGGCAGCCTGATCCCGCCAAGCATCAAGAAGGAGCTTGCCATCCACATATAGCCTCATTCCATCATCGGTTGTTATTGTAAATTCATAAACTCCTTTCTTGAACTTGGCCTCCTTACTCCAACGCACTGAAAAGCGGTCACTAGGTAGATCCCCTCCAGGGCTAGCGTGCCCCCAGTCAAAATCGATTGCCTCATCATAGCGCCGGAATAGAGGTTCTCCTGAAAGCTCTTTATTCGCATAATACTCCCCCAACCACGAAGTGGGGCTAGGGCTTATTTTTTGCCAATCCAAGCTTGCAAAGGCTTCCCCTTTCTTGTGATAGTAAAAAACCTGAATTGTGTGCTCTCCTGCCAATAGATCGACATCATGGCTGATGGGATTCCCTTTCATCTCGCCCGCCCAGCCATTGATCACCGTCATCCCATCCACCAATACTTTGATTCCTCCATCAGTGACGACCGTGAAGCGGTACTTGCCCATCTCTCTAATCTCAAAGGAGGAATCCCACACCGCACTCCAGTTCTTCTCAGGCACCCCTTCTCCAGGGGAACCCGTTTCCCAGCGAAAGTCAAAGGCTCCTTCCGCTCTCATCAGCACCGGTGTCCCCTGGAGCTTGGTATTGTCATAATAGACAGCTCTCCAGGCCCTGTCGCTATCTCCAAGGTACCCCCAGGAAAGCTGAGCAACAGCGTGCCCTCCGGCTTCAAAATACTCCATGACCACTTGGTGATGGCCAGAAGACAGGGAGACATCCGCCATATAGCTCGTCGCCGCCATAGGGTGCCACTGGTCGATGATCAAGTTTCCATCAACATACAGACGCACTCCATCATCCGTCCGAGTAACAAACCGATAGACGCCAGACTGACGGAGATTCAGATCTAAACGCCAGCGTACAGAGAAATTATCCTTAGGAAGCTCTGGCAAGGGCCTCCCCGTTCCCCAATCATAATTGATCGCCTCCTCCTCACGAGTGATGACGGGATCCCCCATCAAATTGCGGTTGTCGTAATACTCGGCCTCAAGAGAGCTTTTCAGGGCACTCTCTTCAAGACAGAGGGAGACATTTCCCTGCTCGTCCCAAGTGTACGCTCGCCCACCTCCAGGATACCTCTGGGCCAGGAATTGGGGCCAGAGAGGAGGATCTGAAGAAGCAAAGTCAACAACACACTCTGCGGCGGGGACCTGATTCCGGTCATGGGAGATCATCCAAGCCCAGAGCGCTTTCTGCACCTGGTCTAACTCGCTTTGGGCACCCGTTTCCTTGGCTCGTACGAGCAAATCCGAAGTATAAAGCAACGTCAAGGAAGTCAATATGCCAAAGATCATAAGGACAATGAGAATCTGGATTAAAGTGATCCCCTCTTGTCGATATCGCATAGAACCCTCCTCTTTCGGGGAATCCTCGTCTCTATTCTAGTGCTCTCCCGGTTGCCCCGCCATCAACAGGACGTAAAAGGAAAGTAAATGTTTCATCAAGCCAGCGCACTTGAAATAGATGCTTATCTCCCTATAATTAGCCAGCAAGTATCTATCCAAGGAGCTCTCGATGTCACCGCTATTGGAGAAATATCTCGCCAAATTCGATCGCTTGATCGAAAATGGTCACTACAACCGTATAAGCGAAGCCTATCAACGCGTCTTTGCTTGGGAAGAATTACCAGAGGTTCCTTTCATCTGGCAGGACCTTCCTCCTATCCCCGATGAAGATTGGCCCCTCTTTGAGTACAACGACACCTTTGCCGA
The DNA here is from genome assembly GCA_021162655.1 of Anaerolineae bacterium. GTDB lineage: Bacteria > Chloroflexota > Anaerolineae > UBA1429 > UBA1429 > JAGGYI01. The sequence goes on from JAGGYI010000234.1 coordinate 7,736, forward strand.
CCGTGAAAAGATGCTCCTCGACCAATTGCGGGCCCCCTTCTTCCACTACCAAGCAGGGGACTATCATCCTTTGAACATCCGCACAAACTATGGAACCGTTATCCTTCCCAACATACTCGGGGCCGAGTTCCAACTCACTGAAACCTCTCTTCCATGGGCACATCACCTCCCCGATAGGGACTCTATTCGACGACTCGTCGAGGCAGGCATTCCAGATCCCTACACGGGCCTTGGCCGGACCTGTTTTGAGACCGCCGAATACTATATGGAGACCTTAAGCCATTACCCGAACCTATCCCAAGTAGTGAATATCTATCATCCCGACCTCCAGGGCCCCTTCGACGTTGCCCACCTTCTTTGGGGACCAGACATTTTTCTAGCTCTTTACGATTGTCCTGAGCTCGTCCATGCCCTTCTCGACCTAGTGACCGAGACCTATATCGTTTGGCTGAAGCGTTGGAAAGAGTTTATCGGCGAGGGGAACGACTTTACTCCTCACTGGTCCTACCTCATGCGTGGGGGGACCATGGTCCGTGATGATACTCCGGTGATGCTTTCCACGACCCAGTATGAAGAATTCGTCAAACCCTATGACCAGCGCATTTTGGACACCTTTGGAGGGTGTATCCACTATTGCGGCTGTGGAGATCAGTTTGTCAGCTCGATGGTCACCAGTGAGAATCTCTATGGACTGAATATCTCGCAGCCAGAGCTAAACAACATGGAAAGAATCTGGGAACTTTGCCAGGAACACAGGATCGTTCTTCTGGGCATCGATGAAGCCTTTGTACCCCAGGATGCTCGACGAGGAGTAGTACTCTTGCGCTCTTGGGAACGGAACCACCCACAATAAAAAAGGGGTGCTTTTTGAAAGCACCCCTCAACTTGCACATCCGACACTAGGGCAAAATCTCAAAAGAGCGCCGCCAGTAAGGGAACTTTCCCCCAGCTTCCTCCCAAACCTCTGTGGGGAAGAAGCTACTCACTTCTTCTCGTTCCTCTGGGGTCATCTTCCATTCAAAGGCTTTAAGGTTCGCCTCTAATTGCTCTATTCTACTGATACCTACAATAGGGGCTGTCACTGCAGGATGACTCCTCGTCCAAGCAATCGCCGCATCAGCAGCAGTATATCCTCGCTCCTGGGCAAAGGCTACAAGCTTGCGAATCCCCTCCGCATAGCGCTGGCTCCAGGGCACAAGCCGCTCATCCACCACTCCCCGGGCATCCGCCGGCACACCTCCCAAATATTTGCCAGTGAGCACACCTGCACTCAGCGGGCGATAGACCACAATGCCCACTCCCATCGCTTTAGCCAGAGGCAATACCTCTACCTCAATTCCTCGCTCAATTAAATTATAAGGGTATTGACCTACCACCAGCGGAGCATAGTCTCGCACGTCCTCAAGCCAGAGACAACGACAAAGAAGCCAAGCGGGAAAGTTGGAACAAGCAGGATAGAGTATCTTGCCCTCTCGCACCAGATCCTCTAGCGCACGGAGCATTTCCTCCAAATTCATCGCCGCAAAAGGCCAATGAATATAGTAGATATCAATGTGGTCTGTGCGCAAGCGTTTTAGACTTGCTTCCACACTTTGAATGATATGGTAACGCGAGACTCCACCATCGTTTGGACCTTGCCCCACCGTCATACCAACCTTGGTAGCTAGAACTACTCGATCACGTATGCCCTGCAAAGCCTCCCCGACTATTTCTTCAGAACGCCCTTTATTATAAACATCCGCCGTGTCAATAAAGTTTATTCCCTCGTCCACAGCCCTACGAATGATGCGCACAGCCTCCTCTGGAGAGGTTTTATCCCCAAACATCATCGTTCCCAAGCAGAACTCGGACACTCGCAAATTTGAATTCCCTAAACGTACGTACTTCATTGCTCTCTCCTTCAAGAGTTTTCGAGATTTTATGTCCTCCCTCCCCCCATTGCAACTCAGAGGCATCCCTGGGAGAAGAGCCATCCCTGTGGTATAATGGAGACCCACCTAGGCAGGAAGAAAGGCTTTGCATGCTTATTACCCACGGGACGATTCTCACCTTTGACCAAGAGAACCGTATCCTCTACGATGGGGCCCTTTGCATTCAAGGAGCACACATCACCCAGGTGGGGCCAACCGCAGAGCTTTGCCAGGCATACCCTCTCGAAGAACGCCTCGACGCGGAGGGCATGCTTGTCATGCCCGGGATGATCTCTGCTCACCATCACTTTTTTCTCGCCTTTGCGAGAGGCAGCCTTCCTGAGCGGCCCCGGGCCCGAGCACGCCTACATCAGATAGAAGCAGCCCTCACCTATGAGGACATCCGCTACAGTACACTTCTCGATTGTCTCCAAGCAATCCGCCGTGGGACGACAACGATTTTCGACCAACATTCCTCTTCCAGAGCAATTCCCTACTCGCTGGACGCCATCGCTGAAGCAGCTCTACATGGAGGGATGCGAGTTTGTCTCTCCTACGCAGTAAGCGATCAAGAGGGCCTCACCAAAGCACGCCAAGGGATTCAAGAGAACGCCCGTTTCGCTCGTGAAGCGCGCGAGGAACCCATCCTATCCGCTGCCATGGGTATTCAGAGCGCCTGCACCGCCTCGGCGGAAACGCTCCAGCTCTGTGTGGGAGCAGCAGCCGTTGCCAAAATTGGCTTTCATGTCAACGTCGCTCCAGAGGCAAGCGAGCTTTTAGAATGCCAAAAACAAGGTACCCGAGCAATTGACCGCTTGCGTCGGCATGGTATCCTCGGCCCACGCACAGTGGCAGCACACTGCATCCACATCGTGCCTCACGAAATAGGGACCCTCCAACGCACGGGGACCTGGGTCGTGGATACTCCCCGAGAAAACATCCGTGACTATGGCCGCCCTCTTCCTATTCTAGACCTCTGCCGCCAAGGTGCCTCCCTTTGTCTAGGCAGTGGCACCTTTTGTCCAAACATATTTGGAGAGCTTCAAATGGCACACCTCAGCTATAAAGAAGCATTGGGCAGCCAGCCCCAACTCGACCATCTAGGGCTCTCCTTTCTCAGAGCAAATGCGGCACTGGCAACTCGAACCTTTGGCGAAAAGATAGGAGAGCTTTCCCCTGGCGCCCTAGCAGATGTCATTCTCGTGCGCTACTCTAAACCCCAGCTCATCTCCCCCAAAACGCTTCCCCTGCACCTTTTCAACTTTGATGATGGCTGGGTGGACACAGTTATCATTCACGGGCGCCTAGTCCTGCGGCACGGAGAGCTTCTCACTCTTGATGAAGAGGCGATCATCGCCCGCGCACAAGAGCTTGCCCAGCAACTTTGGTCTCGCTTGTAGAAACCCGAACAAACCACACAAGGAGTAGACTATGGCCAAACTAGCAGACATTCGCAATTTACTCATCGACATGGACGGCGTTCTTTACCGAGGGAAGACGGGGTTACCAGGAGGCCCCGAACTCATCTCCTTCCTGGAAGAGCAAGGCATTAAATACCTCTTGGTAACCAATAATTCCACACTGACCCCAGAGCAATTTGTCGAGCGTTTAGACAAGATGGGCATCCATGTATCCGAAGACCTCATTATGACCTCTGGGGTTGCCACTGCTTCCTACCTTGCCACCCTGGCCCCTCCAGGGACCAAAGTGAACGTCGTAGGGGAAGAAGCACTGGTCTCTGAGATCAAAAAGCGCGGGTTCATCATCGCTGGTCGCGATGCAGAATATGTCGTCTGCGGGTGGGATAAGACGATTACTTTCGAAAAATTAAAGATCGCCACCTTGGCCATCCGCGATGGAGCCACTTTTATTGGCACCAATCCCGACAAGACTTATCCTCTAGAGAAGGATATTATCCCCGGGGCTGGGAGCATCCTCGCAGCCTTGATCGCTGCTACCGACGTACAGCCCATCATCGTTGGCAAACCAGAGCCCATCATTCTGGAACAGTCGATGCGAGTTCTAGGAGCTAAACCTGAGGAGACTGCTATCCTAGGAGATCGACTAGAGACAGATATCCTCGGAGGACACCGCGCTGGCATCACCACTATTCTAGTGCTCACAGGAATCTCAAGCGCAGAAGAAGCTGCCCACTATGAGGCTCCGCCTGATTTTATCTTTGAGGACCTACCCGCTCTCATCGACGCCTGGGCAAAGGAACTAGCAACGGAACGAACAAGATAAGGAAAAGCGCGCTGGGCCTTTTACCCAGCGCGCTCTGTATATCTACAACTAGCTAGAAAAGGAGGGGGAACTTTCCAAAAGTTTACGAAGCAACTTGACGGCTCCTTGTACATCCTCATAGTCCACCATTTCCGAAGGGGAATGCACATAGCGGCAAGGAATGGAAAGACAGCCCGCTGGCACCCCCGCCTTGGAGAGCTGAATGGAACGAGCATCCGTCCCACCGAACTCCAGCACCTCCAACTGATAGGGGATGCCTTCTTTCTCGGCCACATCGATCATCCACTGTTTTACCGCTGGGTTTACCACCATCCCAGCATCCATCACCTTGATCGCCGGCCCCTTCCCCAAGGAGACAGCCATCGGCCGCGCCTCGGGGGTATCTCCAATATGGGTTACGTCAACAGCGATCCCAACTTCTGGCTCCACTCCAAAAGCTGAAACAACGGCCCCTCGCGTTCCCAATTCTTCTTGAGCGGTAAAGACAAAGTAAACATCATTGGGAGATTCTTTCATTTCCATCAACGCTTGAATAACCACAGCACAGCCAATCCGATCGTCCATTGCCTTGGAAACCAGCCGCTTCCCCAAATCTACAAAGGGCCGCAAAAAGGCGCCCACATCCCCTACCCGTACAGGAGAATCATCAGGAGAAGTGGCCCCCACATCAATAAAAAGCTCTTCCCAAGCAGGCACTCCCCGAGACTGTAACCACTTTTCCCAGCCTATCACCCCTACGGCACCATTGCCAAAGAGAACACGTCCACCGACCATGGTTTGTACCTGAACTCCCCCCACGCGCCCAAATCGCGCGAAACCTTTTTTATCTATATGCGTTACCACTACACCTATCTCATCCATATGAGCAGCAATCATGAGGCGCTTACCACCACCGCTTCCTCTCTTTAAAGCAATGAGATTGCCTAATGCATCGACACGGCTCGCATCCACATAGGGACGAATGATCCCTTCAATCAGAGCACGGACCCGGCCTTCCTGGCCAGCAGGGCCGTACGTCTCAACCAATTGCTTAACCAGCTCCTTCACGATCCCAGACCCCCTTCCATGTTATGCAAGGACTTTTGGACAAGTTGCACAGTATGCTCTAAATCTAACAAACTCAACATACTGACTGGTGCATGGATATACCTCGAAGGCACCGAAACTGTTACCGCCGGAACCCCTTCGCGACTCAAGTGGATAGCTCCCGAATCTGTACCGCCGGCAACCGCTCGCTTGAACTGATAGGGAATACCCTCCTTTTCCGCCGTGCGGACAAGAAGGTCCACCAATCGGCGGTCTGCAACAAACGAGCGATCCATAAAAGTGATCGCAGGCCCTTTGCCAAGCTCAGTAACAGGGCTCACATCTTTTTTGCTAGGGAGATCATCGCAAATCGTTCCCTCAAAGGCAAAAGCAACATCCGGGGCGATAGCATAGGCCGCCACTTTGGCTCCCCGGAGCCCCACCTCCTCCTGAGTTGTAAAAGCAGCATAGAGATCAACGGCATACTCTCCTTTGAGAAGCTCAACGAGCACGGCGCACCCTGCGCGATCGTCAAATGCCTTACCTTTAACGGTGCGCAACCCATCCTCTGCAAGAACTTCAAAAGAGGTACGGAAAGAAACATAGTCGCCGAGCTTCACCAGCTTTTCTGCTCCGGCTTGATTGCTGGCCCCGATGTCAATGGCAAGCTTGGAGAAATCAGGTGGTCGGTTGCGCTCTGCGCGCGGAATAAGATGGATGGGACGATAACCAATAACCCCAGGCACAGCATCCGGTCCGATCAAAACCTGCTTTGAAAGAAGAACCCGATCGTCAATTCCCCCCACCTTGCCAAAACGCAGGGTACCATCGTTATTAAAGCCCGTAACCATGAGGCCAACTTCATCCATATGAGCCGCCAGCATTACTTTGCGTGGCCAAGAAGCGCCCCCTTGCCGACGTGCCTTCTTGTAGCAGATGAGGTTCCCCAATGCATCCACTCGGTATCCGTCAATATGTTCCCGCACAGCCTCGAGGATGACCTGGCGAACAGCCTCTTCATTCCCCGAGACCCCGCGGGCTTCCGAAAGCTTCTTTAGCAAGGCATCCATCTCTCCTCCCCAAGGCCAAGTTTTTCTGCGAAACTCTCATCCAATTGAGAAATAAAGAGGGCCATCAAACGCCCCGTGCGCTCAATATCGCGGATACAGACCGTCTCTACCGAAGTATGCATATAGCGCAGTGGAATGGAAAGCAATGCGGAGGGAATCCCCTCTCTGGTGACCTGGATAGCCCAGGCATCCGTTCCGCTTGCTCCCGGGATAATCTCTAGCTGGTGCTTGAGCTCGTACCGCTTGGCCACTTCGACAAGGGTTTGGTGCATTACAGGGTGAATGTTGGGCCCTTTTGCAATGGCTGGCCCCCCATCCATCACGATAGATTCCTTCTCTTCCACACCTGGTTGGCGCCCAAAACCCACATCTACCGCAATGGCAATGTCAGGCGCAATGCCGTATGCCCCTACTGTAGCTCCCTTTAAGCCCTTTTCCTCTTGCACCGTTGCAACAACATAGACATCCCAACTGTGTTGGAGATTCTGCAAAGCTTCCAAGCAAACAAGTAATGAGGCCACTCCTGCTCGATCGTCAAACGCTTTACCAGAGACATACCCCTCAGCAAGCTCGATGAATTCCCGACGCATAGCGATAGGGTCACCCACACGAACGAGCTCTTTCAGTTCCTCCTCTGGCAAACCCACATCGATAAAGAGTTCCTCATACGACACCACTTTGTTGCGCTCCTCAGGGGGCAACACGTGAGGGGGATGAGTTGCAATAATACCAGGCAGAGGTCTTTGCCCGTAAACTACAACCTCCTGGCCAAGGATGGTACGTGGATCTACTCCCCCCATATGAGTGAAGCGGAGAAACCCTTTCTCAAACCCCGAAACCATCAGGCCCACTTCATCCATATGAGCGGCAAGCATAATCGAGCGGGCCTTCGTCTCCGCCGGGCGCGTCCCCTTTTTCAGGGCGATCAAATTGCCAAGGGAATCGGTTCGCACAGCATCAGCCCAAGGCTCATAAAACCCACTGATGCATGCTCGGACCTCATCCTCATATCCTGGCAAGCCTCTAGCTTCTGACAGCTGACGTAGCACACTCACAACGTCCATAAAGATCTCTCCTTGCAAAAAGCTAAGTTGAGCAAGCAAAAACTCCTCACCGCCCCGTAGGGGTGGGAGGAGGGCGCAACGGAGCAAGGGTTTTTGTCGGAGGAAGCTGGGTGAGTGTAGGCGCCGTGGCCGTTGGTGTGGCAGTAGGCTCCATCGTGGGGCTAGGAAAAGGGGTTGCCGTTGGCTCTCGCCTTCTCACAAATTGACGCAAAGTAGGCCGCAGCACCTCGGTACGCTTCCTACGAGGGGTGATTGTAGGATAAAGAGTCGCCGTTGGCCTACGCGTCGGGGCAGGCAAAGCAATAACCCTCAAAGTAGGCAAAGGGGAAGGGGTAATCCTTCCCGGACCCACCGTTAGATACCGACTACGCAAGTAAAGGCTCATTGCTCCGAGGGCATATAACGTCCCCAGAATCACGCCAACAGAGATCTTGGCCAGCACTTTGGCCCGTTCTCTATCTGGCATCGAGCTCAGGCGTCGCCACCACTCACTCATGCAATGTTGCAACCATCCCAGCATGTTCAAGCCCGAGGGAAAAGCTCCCTCGGGCATCTCTTTCCTCTACATGCTACTGCCTCGGCTCCAACCCCTTGCGAAGGGCATCCCTCGCATTCATCAGATAGTTCAGGCTCGTCCATGAAGCCCACTTTTCCTCTGCACGCGGCTTATCCATCCAGGTCCAAAGCCCTCCGGAAACCTGGTCCATCACCTTTAAGCGGCGATGCAAAGCCTTGATCTGATTCTCGATCAGGTAAAGGCGATAGCGCAAGTACACTCGCATTGCACTAGAGGAAATCGCCCTATCCATCTCTAACTCAAACAATTCGGAATATCCCTCGTCATCTGCACTTGCCAATAGACGAGCCATTCACATCTCCTCACATAAGATGAAAAGATAATATCATCAGCAAAAAGCCCTGTCAACTCGGCATAGCATTATCTTTCGATTCTCTTCTTTTTGACACCCCTTGGCAAAGGGTGTATCATACGACGTCGGCGATTGGACGCGAAACGAGGGCAGTTGAACTTGCCTCCTGCTACGTTGCGGGATTCTCAACAACGATGTTGCCCTTTGCCCCGCGAGTGCCCAAGAGAAGCCATGTTTCCCTTTCAATTAGGAAAGGCGCCGGACACGAGGGATATTTTGTGTTTCGGCAGCTATACATTCTTGGTCATAGGAGGCAGATATGGTAGTTTGGGAGATTGTGGCCCTTGCCTGTGGGGCGCTCTCCATAGCTGTTGCCGGGTACCTGTACAAGTGGGTGCTCTCTCAACCCAACGAGGGCGAAGCTATGGTAGAGTACTCTAAGGAGGTCCAAGAAGGGGCAGCAGCTTACCTTAAGCGCCTGTTTGAAGCTCTAGGGGCATTGGCAGTCGTCATCGCTATCGTTATCCTCGTAACCCTCGGTTGGAAAACAGCCCTTGCCTATCTGATCGGTTCCTTCTCCTCGGCTGCCGCTGGGTACGCAGGAATGTACGTCGCAACCCGCGCCAACGCCAGGGTCGCCTGGGCAGCCCGCTCTGGATTGAAGAAAGCCTTCCCTGTTGGTTTTTACGCTGGCGGGGTGATGGGGCTTTCCGTCGTAGGCTTTGCTCTCCTTGGCATGACGATCATCTATATGATCTTCCACGATCCCAACATCGTGCTAGGGTTTAGCTTTGGGGCAAGCAGCTTGGCCCTCTTGGCCAAGGCTGGTGGAGGTATCTACACCAAGACAGCAGATATCGGCGCTGACCTAGTTGGGAAAGTAGAGTTTGACCTTGCAGAGGACGACCCCCGCAACCCCGCTGTAGTAGCTGATAACGTGGGCGATAACGTAGGAGACGTCGCTGGGATGGGAGCAGACATCTTTGACTCCTACGTGGCTAGCGTGGTGGCCGTCATGATCCTCGGAGCCGCTCTCCACAGCGAAAACGAAGCCTATGTCATCTTTCCTCTCCTCCTCAGTGCAGCTGGAATTCTCGCTTCCCTACTAGGCATGCTCTTTGTTCGGGTTGGTGAGACGAACGATCCTGGCCGCGCACTGAACACTGGAACGGTAGCCACTACAATCATCTTTGGGCTCCTTACTTTGGGCGTTGTCCTTGTTCTCGATCTCCCAATGGGAGTCTTTTGGGCAACCATCGCAGGGCTACTGGCAGGTATTGTCATTGGTTTCACGTCAGACTATTACACTGACATCGATCAATCCTCTGTGCAGAATACAGCGAAATCCGCCGAGACAGGGCCTGCTATCGTCATCCTAGAAGGCTTCTCTTACGGCCTACTAAGCATCGTGCCCTCCATTATCGGTATTGTGGTAGCCATGATCGCCGCTTGGTTCCTGGCAAAACAGTTTAATGTCGAAGGAACCTATGGCGTGTCGGTAGCTGCGGTAGGCATGCTGGCGATCACGGGAATGATTGTCTCCTCCGATGCCTATGGGCCCATCGTCGATAACGCTAAGGGTTGTGCCGAATATGCTCACGAGAGCGAGGACGTCATTCGCGTCTGCGACCGGCTAGATGCCGCCGGCAATACAGCCAAGGCCATCACAAAGGGCTTTGCCATCGGGGCTGCAGCTCTTACCGTATTGGCCCTCTTTGCTGCCTACGCGGAAACTGTCCAGATTGACACCCTCGATCTGAGAGAGCCGGGCACCGTCGCCGGTCTTTTCCTCGGGGCCATGATGCCTCCTCTCTTTTCTGCCCTCACCATCCTCTCGGTAGGGCGTAATGCCTTCCTCATGGTCGAGGAAATCCGTCGTCAGTTCCGCGAGATTCCCGGCCTTCTAGAAGGCAAGGTCCGCCCCGACAGCAAGAGCTGTGTGGACATCGCCGCTCGTGGGGCTCTCAAAGAGCTCATCCTTCCGGCCGTCCTCAGCTTCCTTGTACCTGTCGCGGTTGGGTTGCTTTTGGGCAAGCATGCCTTAGGCGGCTTTTTGGCTGGTTCTATCGTCACTGGGATCATCTTTGCCCTCTTTATGGCCAACGCTGGTGGCTTGTGGGATAATGCCAAAAAGTTCATCGAAGACGGTGCTCTTGGCGGCAAAGGTTCAGAAGCCCATAAAGCTGCGGTGGTGGGTGACACCGTGGGCGATCCCTTCAAGGATACAGCGGGGCCCTCGCTGAACACCCTGATCACTGTCATGTCTCTGAGCGCTACAGTCTTTGGGCCTCTCATCGCCAAGTTTGCCCTCTTTGGTCTCTAGGAGCACTCACTCTCGAAAGGTAAGCACAGGGGGGCCAGCGGAACTGCTGGCCCCCTGTTATTTTCCCTGGGCGCCCAATAACAATAACTAGCCCCGATGATAGTAGACTTCCCACCCCAGGTATTTGCTGAAAGCTTCATAAAGCGCATCTGCCACCTGGGAAGGGTTGGCCGCCACATGGTGCTCAAAGCCCTTTTCACAGATATAGTGAAGTAGCTTCTGAAAGTTGGGCACCTTGATTACCCCATATCCACCAAACGTCTCGATGGGATCATCCGTAATTTCGGCCTCGCCCAAGTAAACCCGGATTTTGCCTTCCATGTCGTCTGTGGAGACGCGACAATAGGTGATGGGCATAGGTTTGATTTACCAACAACAGTACCATAGGTATTCTCTTTGCCCACCGTCCCCGCAATGATCTCCTGATAATCCATCACCGCCTCGCCCCCAAAGAAATCCTGAGGGAGATTGCTACAGTGGAAAACCACCCCCTTATCAGGATCATCGCCATAGTTATTGTTCCAATCCAAAAGGGCGCTAGGCCGGCCAGAGGCCAAAACCATTGCATACATCCCCAACAACCCGGTAATGTCTGTCTCGCAGGCACTGGGGATGAGCTTATTGCTGAGCATACTCATGATTGTGCAGGGCACCACACCATAAAGTTCTTCCACCGCTGTCCAACACTGCAAAGCTGTCCCCACCAGATGATGCTCAGCAATCCAATCATCCAAGACGACCCCAAACTTGGCTATTTTAAGGAGAGCTTCTTTAGCAACTCCACGGGTGCTAATATACCCTTGAATCTCCTCCAATTTGGCCACTACTTTGGAGTCTTGGTCGGTGAGCTTGGCTGCCCTAGCAAAAATCTCTGAAAGATCGATCGTCTCTACCGAGATACCTGCCCTCTCCAACAGGCGCTCGCTGTAGCGCACCGTATTAAAGGCTGCCGGCCGAGCCCCCACCTGGCCAAAACGGGCTCCACGCAGCCCACGCACTATGCGGCAGACTGCAGCGAACTTGCGCAGGTCTTGGC
>JAGGYI010000210.1 GCA_021162655.1 Anaerolineae bacterium
GATTGTTTCTTTACCAGAGGTGTATCGGCGACGAATGACCAGCTCTGGGTGGCGGAACCAGCGTTCGATCTCAGGAGTGGAGGAGAGTTCTTTGCCTTGCCATGGACCGATTTGCAAGGGTAAAGAAGATAGGCTGGACATTCGGAGGTCATAGTAGCTAAGCAGGGCAGTTTCTTCGGGAGTGATCCGATACCAGCCAGCGGTATCGATATAAAAGACGTTGAGCTGGGACTGTTCTGTAAAAGGGCTAGGGTTGGGGGTACTGGGACGGAACGATTGCGCTGCTATTATGCCCGCCCCCAATATCAAGCAAGCTATTAGACAGTGGATCGTATCCCGTTGCATCCCAGTATCCTTCCACCGAGAACAAGTAGACCGAGGGCGATGAGGAAAAGAAGAGGGCTTGCCCAGGTGTGAAAGAGCTTTAATGTGCTGGACACGCCCGCGTAATTTGCCAGAAGGATGAGCCCCCAAAGGCGCAGGAGGTTGGCGGTAAGAGCCAAGGGGATGGCTGCCAAGACGAGAATTCCCTTGGCCCAGGGGGTTCCCTCTACGAGATGACTGTAAAGGACAGCGAGGGCCACCAGGGAGACTAGCGAATTAACCCCGCTACAGGGAGCTCCAATGTGGAGAATCACAGAGCCGAGCTTGATTTGGGTCCCTTGCACTTGGAGCTCCTGGACAAAGGGATAAGCCATTTTCCCTGCCCAAGCGGCGATGTGGCGGGCGAGAGAGGGGGTGCTCTTCTCTAACCAAGGGAAAGGAATCGCAAAGAGGAGAAAGACAAGGGGAAAGCTTTGCCTTTTACAAAGTTCCTTTCCGCCGCGGAGGAGAACGAGCCCGCCGAGAGTGAGGAGGAGGGAGAGAGCAGAGAAAATATATAGCTCTCTCCAGAAGGCCCAGAGGTGCCCAAGAATGCCCAGGCCAAGGAAAAGTAGACCGGCTGAAGCGTTCTCAGGTGGGGAGATCTCCGATTGGCGCCAGGCTCTCCAGGAGAGAATGGCCGAAATGCAGGGGATGAGAAACCCGTGGCTGTAGTAAGGATTCCCCTTCCAAGTAAGGACTAGCCATTTTAAGGTGGGAAAGTAAAGCCCTCCGGTGAGGAATAGAGGAAGGGACCATTTCCATCTTTTGAGCCTGCTTAACAGTGTCATTGGGCTTCCCTCCAAGGCATTGGAGATGATACCTCAAGACAAGCGGTCTGTCAGACGGGAGGTTTCTTCTTCTCTCTATCCCATGATATAATGGATTGAAACTTGCCAAAGGGTGGAGTCATGTTTAGGGGAAGGGGTTTGTTACTCCTTGGGAGCATACTGGGCTTGTTTTTGGAAGGGTGTCTTGCTTTCCATGTGACTCCCCAGCCTCTTTCTACCCCGGTGCCCACCCTTTCTCTTGCTCCTACAGTAAGGCCAACGCCCAGCGTTACCCCAAGCCCCTCGCCGACTGCTACCTCGACCCCGATCCCCTCTCCCACGCCTCGTCCCTTACAAGTCGAGTTCTTTTTGCCCGAAACGGAAATCGCCCAGGGGCACACCCTGTTCTTGCGTGTGCAAATGAATAAAGCTGGTCGGATCAGCGGACATTTGCGGGAGCGAGAGATCCACTTTGTTCCAAAAGGACAGGGAGAGTTTGTTGCCTTTGTCGGAGTATCTGCGCTAGCGGAATTGGGCTCTCGGCCATTGACAGTGACTGTACAGACTAATGCTGGGGAAGAGGCTGCTTTTCATGCTATTTTGAGAATTGTCTCGGGCGAGTACTCTCAAGAGCGTCTGGTGCTCTCACCAGAGATGAGCAGACTTCTTGCACCTGAGATCGCTCGTCCCGAGCGGGAGCGTCTTCAGCGCATCTATAGCACCCTCACGCCCCGAGTGCTTTGGGCGGGCCCCTTTGCCTGGCCGTTCAAAGGGCCTGTCACTTCTGCTTTTGGTACGAGACGAGAGTATGGGAATGTGCTGCGTTCCTACCATGCGGGGGTAGATATCGATGGTGAGGAAGGAGACATCATCCGTGCGCCGGCTGATGGGCGCGTGTTGCTGGCCGAATTTCTCCAAGTGCGAGGCGGGGCAGTGATTCTCGATCATGGAGCAGGAGTTGTAACGGGGTATTATCACTTGAGTGATATAGCTGTGCAGCCTGGCCAGTTTGTGCATCAGGGAGATGCCCTGGGGAAGATGGGAAGTACAGGACTTGCAACTGGCTCGCATCTTCATTGGGAGTTACGGGTTGGAGGAATAGCGGTGGATCCGCTCGAATGGACTGAGCGTTCTTGGCCCTAAAATGCGCGAGGAGGTGGATGATGGTATCCCAGGCAGGCGGCTTTTATTTGGAACGGCCCCTGATTTTTGCTCACCGAGGAGCTAGCGACGTGGCTCCGGAGAACACGATGGCAGCTTTTCGGGCTGCTTTGGAGGCAGGAGCAGATGGAGTAGAGTTAGACGTCACCCGTTGTGCTACGGGCGAGATCGTCGTGATCCATGACGACACAGTGGATAGGACGACGAATGGAACGGGTCCCGTCTCTGCTATGCCCCTTTTCGCCCTGCGTGAGCTTGATGCGGGCTCTTGGTTCTCCTCTCAGTTTGCAGGGGAGCGCATCCCCATGCTTGAAGAGGTGCTTGATTGGGCTGTAGAGACAAAAATGCGCCTTAATATCGAGATCAAAGCGCGGAACCGCAAAGGAGATGGCATAGAGGAAGAGATTGCCGGCATGATCCGTAGGCGCAACCTCGAGAGCCAAGTGATCGTTTCCTCATTCAATCCTTTGGCCCTCAAGAGGACGAAACAGGTGGCGCCAGAATTGCCCTGCGCTTTGCTATATGCTGCAGGTGGTCCAACTTTGGGCAAGAAGCCCTTGGCGCGGTTCTTTCTTCAGCTAGAGGCGCTCCACCCTCATTTTGCCATGGTAGATGAAAAATTTATGCGTTGGGCCGTGCGGCAGGGGTATAAAGTGAATGTTTGGACGGTAAACGAGCCCGCTGAAATGGTGCGAATGATTCATCTGGGAGTGGATGGTATCATCACAGATCATCCCAGCAAGCTGCGGCAATTGCTAGAGTAGGAAAAGTGGAAGATAAAAGAACTGGCCAGAGCAAAACCTCTGGCCAGTTCTTTTGCTTCAGCAGCATGGCACAGGAAAAGCTCGACAGAGCTCCAAAGTTTTTTGCCGCACTTCTTGGATGATGGCGTGGTTGCCAATGTGTTTGAGAACCCGGGCGATGAGTCGGGCAACTTCTCGCACTTCGCTTACTCCGAATCCTCGCGTGGTAATGGCAGGTGTGCCCAGCCGAATGCCGCTGGTAATCCGAGGTGGCAGAGGGTCAAAGGGAATCTGATTCTTGTTGCAGGCTATCCCTGCTTCTTCGAGGGCTTTTTCAGCGTCTCTCCCATTAACACCTATGGGGGTGAGATCTACCAGGACAAGATGGTTATCCGTTCCTCCAGAGACTAGGCGAAGTCCTTGGTTCTCGAGTTCGTCGGCCAGGGCCTTGGCGTTTTCAAGGATGCGTTGCTGGTAGTGTTTAAAGCTTGGTTTGAGAGCCTCGCCAAAGGCCACAGCTTTGGCAGCAATGACGTGCATCAAGGGCCCTCCCTGAAGGCCTGGGAAGACAGCGCGATCGACCTTTTTGGCGAGTTCTTCCTTGCAGAGAATGAGCCCGCCGCGTGGACCGCGGAGTGTCTTGTGAGTGGTTGAGGTGACGATGTCGGCATAGGGGATAGGGCTGGGATGCAGGCCTACAGCTACTAATCCTGCAATGTGCGCGATGTCGGCCATGAGATAGGCGCCTACAAGGTCAGCAATTTTCCGCAAGCGGGGAAAATCGAAAACCCGGGGATAGGCTGTTGCCCCCGCAACGATTAGCTTGGGTCTGACCTTGAGAGCCTGCTCTTCGAGAGCGTCATAGTCAATGCATTCGGTTTCACGGCTCACGCCATAGTGGACGAAATGATAGGTTTGCCCAGAAAAATTTACCTTGTGCCCATGGGTGAGGTGTCCGCCATGGGCGAGGCTCATGGCCAGCACAGTATCTCCAACATTTAGAACGGCCATGTATGCCGCAGCGTTCGCCTGAGAACCGGAGTGGGGCTGTACATTGGCATGCTCCGCATGAAAGAGCTCTTTTACGCGTTGAAGAGCGAGCTCTTCAACAGCATCTACATAGCGGCACCCTCCATAGTAGCGGCGAGAGGGATAGCCTTCGGCATATTTATTTGTGAGGACAGACCCTTGGGCCTCTAGGACGGCACGGCTCGCATAGTTCTCTGAAGCAATCATTTCGATGGTTTCCACTTGCCGCTGTGCCTCTAGCTCTAACACATGCGCTAATTCAGGGTCTTGAGAGGGAAGAACAGGCTCTCCCGTTGGTGCGTAGCTGATACAGCTGCCCTCCACTTCAGAAAGGCCCAGTTTCTGCTTTGATGACCCAGGCATTTTTGACCTCCGTGGTACAGATATCGAACATGAAAAAAGCTCGCATCCACGCCCACAGACAAGGCGTGTATGGAGCTCCTTTTTGCTCAATTCCTCAATCTCGAGCGCTTCAACGTCGAAGGACCGCCTTTGGTTTCTTACTATTGCGCTCCGGCGCGCGATCCAAAGCAAAGGCATTATAATGAAATTCTCGAAAAAGGCCAAACTAAAGCCGACGTCTCTGCCCTATCCAGAGGAGAGTGCCCAGAAGCATCAGAAGAAGCCCCGAGAGCACGAGGGCAGTGAGGCGAAGCAAGCCCCAGAGTTTCCAGAAGGGGAGGGTCTCTTCTCTTGAGGCCTCTATTAGAGAGGGAGGGCTTTCTACCCTCAGGGCCTGAGCTGTAGGCGGAGGAGAGGTGATCAGCATAGTAGGCAAGGCGCGAGCCATAGGGGTGGATGGCAGGGTGTGAACGGGGCTGGGAGATATGCTTCTCGCTTCGGTTAGCTCCTCTGACAGGGAAACAGCCTCTCCAGCGGCAGGCCTGGCACCAAAAGTTTTGGGCAAGGGACTTGAACCCCCGCGAACTGTCGTAGGAGGGGAGGGGAGAGACTCAGCACCTTGGGCATTGCGTATGGGAACAATGGCCTTGGGCTCAGCAGCAGTCGAAAGGACAGTGGGCGTCGAGACAAGGCTGCTCTCGGGAGCTCTCACTAGCTGGGGGAGAGCAGGGGCCTCTTGGGGAGATAAAGCCTTGCTCTCGAGGGCAGGCGAAGAACTCCCCATGGGGAGGAAGCCCATACTGAGAAGGACATCTCCAGAGATGAAAAAGATGAGTAGGAGGGCGACGGCCACAGTTGCTCCTTGAAGGAAGGAATAGGTAGCATCTAATCGGCGGTAGCGCTTTTGTTCTTCCACGACGGAAGCAGGGAGGAGAAAAGACCGAGGCAGAGCCTGGGGCTCCACTCGGTGTAAAAGCTCGACAGTAGCTCGGAGGGTTTCCAGCTCTCTAGCGCATTTGGGACAAACGGCCAAATGGCGTTCTACACGCCGTCGGGCTCGGGGAGAAAGCCGCCCGTCCAGATAAGTGGAGAGATGTTTTTGAGTGAAGCGGTGCTCGAAAAAGAATTTGAGATCTGAAGCGCCCATTGCCCTGTTAAGTTCCCTCACCTTTTGTCGTTTCCTAGACGGTATTTGGAAGGCAAAAGTTCCTCGTGAGCTAGCAAAAAGTTGCGCAGTTTGGCCCGCCCTCGGCTAAGGCGAGATTTTACCGTCCCCAAGGAGATAGAGGTAGCAGAGGCGATCTCTTCATAACTCATTCCTTGAATATCGCTCATCACGAGCACTACCCGTTGCTCATAAGGTAGAGATTGTAGTCCTAGCTGAATGAGGGCATTTAGTTCTTGCCTTTCAACATAATCGTCGGGGGCCTCTTGAGGATCCTCAAAGATACGGCTATGCTCTTCGTTCTCTACCAAGTCGTCCAGTGGGGTAGTAGGACGGCGTCGCATTGTACGTAACTGATCATAAGCGCAGTTCGTGACGATACGCAGGATCCAGGTTTTGAAGGAGCCCCCGCGGAAGCGAGGGAGAGCACGGAAACCTTTGAGGAAAGCATCCTGGGTAGCATCCATGGCTTTGTCTTCATTGCCCAAAATGCGATAGGCGACATTGTAGACCAGCTCTTGATAGGCCAAGACAAGCTGGTTGAAGGCATTCAGGTCGCCCTTTTGGGCGGAAGCGATGAGAGCCCTCTCGTCCATTCTGTGGGATCTATTCCTCGCTTTTTTGCTTTGGGGAAGGTATGTATCGTGCAGGTTGTCTGGAGATAGGTTTTCAGACTTGACGAATCCCGTCAGTTGGTTTATACTAGCGCCAGATGTGCCGAAGTGGCGGAATGGGATACGCGGTGGTCTCAAAAACCACTGGAGATTTTCTCCGTGTGGGTTCGAATCCCACCTTCGGCACCATGGTACAGTAAATGCCCTTTCTTGACAAACGGCCGCGATGGACCAAGTCCTCGGGCTGCAAGCAGCGATGAGGGGCTTTTCCTCGTTGATGAGGAGTGGCCCTCTTTCTTTGTCTAAGTCGGATTCCTTGCATGAATAACTGAAAGGAGTTTTAATATATGGCGCTTGTAACAAGTAAAGAGATGCTTCAGGCGGCTTTGGAGGGGCATTATGCTGTAGGGGCATTCAATGCCAACAACATGGAGCAGGTCCAAGGAATTGTTGGGGCAGCGGTAGAAGAGCGTGCTCCCGTTATTCTGCAGGTGAGCCAGGGGGCCATCCGCTATGCTGGGCTTGAGTTTGCCGCGGCTCTAGTCAAGACGGCTGCGGCAGAGGCAGATGTTCCCATTGTTTTGCACTTGGACCATGGTACAGATTTTGAACAAAATGTGCGTTGCTTGCGTGCAGGCTTTACGTCGCTAATGTACGATGGCTCCAAACGCCCTTATGAGGAGAATGTCGCCATTACCTCACGGGTGGTAGAGATTGCTCATATCTGTGGCATTCCTGTGGAAGCAGAGCTGGGGCAAGTACTCAAGGCCTCGGATGGGGTTACAGAGGAAGAGGTTATCGCCGCCATGACGGATCCTGATCAGGCTCTTGATTTTGTTCAGCGTACGGGCTGTGATTCGTTGGCGGTGGCCATCGGCTCTGTTCATGCGATGAAGGAGGCTCAGGCAGAGCTCGATATTGAGCGTTTGAAGGCTATTCATGCCAAGGTCAAGATCCCCTTGGTGTTACATGGGTCTTCGGGGGTCAAGGAAGAGAGCGAGGCAGAGGCGATTCAATATGGAATTGCCAAAATCAATGTGGCGACTATGTTGAACCAAGCCTTTGTGCGGGGTTTGAAGAAAGCGATGGAGGAGCTTCCTGATAACGTGGATCCGCGCAAGTGGCTGGTCTATTCTCGCGAGGAAATTAAAGAAGTTGTGCGCCATAAAATGCGGCTCTTTGGGTGCAGTGGCAAGGTAACGGCTAGTGGCTTTGTTAGCCCAAAGACGGTGCACCCTGCCGTGAAACTAGGGGATGCTGAAGAGTAAGGCGTGAAGGTTAAAGACCCCCTGCATTCAGCAGGGGGTCTTTTTTATCTTTACCCCAGTCCAAAGAACTCCTCTCCGTTCTTCAGCATGATATAATCGGCGATCTCTTCGGCGGTGCGTTGACTGATGAATCCCGCAGAGATCTTTTCTTCCAATACTCTGGCGATGCCCAGCTTGGCTTGCAGGGAGTAGCCCATGTTGCACCAAGGAAGCCCCGTGTCAGCACCATAGCCAAAGATCTTGTTGAAAGGAACACCATCTAGCCATTCTGAGAGGGCACGCGATGTCTCTGAGGGGTTCATTGCCCAAGCCCAGCAAAGATCTAACCAGACATTGGGATAGTTCTTGGCAATGGCTCCCAATTCCGAGGCCCAAGGCCAGGAAGCGTGAAAGATATCGAAACGGACGGAGCGGTACTTTTCAAAGATGGGGATAAGCAGAGAAGCTTTGGTGCCGTTTAGGGATCCCCAGTTCCCTGCAAGGTAACCCGTGTGAATTTGGACGGGAACATCTTTTTCAGCGGCCCATTGAATGATTTTGTGAAAAAGATAGTCTCCTAAAAGTCTCCCCGTTTTGGCGTCTACGGCTCCAGAATTTTGCTGGATTCCGTCCCAGAAAAGCTTGCGACTTCGAATGCGGTTAAAGGCCAGTTCTGCCTCGTGGGTTGTGGGGTCGCTGACATAGAGGTCCCGCGAGTAAGCCATGCCAATTTTGATAGCGGCAAGTTTGCCCGTCGCTTGGAAGCGTTCGATGCTTTTATAAAGGGCTTCGACAAGTTGCCCCAAGGTGTAGATGGGTTGCTGGGTGAAACGCTCCAGTGCCTCAATGGGGGAGGGTGTGGTCATTTCAAAGAGTTCGTCCATGCGAAAGGCGAAAAAGTAGGAATCGGGATAGGTCCCCGTGATCCTTGTGTTGCTCACCCGGAACTTGCCATCTTGGATAGTCCACTTGTTCTGGGCCCTCTGATGAACGAAATAGTCGTACACCTCGGCCGCCGTCTTATTTTTGATGGAGGCCTGGAGGGCCTCTGTGATCGCATCAAAGTTTTCTGGGGTGTATTCCATGCCAAAGAGGGCTTGGCACCCTAATGTGACGGCTCTGCCATATCCAGTGGCTCGAATTTTAGGCCAGAGCTTGGCGATGCGTGCTCGATCCATTGGGAGCTGAGGAGCTTGGGGGCCTTCGGCAGTGATGAGGTCAGCTACAGCGTAGCCTAGGAGACTTTGGAATGTATAATTTGAACGGTTGGCGTCAAATTCTTCAAAGCTAGCGTGATGATCGTGATGGCAAAAGAGAGGATGGTTGAAAACATATTCACGAATGGTGGACATAGGACGTCCTCCTCATGTGTTATCTAAGAGCGCCAAAGCCATTAAAGGCTTGCCAGGTCTTTTGTCAAGTAAAAAAAGGCCGCTCCCGAGTGCTGGGAGCGGCTTTGCTTCATTCAGTCCTTTACCGATAAGCTTGAGGGACGTACTTGGGGAGGCGCTGCTCCGCAAAGATTGGTTTCAAGCGTGCAAAGCGCATCCGACCGTCCACGAGGGGGATGGATGGCCAGTCGTTACCGATAAGGGGCCTGGCATAGCGGATAAAGTCATCAGTGACGTCTGTACGGCTAGGAGCAATCCACTCTTTGGGGAAGGTGCGCTCCGAGTTTGCCACTAGCTCCAAAGGCACCTTGTCGTAGCGGACTCGATAGATGGGCCCAGGATCACGCAGAATGGTGGCCATGTAACCTGATTCTCCCTCTGCAGCGAGAAGGGCAGCTTTTTGCCCCACAGCGTA
This sequence comes from Anaerolineae bacterium, assembly GCA_021162655.1. Classification (GTDB taxonomy): domain Bacteria; phylum Chloroflexota; class Anaerolineae; order UBA1429; family UBA1429; genus JAGGYI01. The sequence continues at coordinate 9,241 of JAGGYI010000210.1, forward strand.
GGCCTCAGCCAAGTCTACTGTCGAGGCATAGACGATATCGTGGCGTTGGTGAGTTCCTGGAATATTCAGACGAGCCTTGCCTCGAGCAGCAAGCCCGACACTGTTCAGGTAATTCACAACGATCTGGGCCACAGTAGTTTGGCTGGAGGAGAATTGGGTATGGCCAAAGGCATCTTTAGATTCGCCAATATCGCCGATCTTGAGCCCTTCGCTGACTACCACAATGGCTCGTCCGCGTTCCTTGAGCATGTCGTTCACTCGATCGGCGAGTTCGGGGAGCTCAATGCCTGACTCGGCCAGGAAGATAAGCAGGGGCATCTCTCGGTTGGGATCGGCTAGGCGTGCTGCTGCAGGGATAAAGCCAATACGACGCCCCATCGCTTGCAGGACAAGGACGGGATCAGAGGGGGAGGACCCCCTATTCTCCTCCTCAGCTCCTTGGACCATGAGAGCCCAGTAGCGAGCAACACTGCCATACCCTGGGGTGTGGTCAATGAGTTTGAATTCGGTATCGCCTACGTCATTATCAATGGTCTTTGGAATGCCCACAGCTACCAGATCGAGCCCTCGTTCGGCAGCCAACTTGGCAATCTTGTGGGCTGTGTCCATCGAGTCGTTGCCGCCGTTATAGAGGAAATAACCAACATTGTGGGCTTTAAAGACCTCGATGACGCGCTCAAAGTCCTCGGTGTTCTCTGGGCGCAACTTATAACGGCATGTTCCAATGGCACCAGCTGCTGGAGTCACGCCCAGGAGGCTGATTTCCTCCGGATCTTGGGCAGAGAGGTCAAGAAGCTCTTCTTTAAGCACGCCCTCGATGCCATGATAACCTGCATAGATCTTGCCGAATCGATCGGGCATCTCGCGACAGGTCTCTACTACTCCCCGTAGAGAACTGTTAATCACAGGGGATGGACCGCCGGATTGCGCCACGACCACGTTTTTGTTTTTCATGGGCTTTCCTCCGCGCATGTTGAGGGGCATCCAATTCGATGAGATCCTCTTTTGGGCTCCAGGAGCTTTGCTCCTGGAGCCCAAAACACTTACTTGGTCCATTCGGTGTGGAAGATGCCTTCTTTGTCTATGCGCCGATAAGTGTGGGCGCCGAAATAGTCTCGCTGGGCCTGGGTGAGATTAGCAGGGAGCCTTTCTGAACGGTAGGCATCGAAATAGGCTAGGGAAGCGCTGAAGGCAAGGCAGGGGATTCCCAGCCCCACGGCCGTTTGGATAACTCGCCGCAAAGAGTCTTGCCGAGAGACAAAGGCCTCTTTAAAGTAGGGGTCGAGTAACAGGTTGGTCAGTTCAGGGTTGCGTTCGTACGCCTGGGTAATGTCATTAAGGAAACGCGCTCGAATGATGCAACCTCCTCGCCAGATCTTGGCAATGTTTCCTAGGTTGAGGTTGTAGTCATATTCTTTGGATGCGGCCTTGAGCAGAGCCATTCCCTGGGCGTAGGAGCAAATCTTGGCTGCATAGAGAGCATTACGAACATCCTGAAAGAGCTGGTCGCGGTCGCCGTCAAAAGTTGCTGTAGGACCTGTGAGGATCTTGCTGGCAGCTACCCGCTCTTCCTTGTAGGCAGAGATGATTCGCGAGGTAACGGCAGCGTTGATGGTTGGAATGGGAGCCCCAATGTCTAAGGCATCCTGAGAGGTCCATTTGCCCGTACCTTTTTGTTTGGCCTCGTCAAGGATGAGGTCCACGAGAGGTTTGCCCGTCTCTTCATCGATCTTGGCGAAAATGTCGCGGGTGATCTCGATGAGGTAGGATTGAAGTTCTCCTTCGTTCCACTCGGCAAAGATCTCATGGAGCTCCTGGGCGGAGAGCCCTAGAGCCCTGCGCATGATATCGTAGGATTCGGCGATTAGCTGCATGTCGCCATATTCGATGCCATTATGTACCATCTTGACATAGTGCCCGGCACCGCGCGGGCCAATGTAGGTGACGCAGGGTTCACCATCTACCTTGGCAGCGATGGCGGTAAAGATGGGCTCGACCATCTTGTAGGCTTCGGGTTGCCCACCTGGCATAATGGCTGGTCCCCAAAGAGCTCCAGCCTCGCCCCCTGAGACGCCCGTACCAATGTAATTGATTTTGAGAGCAGCGAGTTCCTCTGAGCGACGCTCAGTATCTTTGTAAAAAGAGTTTCCGCCATCGATGATCAGGTCTCCGGGCTCAAGCAGGGGCTTGAGTTGAGAGATCATCTGATCGACAGGCTCCCCTGCTTTGACCATGAGCATGATTTTGCGTGGTTTCTCTAGAGAATCGACCAACTCTTTGAGAGAGTAGCATCCTTTGATCCTTTTCCCTTGAGCGCGTTTTTCGATGAACTCCTTGGTGCGAGCAGCAGTACGGTTGTAAACGGCCACTGAAAACCCATTGCGCTCGATATTCAGGACAAGGTTCTGGCCCATCACAGCCAGACCAATCAAGCCAAACTGATAGCGTTCCATCTCAATCCTCCTTCACTCACTATGCTTTCTGGCGGAGCCGGTAGAGCTTCTCTCCTGCTCGAGGCACTACCAGTATCCCTTCGTCCTCTCGTCCCATCCATTCCTCTGGGTTGATGGTGGCGGGATCCATGTAGCCAAGGTTGATTCTCTCGCAACGCTCTTTGGGAACCCCGGTTGCCAGGACCACATTGATCCGAGGCTTCTCAACCCCATTCTCAAAGGTGCCTGCTCCTTTCACATGGGTGGCATGGGCCATCACAGTGCGTGGAACCCCTGCAAACTTGTCCATTTGTTTAAGGAAATAATCTCGTACGTGGTAGCCGATCTGGTCAAGGATTTTCCCATGTGTATAAGAGATTTCAGTGATGTGCGGAGCGTAGATAATCACGGTGCCTCCATCGGCGACCACTGGCTCCATTTTGTACATCCCTTTGGCTGCGGTCCAAATGTCATCATAGAGTTCGGGCATCACAGAGAGGACCGTCTGGTAAGGTCTGTCGACGTAGGTGATGTTCACCCGTGCCGAAAGCTCAGCTGCCGCTCTTTGGGATTCCTCGGGAGTGCCAAAGTAAAGCCCGTTTAGGTCATGATGTCCTTGAACGACGAGGCTGAAGCAGGACTTGGGGACGTCGATCAAGCTAGCGGCACGGTCGATCACCCGGCGCACAGGGGTGTCTTCATGACCGATGATCTTGAGGTTTGTGATGACGGCCCCAAGCCAATGGGTAAAGTCGATGACATTAGGCCCGCTGACACCGGGGAAAAAGTATTTATTCCCACCGGAGAATCCGACCACTTCATGAGGGAAGACAGGACCACAGATGATGATCCGGTCATAGTTAAAGAGGCGTTCATTCACCTCTACATGGACGTCCTCTTCCATCAATCCCTTACTTAGTTCGCGGATCTCCCGGGCAGGAATTGTGCCAATATCCTTGAGGCCTTCTTTCCAGTTGTGATTGTAGATACCGACATGGGCATACTTGGAATGACGTTCCTCTGGGGTGATCCCAAAGTGGTGGCAGATCCGCTCTTCGTTCAGGGGCAGGTGGGTGCCTAAAGCGATGAGGAAGTCTAGCTTGGCGGGCTCTTGCCCCAGGAGTTCAGTGATCAAGTGGAAAAGTAGAGCAAAGGGCCCACTGCGTGTGGTATCGGGGAAGATAAAGAGCAACTTCTTCCCCGAAGTTTCGATCTGTCCAAGTCCTTCAGCGAGGATTCCCCTGATCTCTTGCTCTGTCAGGAAACGGTCTGAGTAACCTTTGCCAATAACCATGTTTTCTTACCTCTTCCAAGGCGGAGTGTCTGGGAGAGCCTTTTCAAAGTCGGCGATCAGTTTCGCCTCGTACTCTCCCCCATAGGTGCCTTCTAGGAATCGTTGGAAGGCTTCTTTGTAGAACCGCTCCCAGCTTTCTTCTTCGTGGCCTGGGTTTACGGGGAAAAAGAAGGCATTGTTCGCCCGCGCGGCTTTTAAATCGCCAGGGGCATCTCCGATCATAAGCTTGTGATCATCTGCGTATTTGCCTTCTGAAGCATAGCGTAGGTGCTCCGTTTTGGTACCCATCTCTTGCCCGGCGATGACTCGTACGTAACCATCGATGTTGTGCTCTTTCCATTCGCGCACAAGGGCCTCGACGGGCGTCTGAGAGACGACGATAGCATCTGCATGTTTGCTAATAAGTTCGAGACTCTCGCGAACATATGGGAATGGGGGTACGCCATGGACCATGTCAGCAATTGTCGCATTGACAGCCTTGCTCCATTCGAGAGCTTTGATCAGTTCGGGGTCTTGGGTTTCTTCGACGAGCTTTGCCAGAGAGTCGTTGCTCAGAGGGAGGCCAGAATTGATGAACTCGCGGATCTTGGGTGTATCAGGGATGACGGCGTGCCGTCGTTGTACTTCTGGGCGTTCGCGCAAAAGGTCAAAAACCATCATTAACGCGGGCCAGCGGTTGATGCCCCGCCACTTTGAGTAAAGATTGACGAATTCGGCGGCTTCGCGGGCATATTTAGAGACCGCTTGGAGGTTCCAGTGCTTGATGATATTGGGGATGAAACACTCCTTGTGTTTGATTTCCATCGTGTCAAAAACACAGCCGTCAGAGTCGATCCCGACAAAAAAGTCGAATTGGGGTTTCAGCTCTACAAGAGGACGAGCTACTTCGGGAATCTCTGCCATGGTCGCACTCCTTTCCTTTTTTCCTTGGCTTGGAGCCTAGACTCCGCTAAAGGCGGCAAATCCGCCGTCGACGATCACCGTGGTGCCGTGCACGAATTTGGCCCCCGGTGAAAGCAACCAGATCACCGTAGACATGAGTTCCTCTGGATCACCGTAGCGCCCCATGGGGGTGTGGTCGATGATCGTCTTCCCACGAGGAGTCATCTCTCCCGTTTTCTCATCAATTAGGAGGAAACGATTTTGGTTCGTCAAGAAAAAGCCCGGAGCAATGGCATTGACCCGGATTTGGGTCGAATAGTTCTGCGACATGTGGACGGCCAGCCATTCGGTAAAGTTCTTGACGGCTGCCTTGGCGGCCGAGTAGGCAGGAATGTTGGTTAGTGGGCGAATCGCATTGATGGAGGCAATGTTGAGGATGATTCCTTTGCCTTTTTCTGCCATATAGCGTCCGAAAACTTGAGTGGGCAACAGTACGCCGATAAAGTTAAGATTGAATACCCACTGAAAAGCATCTTCGGGGAGATCGAAGAAGCGGAGCTCTGGCGTCGTGGTAGCTTCTTTTTTGTTGCCGCCTGCACCGTTGATAAGCACATCGACGGTGCCAAATTTCTCAAGTACTTGGGTGGCGCACTTTTCTAGCGTCTCTTTCGAGAGAACGTCAGCATAGAGAGCGATGGCCTCTCCCCCCGCTTGGGTGATGTCGTCGACGACTTTTTGCGCAGCCTCCAAAGAGATGTCGAGCACGGCGATCTTGGCGCCTGCCTTGGCCAATCCTCGGGCCATCGTGCCGCATAGAATGCCACCTCCCCCGGTGATGACGATCACCTGATCTTTGACTGTGAACAATTCATTGAGGTATTCCGTTTCCATAGTTTCACTCCTCTGTAGATTTTGCTGAACTAAAGGGCTCCAGATGCTTGCTCAGATGGGTTTCTAGAGCATTGTAATGCGTTTCTTCGTTGGCTTCCAGCACTTTGAAAAGGCGATCGCGGAAGAGATAGTGCCCTGAGCCGTCTTGAGCGGTTAATACTGTGCCGAACGTAACGTGGAGAACTTGGCGGGCATCGAACTGATAGAGTACTTGGACAAGGTCCTGATCGTTCAAGTCGCTTGGGTTTGGCACTCGGTTGAGCTGGGCCGAGACGTGATAGGAGACTTTGTCCTTCTCATAGTTGGCGATGGCAAAAGTTAGAATCTCTCGAAAAAGAGCAGGATCCACTTGGGCAATGGCGTGAAGCGCCTCTAGGTAGCTGGTACCTGCTGTCTTGAGGTGGACAAGCTCACCCGCCAGCCGTGCAATGAGGGGATAGATGCTAAACTTGTCTGAGCCAGAATGGAGGCTGAGCTTGTAGGGCCCCAATGCCTTGGCTACTGCGACATGGCGTTTAAAAGTTTTTTCGAAAAGTGTGAGATCGCCAATATAGTCTACCCCCTTTTCAAAACGGCCGATGTAGCGGGGAGCCAAGCTGACCCATTCCACGCCTAGCCGACCGAGTTCACTGGCGATGAAAAAGTGTTCTTCTGGCTTGGTAGGAGTGTCCGTCTCGTCTACCGAGATTTCGAGCTCAAAGGGGCGCCCCGCTAGTCGCGTTTTCAGGTGCTGGTAGAGTTCTGCCAAGTGGGCCAAAGCCTGGCCATATTTGCATGCTGCTCGCAAAAGAGTTTCCTCTGTCATGTGGAGAGTGCAGTCTGGGGAGAGGGTCCAGTCTTTGCCGGCATAAGTCCGCATAGTCTCCTCAGCCGTGCTATGTAGGCGTCCCCAAGGAAGGGAGTAGAACTTTTGACGCAATGTATCCAAAGAGTCCGTTTCTGCTTGGTTGTCTACATGTTCTCGCGGGTCGAGGGTGTACATGATAAAGCCAGCTGTTACACAGCGATCGATATCCTCTTTGGTCTTTAGATGATCTGCATCGGCACCGAAACCCTCTCGCCAACCCTCTTGAAAGACTCCCCAGGTAGCAGAGTCTATAACTTGCTCTGGAGAGCGATGTGTGCGTTCCATCTCACGGATCGATTGCTGAGCAAGCACCCCAAAGATTCCTGGAGCATGTCGTAAAGCTCGGATGTGCCCTGGTGTGGCAATGCCCAATCTATCGCCCAAGCCAGCTGATTTGCGCAAACCTACCCGTACAGGTGCGGTGAACGGCAGAGCTCGACGCAGGGCCTCTGCGTTTTGATGATTTGCTTGCCCGATTCCCAGGAAAAGTTGCTGACCGTGAAATTCGACCTGCCTTGTTGAGAGATCAAAGTCCTCGGGCAATGAGGAACCGAGCATACCTAGGAAGCGCTCACCCTTTTGTTTAGCGAGGAAAAAGAGTACTCCATCCTTTGTGGTGATGGAGCGGGAATAGACCTCTAACCCAGAGATGACAGCAAGTTCCTGGGGCAGATTGTCTGACTTTTGAATGAGCTCTTTGAGGTTGGCCATAGGTACTCCTTCCGAGTTTTTAGGCGGACTCTCTGAGGATGAGTTCTGCATCGAGAAGAATTGGAGGAGGGGTTGATTCAGGTTTGGTCATGAGATCGAGTAGTAGGGCCATGGCTCTCTCTCCGATCTGGTATTTGGGCATGCGCATGGTGGAGAGGGGTGGAGTAGCATAGGAAGCAAAGATGATATCATCCCAGCCCAAGAGAGCACAGTCTTTGGGAACTTGGCGCCCCAAAGTGCGACAGGCTTGAAGCACTCCGAAGGCTACCAGGTCGTTGTATGCTAGGATTGCGGTCACCTCGGGATGCTCTGAAAGAAGTTTGAGAGCCGCTTGGCGTCCACCCTCAACATCAGGAGAACAAGGGAGGCACCAAGAATCCTCAGTGGTTAGGCCCGCAGTGCGCATCGCCTTTAGATAGCCCTGCCGCCGTTCCATCCCCGAGCGAGATTTGGGCGACCCACCCAAAAAGGCGATGCAGCGATGCCCTTGCGATACTAGATAGCGCACAGCTCTAAAGGCAGCCTCCGCATCGTTTACTAGTACGTAGCCAACACCTGGACGCGGCCTCTGGAGGCGGTTGATAAGGACGATGGGTTGCCAAGTCTCGATGGCTTGGTGCAGCCGCTCATCAGTGAGTCGAGAGCTGATGAGCAAAAGCCCATCGACCCTATGGGCCTCTAGCATATGAAGGATAGCCCATTCACGTTCAGGGCGCTCATCGGTGTTGCAGAGCAACACACCGTAGTGTCTGCTGTGGGCGATCTCGGAAGCTCCACGCACCACTTCGGCGAAAAAGGGGTTTGCGATGTCAGGGACGACCACTCCCACCGTAAGGGTGCGGTTTGTTTTTAGTCCACGGGCAATGCTGTTGGGACGGTAGCCCATCTCTTGGGCGATGGCAAGAATGCGTTGCCGAGTCTCTGGGCTGATCTCGCCTTTGTTATTGATCGCCCTGGACACCGTTTGGGGAGAGACGCCCGCCCTCTGGGCCACATCCCGGATGGTAACGTGGCGATTCCTTCGCTTCCCGTGATCGTTCACGTGATCGTTCACGACCAGCAGTATAGCATACAGGCAGATCAGAGTCAATAGGAAGCTTGCTGGCCATAGTTGACGAAGCGGGGAGGGCTGTGGTAAGGTAAGGCAGCTTTGGCTAAAAGCCTTATTTTGTGGTTGGGGAGAGGCGGATGAAAAAGGCACGTGCGCTCGTTCTAGGGATCCTCCAGCAGGGTGAGCTGTATGGTTACCAGATCAAAAAAATGTTCCAGGAGGAACGCTTTAGCACGTGGGCTACTCTTCCGATCGCCTCCCTTTACCATGAATTGAATAAAATGGCCGAGGAAGGGCTCATTGAACGTGTGGCTACCCAGTCTTCAAAAGGGCGCCCTGCACGGACGATCTATCGGATCACTGAGCGGGGGCGCCAGGAGCTGAGCCACCTCTTGCGCAAGGCCTGGCTAGAGATGGAACCTCCCCGTTCCTCTCAGGACATTGCGGTCTTTTTTATGAATTCTCTACCTGAAGAAGAAGTGCTGAGTATGCTGCGTGAGCGCCTGGCAAAGCTTGAGGAAAAGTTACGCTGTGTGGAACGGGCATTGGAAAAGCAGGCTCGGCAGGCCGCAAGTCCTTCAACCCTTAGGGCCGTTTTAGATCACGCTCAGCTGCGCATCCTCGGGGAGATCGAGTGGACCCAGCACCTGATTCGCGCCATTGAGAAGGGGGAGTTTAGGGCGCGTGCAAAGGAAGAAGCGCGGCGAGCTTCTTTGCGCAAGACGAAGGGGATAGGTGCTTTCACCTTTGTTTTGCATAGCCATTTACCGTATTGTCGGATGGCGGGCCAGTGGCCTCATGGTGAAGAATGGCTCCACGAAGCCTTGGCGGAGACGTATATTCCCCTTTTAAACGCTCTTTATGATCTCAAAGAGGAAGGGGTCCCCTTCAAGCTGACGCTGAGTTTGACCCCCGTGCTTACTGAGCAACTCGCTGATCCCGATGTCCGCCGTCATTTTCTTCTTTATTTAGATCGTGAGATTGAGGTCGCACGTCGGGACATCCTCCGATTTGGTGAGATGGGCGATGCCCATTTGGAGTATTTGGCCGCTTTTTACCGAGATTATTATCTTCGTATTAAGGAGAGCTTTCTCCAGCGTTTTGCGGGAGATGTGATCCTGGCCTTCAAGCGTTTGCAGGACGAGGGATATGTAGAGATCGTTACCTCAGCGGCGACCCATGGATACCTTCCCCTCCTTGCGCGGGATTCCTCTATATATGGGCAATTGCGGACAGGCGTCGAGAGCTACAGGCGCTTTTTTGGACGTTCTCCAAGGGCTATATGGCTCCCCGAGTGTGCTTATCGCCCTGCTTACCATGAAGATGGCCTAGTGCGTCCTGCGTTAGAAGAGTTTTTGGCTCCGTTAGGATTGACTTGCTTCTTTGTAGAGACTCATGCCATAGAAGGAGGGCGCCCCGTAGGAAAGGCTGCGGGGGAGGTTGCCATTGGCCCGTACAGTGCCATCAGAAGGCGCTATGTGATTCCTATAGAGGAACGGGAGGCGACAGGAGGGACGACGTATTCTGCATACTATGTGGTGGGCAGTGATAAAGGGTTGACGGATCCTCCTGTTGCAGTCATCGGGCGGAACAACCGCACTGGGCAGCAGGTCTGGTCGGCGGATTGGGGTTATCCAGGGGATGCAGATTATCGAGAATTTCACAAAAAAGATGGCGAGTCGGGCTTGCAATATTGGCGCGTCACTGGGCCAAAGGTCGATTTAGGCGGCAAGGATTACTATCACCCTGATTGGGCTGAGTATAAGGTGGAGCAGCATGCTCAGCATTTCGCCTCGCTGGTAGAGGATTTGCTTCGTTCCTATCATGAGGAAACTTCCAAATATGGGATTGTCTCTGCGAACTATGATACTGAGCTTTTCGGGCATTGGTGGTTTGAGGGGATAGAGTGGATCAAGCGAGTATTGCGCAAGCTGGCGCAAAGTGACGTGGTGGACCTGGTAACGGCTAGTGAGTATGTGGAGGTAAATGAGCCGGAAGAAGTGATCGCTCTTCCAGAGAGTTCCTGGGGAGCTGGGGGCACCCATTGGACTTGGGACAACCCCAAGACGCATTGGATGTGGGAACCAATTCATAGGGCAGAGAAACGCATGGAGAAGCTTGTGCAAAAGTATCCTGCGGCTCAAAAAGAGGCTCTTGCAGCCCTAAACCAAGCAGCTCGGGAGTTGTTGCTTTTGCAAGCGAGTGATTGGCCCTTTTTGGTGACAACTGGTCAGGCCAAAGAGTATGCAGAGGCGCGCTTCAAAAAGCACCTTGGGCGTTTTCACCGCCTGGCAGATTTACTCGAGCAGGGGGACCTAGCCGAAGCGGGGCGGTACGCGAGCAAGCTTTACGAATTGGACAAGATATTTCCTCATATAGATTATCGTTGGTTTGCCCCTCGACAGGGCAATCCCCAGTGAGGCAGGGGAGGGGACGTTCGTGGCTATTCCTCCAAAGAAACGTTCTAAACCATTATATTGGCAGGTTGTCGAGGACATCTCTGCCCAGATCGAAGCCGGGACTTGGCGCCCTGGAGACAAGCTTCCCAGTGAGCGGGTGCTATGCAAAATGTATCGGGTTAGCCAGATCACCATTCGGAGGGCGTTGAGAGAGCTAGCTCATTTAGGGCGTGTTTACAGTCATCATGGTGTGGGCTGGTTCGTTTCTGATGCTCCGCTATCTGGCGTGCGACCTCAAGTAGGGCTGTTTGTTTCTTCCTGGGATCGATTAATGGGGCGGTTCATCTGGCACTTAGCCAAGGAGCTGGCTCAGGCAGGGATGGATCTCTGTTTGCTCCCAGAACCAACCCCTGCTGGAGAGACAGAAGTGCTCCTTTTCGCTGTGGCAGGTCGGGAGCAAGAGGTGAACGCACATTATGCGCAGCTGAGTGCCCAAAAGGCCTCGGCGCTTTTTCTTTTGCGTGGTTTGAATGAGCAGGCTCCGGCAGCCATCTTGGATGAGCGCCTGGGGATGGAACAGATCACGCGACACATTCTCAGCATGGGACACCATCGGGTTGCTTATTTGGGCCTTGATCCTGCTCTACTGGAAGGGCAGCTTCGCTATAGAGGTTTCGTTGAGGTGCTTTGGGAGCATGGGCTTGAGCTTCCCTTGGATTGGGTTTTTGCAGACCTAGAGCGAGAGGGAGAAAGATTCCTGCGAGTTTTTCGTCCAGGCTACGGACCTACGGCGCTCGTTTGCGCCTCTGATCTTCAGGCGGCCAGAGCGATGGGCATGCTCCAGGAGGTTGGGCTTCGATGTCCGGATGATGTAGCCATTGTGGGGCTGGGCGACGAGGAGTTTGCCGCCTTTTTGCCAACGCCCTTGACGACGTTTCGTTTTGATTTGCTGGAGCTGGCTCGGCGCGTTGCTATGCTCTGCTTGGCTTTTTATGAGGGGAGAGAAGTGGAAAACGTTCGCGTTGCCGGAGAATTGGTTGTGCGGCAAAGCTGTGGGGCTAGCCAGAGGGCCTGACTAGGTTTGGAGAAGAGGAATGGGTGAGCGGCGGATACCACAACGTGTGTTAGGCAAAACGGGGTTGAAAGTCTCGGTTTTGGGCTTGGGGGGCTTTCATCAAGTAGAGATTGGGCAGAGCTATGTGGAAAGACTTGTCGAGCGGTACCTGGAAGCGGGGGGAAACTATATAGAGACTGCTCGGAGCTATGGGGGAGGTGCGGCTGAGCGTAAACTGGGCCGTGCTCTGGTAGGCAAGAGAGCAGAGATCGTTCTTGTCTCCAAAACAGGGCAGCGTGAGGCTGAGGGAGCTTGGCAGGAAATTAACGAGTCTTTGGAAGCTCTCAAGACGGACTATCTGGATATCCTCCTCTACCACGGGGTAAATGATCGGGAGGCGGTGAAAGCGATACTCGCCCCTGGTGGGGCTGCCCAGGCCTTTGCGCGGGCTCGGGAGGAAGGGATGGTGCACTTTATAGGGGTAAGCTCCCACTGGCCGCAACTTCTTCCCTGGGTGATGGAGCAGCTCGATTTAGATGTGGTGATGTATTGGGTGAATTACTTGGATTTTTGTCATTATCCCGAGATCCCCCAACAAGTTGCTCCTGCCGCTCGTTCGAAGAGGTTGGGCATTATAGGAATGAAACCGCTGGCAGATGGTTACCTTTATCGTTCTGTCCGGGAGGCGTTCACTTTTGCTTTGGCTCAGGAAGTGGATGTGCTGGCATGTGGGTTTAACTCCTTAGAGATGTTGGAGAGAGATATCGAGGCGGTTTGTGCCTGGACGCAGCCTAATGTCCAGGTGTTGGAAACTATTCTCCGGGATGCGCCCGAATTGGGCGATTACGTTTGCCGCCAATGTGGGCAATGTCGCTTGCCCGACTTGGATTTACCCAAGGTCTTTGAGTTGGAGGGCAAGTTTGACCGCCAGATGTTTGATGGCCGCCCCAAGGAGGCGCCGGATTATGCCCTCCGCCAGCGCTTGGGGCCGTGGTTTCACAATCAAGAGAGGGCGATTACTCTTTACAAGCCCTATGCAGAGCGGGTCCGAACTTTTTTGGAAGAGAGCAGACCTTTGCCAGCGTGCCCTTATGGAATCGATCTTTCATGGAAGCTTCGATTGGCTCATCTAAAGTTGACTAGTGATGGACGTTTCCCAGCTGGAGCAGCCGATGATTTTTAAGGAGGTAGGGTTCCATGGCGCGACATGTACGCATCGCAACGGTGGCTCTTTTGGATAGAGGTGGGCCGACGGTAGAAGCGAACAGAGAGCGCATTGCCGCGTTGATAGAACAGGCGGCCGCGGAAAAGCCTGATATCATTTGTCTCCCAGAGACGTTTTTGGAGCAGGGAGTTTCCTTTACTGATCTGGCTCAAGTAGCGGAGCCGATCCCTGGTCCGACGATTGACATGGTAGCTGGGTATGCGAAGAAGTATGGCTGCTATATTATTTGCCCGCTAACGGCTATCCACGGCGATAAGTACATGAATGACTCTGTCTTGCTTGACCGTCGTGGTCAGGTGGTGGGGATCTATTCGAAAATACATCCTGTAGTTGAGGGATCTGAATTTAGGAGCTTGGAAAAAGGGATGACGCCTGGCACCGAGGCGCGGGTGTTTGATACAGATTTTGGTCGGGTAGGTATGCAGATTTGTTTTGACATTTTTTGGCCAGAGACATGGCAAGAGCTCAAGTGTAATGGCGCAGAGATCGTTTTCTGGTCCTCTGCCTACGATGGGGGCAAGCATTTGAGTATTCATGCGTGGAACAACCATTTTTACGTTGTTTCGGCCGTCAAATCAAGACGGGCTCGCATCGTTGATGTAATGGGAGAGGTGCTGGGCGTCACTGGGTGGGCTGACCCGGTCATCGCTCGTACAGTGAACCTTGATGTCGAAGTCTTTCATTGTGATTTCAATCGGTCGCAGATTCCTCTTATCAGAGCCAAGTATGGTCCCGATGTCAAGATACGTCTCTGGCACGAAGAGGATCTCTTTACCTTGGAAGCGGAGCGAGAGGGGTTGACGGTAGAGGAGATCATTCGTGAATTCTCCTTGGAGCCTCTCCATGAATACTTGGATCGCAATGCGCGTCTGCAGGATGCCTGGCGCCGTGGATGGGCTATCCCCGATCTAACCCCGCCTTACGTTGGGAGACCTCAGTGGGAATAGAAAGATAGGGCGAGGGGCTTTTGCTTAGGCCTCTGTTTGACGGTATAATCTTTTTGAAGCTTTGATGGGCGTACCTAAAAAGACGGCGCTGTCCAAGGAGGTCGCCGATGATTATCAAACGTGATGGCCCCAAGCCCGGCACGGTGTTAGTGACGTTCAAATTGCCAGCGACGGTGTGGGCTGAAACAGTGCACCTAGTGGGTGATTTTAATGATTGGAATCGGCATTCTCACCCCTTGGTTCGTTCTAACGTGGATGATACGTGGGAGATAACCCTCGAATTGGAAAAGGGCAAAGTATATCAATTCCGCTATTTAATCAACGGGAATCAATGGCAGAACGATTGGAACGCAGATCGCTATGTTCCTAACCCCTTTGGTGGGGATAACTCTGTGTTAGAGACCTGAGGATCCCCGTCTCCTCCTCTTTCCCCCTGGGAAGTTTCTATGAAGGTCTTTGACTTTTTGGCGCGGCTTGCGCAAATGGTTTTGGACGCAGCCGCTGCCGTCCTAGGTATCTGCTATACCGCCAAGTATACCGTTATCATTCGCCGCTTGGGGTTGGCCAAGCTGAGCGAGACGGAACGCCCCGGTCTTCTCATTATTCAGATCGATGGCCTCTCTTACGAGCACCTCCACGAAGCCATGAAGAGAGGATACGCCCCTCATCTGCGTTGGCTTTGGCGGCAAGGAGAAGTTATCCTCCGTCCCTGGTATGTAGGTCTCCCTTGCACAACTCCAGCCACTCAGGCGGGGATTATGTTTGGTAACAATGAGGACATTCCTGGCTTTCGCTGGTACATCAAAGAGGCTCAGCGGGCTATTACTTGCACTTCGCCGAATGCAATCGCAGAGATCCAGAGGCGCATCTCCCAAGGGCGCCGAGGAATCCTCAAGGGCGGTTCGAGCTTTATGAATATGTTCGATGGCGATGCTTCCCTCTCGATGTTCACTTTGGGGGCAATGAACCGCCAGCGCTTTTTTGAGAGCGTTCGAGGGTTGGGCTTCTTCTTGCTTTTCCTTCTTAATCCCTTTCGAACGGTCAAAACGCTCTTTGTGGTTGTTTGGGAGTATTTCCAGGATGTGGTGCAACGTGTCTCTGCTCTCTTGCGTAAGGATAAAGTGCCCCACTTGTTAAAGGGCACCTCCCTTTTTTTGCGGATTATGGGCGATGTGATCTTTCGAGAGGTTCAAACTTTTGCTGTAATGATAGACATCTACCGGGGGGTTCCAGCGATTTACACGACGTATTATGGTTATGATGAGGTTGCCCATCATTATGGCCCTCTTTCCAAGCCGGCACTCCGTGCTCTGCGGGCGATCGATGCGCGTGTTCGTCGAATAGATAGCTTCCGTCGCCGCTCGCTGACTCGGGATTATGATCTCTACATTCTCTCGGATCATGGGATGACCTCAGCTGTTCCCTTTCGCAAGGCGTATGGGCAAAGCTTGGGGGATTTCATCCGAGGGCTGGTGGGCAAGCGGGCTCGTCTTGCAGAAAGCCTCGACATTGAGCGACGCGATGTCCTTCATGCGATGTACCTAAAGGAGGAATTGCAGGCTATTGAGTCGAACGTTCGTCCGGCACTGGCGCGGGTCCCGCACCGGCTTGCGGAGATCGTTCGCGAGCGCTTTGGACTTGACGGCCACAATGGCAAGGAGGCCTCTCTGGAAAGTCTTAGGGAGGCGGATGTCGTCGTGCGCAATTCCGGGTCTATGTCGCACGTTTATTTGAATGTTGGTTCCAAGCAGCTCTCCCTTTCTGAGATCGAGGAGTTCTTCCCAGGGCTAGCACAGGGGCTTTTGGCCCATCCAGGCATCTGGCTAGTGATAGGAAGAGAAGGGGAGACGGTGATCGTTTCCTCTCGGGAAGGGAAGCTTTTCTTGGATGGGGAATACCGGGTTCTGGGCAGAGATCCACTGGAAGGCGTCGCCTCTCCCCGAGTGATGGCGGATTTCATCCGGCGCATGGCACGTTTCCCTCATGCTGGAGACCTTATTTTAATGGGACGTTACGAACCCAAGACAGAGATTGTCTCTTGTTTTGAGGAACAATGGGCTTGCCATGGAGGGTTAGGAGGCCCCCAAGAAGTGGCTTTCCTGATGGTGGAAAAACATGTTCCTTGGGAAGCTATTGAGGTCAGACAGGCAACAGACCTTTACCAGTTCTTCAAGGAGCGCTATAGTGGAGGGTAGGAATCTTTTCCCAAGAGGAGTTACATGCTTGTACCAGTGATACGGCATCGTTGGGATCTCAGCCCTCAAGAGGCGATAGCTCTGCAACGCGAGTTGGTTTCGCGCATTATCCAAAAAGATGTCTTACCCAAGATCACTACGGTGGCGGGAATTGATGTGGGGGTAAAAGGCGGGGTGGCTCGCGCTGCTGTGGTAGTAATGCGGTTCCCTGAATTAGAAATCATTGAGCACGTCCGAGCAGAATTGCCATTGGCTTTCCCTTATGTGCCGGGATTGCTTTCCTTTCGTGAGGCTCCAGCCATTTTAGAGGCTTTGGCGAAATTGGAGCACGATCCTGATGTGCTCATCTTTGATGGGCAAGGATATGCTCATCCTCGTCGAATGGGCATCGCTACTCACATAGGGATCTTGCTGGATCATCCAACCGTGGGTTGTGCAAAATCCCGACTTTGCGGGACTTTTGAAGAGCCGGGGATCGAAAGGGGTAGTTATTCCTGGCTTTGGGATGGAAAGGAGATCATTGGAGCTGTCGTCCGTACACGGACTAGGGTAAAGCCGGTGTTCGTATCTGTGGGGCATAAAATGCGTCTTGAAAGTGCTATCGATCTTGTTCTCCAATGTGGTAGAGGATACCGACTTCCAGAGCCTACACGTTGGGCTCATCGGCTTGCCTCTGGTGACGGGGCGCGATGAGAGAGATTCCCTGGCGGGGATGGCTTTGGCCTTTGTTGCTCGGCGCGGTGGGGTTGCTGCTCTATGGGGCGCCTTTGCTGAGCCAAGGGCCCTTGATTGAATATTCCAGTGGATTCATGGGCACTGTGACGGACCTTGCCACAGGGGAGCCCATTGTAGGGGCCCGGGTATCCGTTGGGAAAAGGTCTGCGATCACGGACCAGGCGGGGCGCTACATCTTGCCCTTGCCCGCAGGGGTGTACAATGTGCGTGTTCAAGCCCCAGAGTACATCGGGATGACGCAAACCTACCAGCGGGTTCAGGAATCCGGTTGGACCTCGCTTTCCTTGGAGATGATTCCCCAACATCCCAGCCCTCAGGAGGCCAGGGTGATCGACGAGAGGGTAATGCACCCCGGCCAAGAGCCCCCAAGCGAAGAGGAAGTTAGGGCCAGGGGGTATGGGCTCTCCAATGTCCAAGTTCCACCGAGCACCATTCGGGTGCTGATGCCTGATGGTTCTGTTGTGGTCATGCCTTTAGATGAGTATCTCAAGGGCGTTGTTGCCCAGGAGGTGCCGGCCTATTGGCCGATGGAGGCGCTCAAGGCCCAGGCAGTGGCTGCGCGAAGCTATGCGGCGACACGGCATGCTCATAGTGATGTTGGGGCGGACGTTTGCACGACAGTCCATTGCCAGGCATGGAGCGCGACCCATTATGATACAACGGACCAAGCGGTGGATGAGACTCATGGGGTTGTGGCTACTTATGCAGGGAATATCATTCATGCTTTCTTTTTTGCGCATTGTAATGGGCATACACGCAATAGCGAGGATGTCTGGGGAGGGTATCTACCCTATTGCCGCAGTGTGAGCTGCCCCTGTGGGTATACCTATTTTTGGGGGCACGGTGTAGGAATGTGCCAGCAGGGGGCTCGGGTATTGGCTGTTCAAGGGCAGGATTTCGAGGCCATTCTCAAACATTATTACACTGGCATAGAGGTAACTCGTCCCTCACCTGGGCGGATTGTTTATGCTTCTGTGGATCCTCTCTCTGGAGATACAAACACTTGGTTTACTTATCAGGCCTTTTATGAAAGCGCTCTGGGGGATCTTCCTGCCATTGCAAGCGTGTTGATCGATGGGCAGGCGAGGGCTTTGCAGCGAGTCCCTGAGAGTTCGAGGAATCTGTATCGCCTGGTCACCAAGCTTGCGCCTGGGGAACATACTTTTCGCTTCCATTTTGACGATGGGTATGGCCATTCTTCTGCAGTACCTAATGTGGGGACCTTTGTTGGGCCCTCTGTTTCTGAAGCGGAGCCAACTGTTCCGGTGCCAACCCTTCCACCGACACCCACCAGTGCCCAAGTCCGGGACTTTTTCTGGTCCACTCGTCAGGACTGGGAGGGAGGGACCCTCGATGGTTTGGAAGTCGTTGCGCAAGCCGAGGGGGCTTTACGCTTGACGTCTGGTACCGTAGAGGGAGAATATCTCTCTCTGCCGGTGCAGAGTCCTTTCCCTTTTATGGCGTTGGGTGTTTGTTGGATTACTAGTCCCGCTAGCCGTGGTTCTCTGTCGTTCGACGTTCGTTTGAGCCAGGATGGAGATTCTTGGGGAGAGTGGTGTTCTCTCCAGGAGGATGAAGATGCACCCGGGCGCCATGGCTGGCATTCAACAAACCTCCTTTTAGGGGAGGGGCGCTTTTTCCAGTACCGAGTTCGTTTTCGGGTTTCTTCCGAGGGCGAATCCCCTGTTCTCACCAGTTTACGGGTGGTTTGTCTCGATACACGCCCTGGCCCGACGGCGGCCGAGTTGGCGGCTACCTACGGTGGGGTATCATCTTCACGGCCTCTGGTGATCCCTCGTAGTGCTTGGGGGGCTGAGGAGCATTTGATGTTCTGGCCCCCAGAGTATCGGGTTCCTAAAGTAATCATTTTGCACCATACTGGGAGTGCCGATACGGGCCTCGATCCTGCAGCTGTTGTGCGGGCACTGTACTATTACGATGCCGTGGTTCGCGAGTGGGGGGATATCGGCTATAACTATCTCATCGATCGCTTTGGGAATATCTATGAGGGGCGTTCGGGAGGCCCAGGAGTGGTGGGCAGACATGCCAGACGCTTCGATTGGGGAAGCATAGGGGTAGCTCTTATCGGAGATTACGATAAAGAGGACGTCCCCTCTGCAACTCTCGAGCGCCTGGAGGAATGGTTGGCTTGGCAGTGTCGGGATTATTTCATCTCTCCCCTAGGTGAGGGAGCGTTTATCGATCAGGAAGGGCTGCCAAAGATCATGGCCCATCGTGATTGCGCGGCGAATACTTGCCCTGGCGAGCGTCTTTATGCCCTTTTGCCTGAGATCCGTCTTCGCACATTGCAGAAAATGGCTCAGATTCCCCCTCACATCGAGCTAGCTTCTCCTCGAGAGGGGGAGGCTGTGCGAGGAGTGGTACACGTCTCTCTAGAAGCCAGCGCAAACCTTGAGCGGGTGGATTATTTTGTTGATGGGGTCTTGAGGGCAAGTGTTGACCAGGAACCCTTTGGCTGGCGATGGAACACTTTAGAAGAGCCGGAGGGAGTTCATGTAATACGTGCGGTAGCTCATAATGCGGCTGGTGAGGCAGAGGATGAAGTTCAGGTCCGAGTAGATAATACTTTGCCAGGAGGGGAGGTACAAGCACCAGCTTGGAATAGTTCACCATGGGTTCCCTTTACTATTCAAAGTGAAGAGGCGACAGCTGTTCAGTTCAGCAATGATTGGGTCTGGGAGGGAGAAGAGCTTTACCATGCGGCAGGAAGTGGCCACGTGGTTGAGGATCCGCAGGCATTGAATGGTCAAGCTTGGATGGGAAGGGCGGGAACCGATGTTCCTGGAGGGTGGTACGGCCCATATACTTGTGATCTACCTAGTTGGCGGGATTATTGGGTATACTTTCGCCTCAAGACTCCTGATCGAACTTTGCAAGCAGGTTTGGCTACGCTTGACATTGTAGATAACCAAGGGCAGAGACGCTATGCTTTGCGGGAGATCTCGGGACCCGACTTTGCTCGTAGTGGAGCTTACGAGGAGTTCCCCTTGCAACTGGAGTACCGAGACCGCTGGCCAACTTGCTCTACTCCTGGGCGGGATGATGGGCTCGAATTTCGTACCTGGTTCAGTGGAGCGGGAGACCTTTATTTGGACAGAATAAGTATTTTCAGCGCTCCTCAAGCACTCAATGGCCCAGCCATCACTTGGAAGATTCGAGAGGAAGAGGGGCTCCAAAGGGTTCTTGTGCGCCTTTTGGATGAAGCAGGAAATGCACAAGAATATCAACTTGCTGTTGGGTTGGATAGGACGCCACCTCAGTGGGTGGGTTACGGTTTTCGTTCGGCGTGGGTGGAAGACGCCCTTTCAGGGCTGGATGTAGCGAGTGCTCAATGGGCCGTTTCTAGAGATGGAGGTGCCCATTGGGAAGCTTGGCAGAACCTTCAAGTGGAGGGCATATCTGGAACGCGAACGGTACAGTTAGTGGCACCATCGGCAGAGGGCACTCACTTGCGCTTCCGGATTAGTGATTTGGCCGGTAATGAAAGTATCAGTGCGCCTCTGCCGTTAGAAGGCAGCCCCACGGCCACTCCGACAGCTTCCTTGCAGCCAACGAGTACTCCTACACCAGAACTTACTCTGCCGGCAACTCCCACTGTAACCCGCACTCTGGTTTTTCTCCAGCTTCCCCTGCTCTTCAAGTAAAGGTTATTTATTTTCGAGGGATGCGTAGTTGTTGCCCAGCACGGATCAGTTCCGGGCTGGGGAGACTCTTTTTATTTGCTTCCCAAATGGTGCGCCAGGGGATTCCAAACTTGCGCGAGATGCTATAAAGGGTATCTCCTGGCTGAACAGTGTAAAGTACCATCTCATCGCCAGGGCGAGTAGGAGTTAGAGCAGGAGGGAAGAGAGTCTTCTCTTGGATGGTCAAAGTTGGGGTGCTTTGGGAGAGGGGAGTTGGGAGCTCAACGGACATGGTGCCTTGAGCTGGCTCTGGGGAGAGGGGTTGTCCTAGCTGTACATCGATTTCTTGACCAGCTTGTACCTGGGCAGTTTGTTCGCCCATAGAGATCTCGACTGTTCCTTCGTAAACGGTAACGTGGATGTGATTCTTTTCGAGCACTTGACATTGAAAAGCTGCGTGTTGGGTATGCACAGTGGCGGGGAGGGTTTGGATCTCAAAACGCGTTCCTTGCAGGGGTTTTCGCTGGAGTTTGGAGAGAACTTGGCCCTTTTCTAAGCTCAAGATGGCGACCAAGGCACGGGACATGGCCGTACGATAAAGGTCGAGAATGCTCAGTTGAGTTTTGCTTCCTATCTCGACAAGTTCGCTATCCCCAAAACTTAACCGCGCTCGGGTATTATCCCCTGTAGTGACTTGATCTCCTCTCTGAAGGGTGGTGTTTTGCCCTGCGGTGATGGGAGGATCCGTGCCGGCATCGGCGCGAGTAATGATGGCCTCTCCTTCCAGGACAACGAGAGTAGCCCTAACGGGTGCGGGGGCGCTTCGATTTTGTAGCCAATGCAGAGCACCCGCTACTGCAATGACAGCAAGGACAAGGAGAACGAGAGAGATAGAACGCCGATTGCCATTTTTTTGAACCGTGTAGCTCATGAGGATAGGCCCTCTTTTTTGGTGTCCTGCTCCCAAAAGGTTAGGACCGCTTCCAAAAGGGCGGAGACGTCCAGTTGGGCGGCATCGAGCCAGTGAATGGAGCGATCAGAGAGGCGAAACCAATTATACTGTTGACGGACAAAGCGTCGAGTGTGTCTCTTGATCAGAGCAATGGCTTCTTCTAGAGAAACTTCGCCCCGCAAGTACTGGCCTATTTGTTTGTATCCCAAGCCAGACATAGAGGGAAGTTCATATCCGTAGCCCCGAGCTACTAGCTCTCGCACCTCTTCGACGAGTCCTTCGGCAATCATGCGGTCAACTCGAGCGTCGATGCGTTTGTAGAGTTCTGGCCGGGGTAGCGTTAGCCCCAACTTGTACACGTGATAGGGAGGAGGAGCTTTTTTCTGCAGTTGGGAGATAGGTTTGCCCGTGTGATAATATACTTCTAAGGCTCTGATGACTCGCCGTACATTACGAGGGTCGATCCGTTTTGCAGCTAGGGGATCCACCTGGGCAAGGCGCTCGTGGAGGTGCTGAGGGCCAAAGCGCTCGGCTTCTCTTTCCAATTCGGCCCGCAAAGATTCATCGGGGGGGACGTGGGGGATCGTCCATCCCTCTAGAAGGGCTCGGATGTAAAGACCTGTGCCGCCGACGAGCATGGGGAGTTTTCCTCTTGACCAAATATCTTGGATGGCTTGATTGGCCAGTTCTTGGTATTGGGCCAGGGTCAAGGTTTGGTCTGGATCGACGATATCGATAAGGTGATGGCGAAGGCGGGCTCGCTCCTCGGGCGTGGGCTTGGCTGTGCCAATATCCATATAGCGGTAAATCTGTCTGGAATCGGCGGAAACCACTTCGGCAGCCAAGTGTGCTCCCAATTGAAGTGCTAGGGCAGTTTTCCCCACGGCTGTGGGTCCCAGGATGACGAGCACCTTGGGTGAGTTATCGCTCCCCATGTTTTTCTAGTCTATCCCTATGCCTGTGATGATTCTCAAGCGACGTAAAGTGTCCTTTGGTCCCAGCTCGATGGCTACTAGGTCAATGCGCCAGCTCACTTCTAGGTCTCGTTCTGCAAGGTAGATCTCAGCTAGCTCACATAGGCGGTTGAGTTGGGCTTCAGTCAGAGCTTCCTCCGGCGCTCCTGCGGTGTGCCCGTGGCGTGTCTTGACCTCAACAAAGACCCAACAGTCACCATCTTGAGCGATGATATCGATTTCGCCTTGAGGGCAGCGCCAGTTTCTCTCAATGAGTATGTAGCCACGCTTTTGAAGAGCCTGGCTAGCCAGGCTCTCTCCCAAGAGACCCGTGTGTCTGGTCGAATTTCTCTTTGAGGGAGATGTTGCTTTGCGCACAATCGCTCCCTTGGCCTGGTCTTTGAGTCTTATTATAGCATGGGAAGGGTTTTCTGGGTACAGGGTGGAACCAAGGAACCGTTTACCCAAAAAGAACCCTGCCTTCAAGGCAGGGTTCCTGATCTCTCTTTGGCTCCCTTGATTGGTAGCTCTTTCAAACTCCTTCAAATTTGATTACTACCTCGGGTGCTATCTTCTCTAAAAAGATGCCCACACCAATGTAAAGCAAAAAAACCAGAATGTTAGATACCTCTCAATTGGCGATTTTTTCCGCTTATTGCTCTCCTCCCCTGGACGAATTTGGAATTTTCCCTTCCTCAATCAATTGCTTTTTTACTTTTGCCCAAATCCCATGTTTCTTATAAAGCTTTCTGACTTCCTGTATGTCGGGGAAAGTTATAGCGTTTCCAAGACAGAGATTAGCGCAGGTGGTACATCCTACGACACATTGAAAGGGGCGTACAACCTTGGGGCCGTCTTTGGTCCATTCGTAAACATTTTTCCCACAATTCATGCACATCCCACATTTTACGCATTTACTTAGGTCTATAGTGGGATACCATTTAACCTTTTCTCGTGGATACCCTGTTAACCATGCCATCTTTCAATCTCCTTTTCTTATGTTTTGCGCTCTCGCGCACTTATATTTCAAACCTGATTCTATCACTCTTTTTGCTCTTTCTCTATCCTTCTGAATGACGTCTTCATCATTTAGCCATTTTGATAATAACTTTACCAGTTCTAGGTGATAATCATTAATCTTTTCGTTGTTTATCGAATAATATATCCATACTCCTTCGCGTCTATCAGTTACAAATCCCGCATCTCTGAGAATGCCCAAGTTCCTGGATGCCCTTGTTTGTGAAATATCTAGTGCCTGCATAATTTCGCAAACACAAAGTTCGTCCCATTCTTGAAGAATTTTGAGGATGCGAAGTCTCACTTCGTCAGACAGTGCCTTTAACACCTTAATTAATTCTCGCATAGTCTTTCTTTATATTTAAATATTTAAATATCCGCATACACAGCATGCAACATTATAACCAACAATATCTACTTTGTCAAGAGTTTTCCTCTTATGGGGCAAGTCGGAGGGATACTTTTTTGGGGATAGCCATAAAAAATAGCTCCTCGGGCTGGACTCGAACCAACAACCAACCGGTTAACAGCCGGCCGCTCTACCGATTGAGCTACCGAGGAACTTTCGAGCGCTATTCTATACGAATTTTGCCGCTGCGTCAAATTCTTTTATTCCTTGTGATCTCCGTTGAC
>JAGGYI010000045.1 GCA_021162655.1 Anaerolineae bacterium
AAGATTGACCGCGCTGTGGTGCGTTATGAGCGCTTTGATGGGACGATGAGTCCTCCCCTCGTTCGCTTTGTTTTCGAGCGAGGGGATTCGGTAGCTGTTCTCCCCTTTGATAGGAAGCGGCACCGCGTGGTGCTGGTGCAGCAGTTTCGCTATCCTGCCTATGTGCGTGGTGGGCCTGGCTGGCTCTGGGAGATCGTTGCTGGGATGTGGGAGGAGGGGCGCGCCCCCGAGGACGTGGTGCGCAGTGAAGCTTTAGAGGAGGCAGGCTATAGGTTGCGGGCATTACACCATATTATGACGGTTTATCCTAGCCCTGGAGGAAGCTCTGAGCGCGTGTGTGTTTACCTTGCCCCCGTTGAATGTCAAGATCGTGTGGCCAGGGGAGGAGGGCTTCCTGAGGATGGGGAGGACATTCTCGTCCAGGAATTTTCTTTAGAAGAGGCTCTGGAGATGATTGAAAGCGGGCAGATCGTGGACGCCAAGACGATATTGGCTTTGCAGTATCTGGCTGCTCATTGGGGTGAGTTCTGACGGTTTCCATTGAATTTAGATGCCCCACCCGCTGCCCGGAGCAGCGGGTGCTTTGTCTGGAGGAAAGGTGTTCAAGGAGCGAATAGAGCGCTGGCTTCGTCAGGAGCCTCTGCGTTGGGCAGTAATTGAATATCTTTGCACGCTCTCTTGCCCTCTTTATCTCGTTGGGGGGGCTGTGCGCGATGCCTTGCTCGGGCGACCAGGCTGTGATGTGGATTTGGCGGTTAAAGGGAGGGCGATAGCCCTAGCGCGCCAGATAGCCGATCGTTTCCATGGCGCTTATGTCCCGCTTGACCTCGAACGGGATACCGCCCGGGTCGTCTTTGTGCTTGAGGGCCGCAGGCAGTATGTCGATTTGGCAAAGCTGCGGGCTGAAAGCATCGAGGAGGATCTTCAGGCCAGGGATTTTACAGTGAATGCGATGGCTGTTCCCCTACTAGAGGGGGGAGTGGGGGAATTGATCGATCCTACAGGGGGGCAAAGGGACTTGTCCCGTCGGCTGCTCCGAGTAGTTTATCCACAGGCCTTTGCTGAGGATCCTTTGCGCGTTCTGCGAGCAGTGCGTTTACAGGGGAGCTTGGGATTTGTCCTTACGGACGATACGATGGAATTGGCTCGACGCTGGGCCTGGGCCTTGAGCAAAGTTTCAGCAGAGAGGATCAGAGATGAACTTGTTCAGATTCTCTCTCTCAGGGAGGCAAGTGAGGCTTTCCAATGTGCTTTCGAGTTGGGAGCTTTGCGGGTTGTCTTCCCCGAGTTGGCCTCCTCTGAATTGGCTGCTGATGCAATAGCGACGTTGCGTGAATTAGAAAAGGTTTTGGCGGGCTTCGAAGAAGGGGGCGGGCCATTTCCACAGCTGAGGCCTTATCGAGGAGCATTGCTGATGCACTGGAATGACGAGTTCTCTCCGGGACAGAAGGGTCGGCTTCTTCTCAAACTCGCTGCTTTACTTGTCCCTGTCTTTTGGAATGAGCCGAGGGGAGCGGCTCGGGTAGCTAGGCGCCTGCGCTTTAGCAGCCAGCAGGTGTGTTATCTCGAGAGGATCCTCCAGGGGGTGCGTCTTTTACTCGAAGGGAGCGTTTTGAGAGAGCCTTTGGGGGCATATCGTTATTTCCGCCAGGTTGGAAAGGCTGGTCTGGATGGGGCGATTCTTTTCTTGGTTTTGCAGGACCAAGCTCGGCAAAAAGCTCATTTGGACGTTGTCCAGTTTCTTTTAGAGGCTTGGTTCCGGAGATATGACCGGTTGGTTGCGCCGCCAAGGCTCCTCTCGGGGAGAGAGGTGATGGAGGTCTTGGGTCTGAAGCCTGGCCCCGACGTGGGAAAGTGGCTCGAGCGCTTGCAGGAGGCTCAGGTGAAGGGGCAGGTGCGCAGTCGAGAGGAGGCCATAGTCTTTTTGCGACGTTGTAAAGGAGGCTATGTTCGTAAGAGGGATAAAAGGGCGTAAGCGAAAGCACAGGTGAGAAGGAAGGCAAAAAGGAACAAGAGATAACTCCGTCGGACAAGGCGTTTCCCTTCAGCAATTTGCTGTTTACCGCTGGCGATGTTCTTTATCCCAGCGGTAATTTTGTCTCGGCCGCTCTTCCGCAGGGCCTGGGCTCTTTGCAAGATAGCGAAAAGGAATACTCCTAGGCAGAGTACAATGAGGGTAAGAATTTTCGCCACGCCTTTCCTCCTGCCCTCCTCTTGTGGCAATGATAACATATGCGTTACCTCTGCACAAGAGGAGAGCAGAATTTAGCCAAGGAAGGAGAGGAGCAATGTTAGCGTGATGCTACTCAAAAGGGTGGAGAAAAAGATTACGCTGGTGACGTACTCAGAGTCAGCATCGAACTCAATGGCCATAAGCCCAGAGCTCACTGCCGTGGGAGTGGAAGCCTCGACGATGGCGACCTGGCGTGCTAATCCCTCAAGGTGCATAGCTGAAGCAAGCCCAATCGCGACCAAGGCACCCACGCAAAGCCGCAGAAATACCCCTATGCTGATTTCACGGTAGCGCCTACTTAGCTGGGTTTGTGAAAGCTGCAACCCTAGCATCATAAGCATAATGGGCACTGATGCTTGCCCAATGAGGCTGATCGGTTTTGTGAGAAGTGGGGGAAGGGGAATTTTCAGAGCGCGAACGGGTAGAGCGAAGAGGAACGCATAGGGCCCCGGTAGTTTAAGAACTTGGAGAAGGGCTTGCTTGGTACTTCTACGGCCGCGGGCGGCGAAAAAAGCGGCCACAGTGTTGCAAACAAAGTTAGAGACGACGAAAAAGATGGTGGCTAGCTCAAGCCCTTGCTCGCCGAAGGAAAAAAGGACGATAGAAAGCCCAAAGTTCCCCGAGTTGAGGAAAGCAGTGCTGAGAACGAGGGCATCGCTTGTACGTGCGGGCCAGCGGAATAGGTATCCCACAAGGATAGCGAGCCCCCCATAGTAAGGGTGATGAGGAGAACGTAAAGGATCATCTGGCCGAAGAGCTCGCCCGAGAGTTCTGAACGGACGACGGAAGAGAAGACCAGGCAAGGAGTTAATACGTAAATGGCGGTGCGTGAGAGGCTCTTTTTGTCTACCTGAAGCTTGCGGTCCAAAAGGACCCCGATAGCCATAACAAGGAATGCGGGAAGGACGTTATTCGTCAGAATCTGCCCCAGAATCTCCATTCGTCTCTCCGGGAGTCAAAATTTCAGTGTGCTCAGGAGAGGATGATCTTGATGGCAAGCCCTAGGAGGAGGACTGTAGCAAGATAGCGAAAAATCCGGGTGCTTATTCGTTGGAAGATACGAGTGCCGAGATAACCAAAAAGGATGGCAGGGACCAGCAAGGCACCTCCTTGGATTAGGTTCTTGCGAGTGACCATCCCTGTGAGAGAGAGAAGAATGACACGCAGGATACTAGTAGGAACAAAATAGGCCACCAGGAATCCTTTGGCTGTGGATTTTTCCCAACCACGCAGTAAAGTGTAAAGGACTGCCGGGGGACCGCCCATATTCAAGGCTCCTCCAAAGACACCTCCGATCAGGCCGGCCAGATGGGCCCAGGGGAAGGGATGGTGGATGAGCGCTCTTTTTGGAGTCCAAAGGCTGACGGCACAGCCAATGAGGATCATGATGGCTATCCCGCCGCGAAGCACCTGAAGAGGCAAGGTGCGAAGAAAGTAATTACCTAAAGCGATGGCGGGTAAAGCTGTGAGGAGGATCGAGCTGGCTTCTTTCCAAGGGATGCTGGTGCGTACTGTCCATAGATTGAGTAGAGAGAGCCCTAGCCCTAAAATAGCAACGATGACGACCGCATCTTGAAGGGGAAATAGAACCACCATCAGCCCCATGCTGAGGAGGCCAAAGCCAAAACCTGTCACTCCTTGGGTAAGCCCTGCAATAGCGACGACACCGAGGAGCACCCCTATATCTGCTGTCATGAAAAGAGCTCGCTCCGGAGAAGATTTGACAAACCCCATGGGGCAGCATACCATTGATCGTATCAGACTTCTGGCGAGTGTCAAGTTGAGGGAGGAGTATGGCGAACGTATACGACGTCCTCAAAGAGCGCGGTTTTGTTGAGCAGGTCTCGGATGAGGAAGGATTACGGGCAGCTTTGGATCGCCCAATCACTTGCTATATAGGCTATGATCCCAGTGCCTCTAGCTTGCATGTGGGGAACCTTCTGACGATCATGGCTTTGGCTCATATGCAGCGGCATGGGCATCGGCCCATTGCAATCGTTGGGGGCGGAACGGGCATGATCGGTGATCCAAGTGGCCGCACCGAGATGCGCCAGCTATTGACCAAGGAACGCATTGAAGAGAACCTTCAGGCGATCAAAGCGCAGATTGGTCGCTTTGTGGATTTCAGCGAGGGGAAAGCCTTGATCCTTAACAATGCCGAATGGTTACTCCCACTTAAATATATTGACTTTTTGCGAGAGATTGGTCGCCATTTTAGCGTGAATCGGATGCTTGCTTCGGAGGCTTATCGTCTTCGTTTGGAAAAAGGGCTGAGCTTTATAGAGTTCAATTATCAACTCCTTCAGGCATATGATTTTCTCTATCTCTATCAACATTATGATTGTGTCCTCCAGATGGGGGGGAACGATCAGTGGGGGAACATTCTTGCAGGTGTGGAGCTGATCCGGCGAGTGACAGGTGGGACGGCCTATGCTCTCACGTTCCCGCTTCTGACGGCGGCCTCAGGTGCCAAGATGGGCAAGACGGCCAAGGGAGCAGTTTGGCTGGATGCTAATTTACTTTCGCCATACGAGTTTTACCAGTATTGGATCAACACCGATGATGCGGATGTAGAGCGTTTTCTCAAGCTGTATACTTTTCTCCCTCTGGAGGAGATCCGCGAGCTTTGCAAGGTAAAAGGGGCGGCTCTCCGCAAGGCTAAGGAGGTGCTGGCCTACGAGGTGACCCGTTGGGTCCATGGTGAGGAGGAGGCCCAAAAGGCGCAGGAGGCCTCCCGTCGGCTCTTTAGTGGGCAGGCTGCTGCGGAGGCGGTTCCTACTACCAAGGTGGCTGAGGATGAGTTGCGTCAGGGTATTATGGTGACGGAACTCTTTTGCCGGGTGGGACTGACCAAATCTCGCAGTGAGGCTCGCCGGCTTATTCAGCAGGGTGGGGCCTATGTCAACGGAGAAAAGGTCACCTCGGTGGAACAAGTGGTTACATTGGATGATTTAAGGGATGAAGCTTTGCTTCTTCGGGCGGGGAAGAAGCGCTTTCATCGCGTGGTAGCAGAGTGAGCCAGGATAGGGAAGGGGGCAAAGCGATGAACAAGCGCGCATGGTTGATCTTCCTAGGAAGTGTGGCCGGGGGGATTTCGGCTTTTCTATTGGCCAAGGCTTACCAGCGGGCGAGAAAGACTTGCCCTCCTTTCTGCAAGCAGGTGTACCACAGTGCGCGCGAGCTGCTCGATGATTTAACTTCTTTTTGGCAAGAGCCTGCCAAACTGAGGTCCCTCCAGAGTAATCCTTCGCTTACTCTCTCCTTGGCGACCAAATTGCTGTTGACAGTGACAGGTGCGTATGGTTGCCGCTCCTGTGGGCGGCTTTTCAGTCGTTATGCCCAGGAGCAGGGCCTTGAAGAGAAGCAGGTGGTTTCTCTCTTGCGAGGTGAGGTTGAGTTTGCGACGGTAGACGAGGCCCCCGCCTTGTTTTTTGCTCGCCATTACGTGGAACATGGGGGACATCCCGATCCTGATCTTGTGGCTCAACTTGTTGAACGCTATGGCGCAAGAACAGCTCAGGACATCATTACTTATTTACGTTTGCTCAGCGTGGCCAACCGAGTGGGCAATACTTTTGACGCGCTGCTTAGCCGCATCCTGGGGAAACCCTCTCCAGAAACAACGTTGTGGGGGGAACTCTCAGTTTTGCTCGTTTTCTTTTTCGGAATTTTGCCCCTTGTCCCTGTTTGGGGAGTGCGTGTGAAGAGGGCTTCGTTTCGACCGATATAGGAAGTTTTTCTTGACAGAGAAGGGTTTTTCAAGTATTATAGAGGCAACACAGGCGACGGTGCCGTGAGGTACCGTCGCGTTGTCGTTATAAGGTGGTTTCGGTGAGTGTAAAAGTTGTTTTTCGGGCGAATGTGGAGCCTAGGAGGCCTGGTGGGAAGGAGGCCCTTCCGCCAGGGTAGTTCTGGGTGCTTATTTGTCAAAGAGGACAAGGCCAGTTCTCCTGGTGGAGACTGGCCTTTTTAATATAGATCGAGGTCAAGGAAGCTTCATTCTTATTACTAGGGAGGTACCATGTTAGAGTTTAATAGACGGTCAAATACTCTTGAGCAGACAGAATATAAATACACGTTGCAAGACGTTGAAGAGCCTCAGCTCTATAGATTGCTTTACACCTATGATGAGGTTCCCAAGATCCCCTTTAACCATCGACATGTACCGATGCGTCCTCCTGATGAGATCTGGATTACCGACACCACTTTTCGCGATGGTCAGCAAGCGCGGCCACCTTACACGGTGGAGCAAATTGTCCAACTTTACAAATTTATGCACGAGTTGGGAGGCCCCAAGGGACTAATACGGCAATGTGAGTTTTTCCTCTACAGTGAGAAGGATCGCAAAGCTGTGGAGGCCTGTCGGGCTCTGGGGTATGAGTATCCGGAAATCACCGGCTGGATTCGAGCACGTAAGGAAGATTTCCTTCTCGTCAAAGAGATGGGCATTGAGGAAACAGGGATCCTGGCAAGCTGCTCGGATTATCATATCTTTAAGAAACTGCATATGACCCGGCGGGAGGCCATGGATCAGTTCCTTGGGGTGGTAAAGGACGCCCTTTCGGTGGGAGTCAAACCTCGTGTGCACCTCGAGGATATCACCCGAGCAGATTTTTACGGTTTCGTCCTGCCACTGGCCTATGAACTCTCCAAGTTGGCCAAAGAGAGTGGAATCCCGATCAAGATTCGGGCGTGCGATACATTGGGTTTAGGGATCAGCTATCCAGGAGTGGCTTTGCCGCGAAGTGTTCCAGGGATCGCCTACGGGCTTTGGCATTATGGGCGCTTCCCCAGTGAGCTTCTTGAGTGGCATGGGCATAACGACTTTTATCGTGCGGTGGTAAATGCAGGCACGGCTTGGCTTTATGGCATCTCGGCGGTGAATTGCACTCTGTTGGGCATCGGGGAACGCACAGGGAATACTCCTTTGGAGGCAATGGTCTTTGAGTATGCGGCGTTGCGAGGAACCCTCGATGGAATGAACCCTGAGGTTATCACCGAAATCGCCGAGTACTATCGCAAAGAATTGGATTATGACATCCCGCCGATGACTCCTTTCGTTGGGGAGGACTTTAATACAACAAGGGCAGGCATCCATGCGGATGGCCTGTTGAAGGATCGGGAGATCTATACTGTTTTCAACACAGAGAAGCTGCTTAATCGACCTATTCGGGTGTTGATTAACCAGAACTCAGGGGCAGCTGGCCTCCTCCATTGGATCACTACCC
>JAGGYI010000073.1 GCA_021162655.1 Anaerolineae bacterium
GGTAGAGGTGGCAGAGGGGGAACCCCACCACGTTGGCATAGCAGCCGGCGATCTCGGCGATGGGGGCGAACTCGGCATGTTGGATGGCATAGGCCCCGGCTTTGTCCAAGGGGTCTCCGCTGGCCACATAGCGCTGGATCTCTTGGTCGGAATAGTGGCGCATGCGCACGGGGGTGATGGCATGCTGGAGGCATTCCCTCTGCTGGAGGGTGTCCAAAAGGGTGAGCCCAGAGTAGACTCGGTGCCACCTACCGCGCAACCGCGAGAGGATCTCTTGGGCGTGGGCGGCGTCTCTGGGCTTACCCAACACCTGACCATCGAGGACGACGATCGTATCGGCGGCGATGATGAGGGCCCCAGGGTGCTTGGCAGCCACCGAGCGCGCTTTGGCCAGGCTCAGGCGCCTCACCAGGTTGATGGGGTCCTCTTGGGGGGCAAAGGTTTCCTCCACGTCCGAGCGCTCGATGGCAAAGGGTATCCCCAGGGTGGAGAGAAGCCACTGCCGCCGCGGGGAACCAGAGGCCAGGATGATGGGAGGATGGGTTTGTTCTTTGGCAGGTGTCATCTTTACCTCGCTTCTCGTAGGCCTTGACATTCCTTTTATGTGATCTTTACGGTTCCTTGGCCTAATTTTCTTGACAAAATAGTATACTATGGGTAAGAGTTAACGTGGCGCAAGAGTTGGAGGGAGTATGGATCCCAAAGCCAAGATTCTGTTGGTCGATGACGATGCCACGTTAGTCAAAGCGTTAGAGATCTACCTCTCCCGGGCAGGCTATGAGGTGCACACTGCTGCCAACGGGGCAGAGGGCTTGAAAAAGCTCTGGGCGCTGCGCCCGGATCTCGTCGTTTTGGATGTGATGATGCCCCAACTCGATGGCTGGGAGACCTGCCAGCGCATCCGCGACATGTCTACCGTGCCCATCATCATGCTCACGGCGCGCGGGCAAGAGTCCGATCGCGTTCGGGGGCTGGTGATGGGTGCCGACGATTATATCCCCAAGCCGTTCAGCCTCAAAGAGCTGGAGGCACGCATCGAGGCCATCTTGCGCCGCACCAAAGGGACCGTCTCTCAACACCGAGGGAAAAAGCCCTATGTCACGGAGGATCTAATCATCGATCCGGAGCGTTGGGAAGTGCGGCGTAATGGCGAGCGTGTGGACCTCACCTCCACGGAGGCGCGGCTCCTCTTTTACCTGGCCGAGAACGCGGGACGCGTGCTCTCTCATCGCCAGCTTTTGGAAAAGGTCTGGGGGCCAGAGTACACCGACAATGTGAACTATGTAAAGCTCTTTATCTGGCGGCTGCGCCAAAAGCTCGAGCCTGATCCTGCCAACCCCAAGTACATCCTCACCGAACGCGGCATTGGCTACCGCCTCGCCCCTGCCGAGCAGAACTGAGCCCTTTCCCCCTTGATCTCAGTGCGGGGAGAAGCCAAACTCCCGCAAATAGTGTTCCTTGCGGCGCCAGTTTTTGCGCACTTTGACCCAAAGGTCGAGGTATACGCGCCGCTCAAAGAACGCCTCGAGGGACTTGCGGGCCTCCTGGCCGATGCGCTTAAGCATGGCCCCTTTGCGCCCGATGACGATCCCCTTTTGGGATTCTTTTTCCGTGTAGATGTATGCCGAGATGTAGAGCATCCCATTGGGCCGCTCTTTGAACTCTTGGATGACGATGGCGATGGCGTGGGGGACCTCCTGTTCCAGGAAGCGGAGGACCTGCTCGCGGATCAGCTCTGCGGCGATGAAACGCTCCTGTTGGTCAGTCAGCTGATCCTCTGGGTAGTAGCGCGGCCCCAGGGGCAGCCTGGCGATAATCTTTTCGAGAAGCTCCTCGCGGTTATAGCCCGTCAGAGCGCTGATGCGCATCACCTCGTCAAAGTGCCCCAAGGCTTCGTAGGCAGCCTGGTTCGCTTCGAGCCGATCCCCTGAGATGAGGTCCGTCTTGTTCAGCACGAGAAAGACGGGGACCTCACACCCACGAAAGAGCCGGGCCACCTGTTCGTCCTCCTCGCTGGGGGGGCGCGAGACGTCGACGATAAAGAGGACGAGGTCCGAATCGGGCAGGGCGCGCTTGGCTGCCTGCACCATAAAATCTCCCAGCTTGTTCTTGGGCTGGTGGATGCCCGGGGTATCGACAAAGATCACCTGGGCATCGGGCCGGGTGAGGATGCCCAAAAGCCGGGTGCGCGTGGTCTGGGGCTTGGGTGAAACGGCCGAGATCTTGATGCCCAGCCAGGCATTGAGCAGGGTGGATTTGCCTACGTTTGGCTTGCCCATCAGGGCAACAAAGCCGCTGCGATGATCGGGCGGCAACTCTTCTGGCAGGGGAAGCTCCACAGCGTTCGTCATTGGGTTCTGCTCCCATCGGTTGGAAAAGCTCTATCTTCCGATTTTAAAGGGGTTAAAGTCCGTATCGTAATCATAGTAATCCTCTTGTTCTGCCCGCTTGAGGGCGTTGACCACTTGGTAAGTGAGGGGGGTGGCCAGGGCCTCTAGCCCGCATTTAAAGACATAGTTCGAGGCGACCACCGACCAAAGGAGGGCGTTGGGGAGTGCTCCATAGAAGGCGATCATCACAAAGAGCAAGGTATCTACCCCTTCGCCCACCAAGGTGCTGGCGATGGTGCGCGTCCACAGCCAGCGCCCCCGGGTGAGGATCTTCATCTTTGCCAGCACCCACGAGTTGGAGAACTCGCCGGCAAAGTAGGCGATGAGGCTGGCCACGACGATGCGTGGCGTCATCCCCAGGATGGCCTCGTAAGCCTCTTGGTGCTCCCAGCCCTCAGCTGGGGGGAGGGCGCCCACCAGCGCAAAGGTGCCCGCCATGAGGAGCGTGGCGGCAAAGCCCGTCCAGATCACCCGCCGTGAGCGGGCATAGCCATAGACCTCGGTGAGCACGTCGCCAAAGATATAGCTGAGAGGGAAGAGCAACGTTCCCCCATCAAAGGTAAAGGGGCCAAAGTCGAGGATCTTGGAGGAAGCGACGTTGCTGATCATCAGCACGGCCACGAAACTGGCCATGACCAGGTCGAAATAGCGGTAGGCTCTCTGAGGTCTTGTGCTCATGCTGGGTGCTTTTGCTTCTCCCACAGTCGGCAGAAGGCGCAGAGATCGCCCGCCGTCGTGGGCTGGCCGCACTTGCGGCAGGTGTTCCAGGTGAGTTCCTTTTCCGGTTCGTCAAGGCAAAAGAGGCCTTCCTCCTTGGCCCGCAGGAAGCCCAGGTAGAACTGCATCTTGGTGCCCGGGGAGCGCCTCTCCAGCTGGTTGAGGATCTGCTTGTAAAAGATCGTCTTGGCGTTCACCGAGTAGGGGCATTCCTGCTCGACGAAAGCGATGCCCTGCACCAGGGCATAGGCGGCCGTCTCGCGTTCGTAGAGATGGCAGAGGGGTTTGACCTTGCGAGCAAGCCTGGGATGGGTGGATGGCAGCACGGGGGCTTGCCGCTTGAGGTATCCCCCTTGCCAGTGCAGGGTGTTCTGTAAGAGTACGGCCACCTCGTCGTCCAGGTTGTGCCCTGTGGCGATGGCCGCATATCCTCCCTCGTAGGCGATGCGGTTCATGATGTGCCGCTTGACCAGGCCACAGACGGAGCACATGCGCTTGCCCCGGCCTGTGTGGGCCAGGTCGGGGATCCCTTGACCGTACGTCTCGCGTACGTTGACGATATGGAGAGGGGCGTCATGGGCGGCAGCAAAGGCCTCGGCGTACTCTTGAGAGACGTCGGAATAATTTTCGTGGGTGATGCCCAGGTTGATATAGAGGCCCTCCGTCTGGTAGCCCAGGCGGATGAGGATATCCCAGAGGGAGAGGCTATCCTTCCCCCCCGAGACGGCGACAAGGATGCGATCCTTGGGCCCAAACATGCGGTACCTCTTGATGGTGCGCTGCACCATGCTGAGGACCCACTCTTTGAAATGTTCAGCACACAATTTAAGGCGGTGTTGGGGCATGTTGATGACCGCGACACCGCCGCACTTGGTACACTTCATTATCCCTCCTCAAAGGGCGGAGAGGTACAGATCAGCCCCCAGAGATCACGTTCACCAGCTTGATCTCATCTCCCGGTTCGATGATGGTCTGGTCGTTGATTAGCTTTTTATTGCGTAGCGCAAGAACCGAGTAGGGGTCTAGGCCGACCTTTTCGATCGCCGCGCGGACTGTCATGCCGCTATTCACTTCCCACTCTTGCTTGCGATATTTAATCTTGGCAGTCCCCGTCCCCATTCGGCCACCCCCGCACCTTGTTCATGGTCGAAATTCTTGTCAATTTATTGTAAGGGAAAGGGGGGCAGGCGTCAAAGCCCGCCTTTTGGGGAAAGGGATTAGTGGATGTAGAGACGAAAATCATTTATTCGTATTGACGAACTATGCGGAGAGTGATACATTATTCGTAGGATGGAATATTTACTTCGGCCGAAAGGGGCCTGGCAAAGGCGGGGTTCCTTTCAGCAAAAAAACACTAAAGGAGCGGAGAGAGATGAAAGAGTATGATGTCGTGGTCATTGGGGGCAGCGCTGCTGGCATTTCGGCCGCCATCACTGCACGCAGGTTCTATCC
Source organism: Anaerolineae bacterium (assembly GCA_021162655.1). Taxonomy (GTDB): domain Bacteria; phylum Chloroflexota; class Anaerolineae; order UBA1429; family UBA1429; genus JAGGYI01. The sequence goes on from JAGGYI010000073.1 coordinate 4,560, forward strand.
AGAGAAGAGCATCCTGGTCATCCGTCGTGAGAAGCAAACGGTCATTCCCTGTGGCATCCCCTACGTCTTTGGTGAGCTGAGCACTTGTTCCAAAAACTTGATCCCTGATGGGGTGCTGACGAACAACCGCATCGATCTCCTCGTGGACGAGGTGACGGACATCGATCGTGAGGGGCATGTGGTCAAAACTACCGGGGGAGAGCAAGTTCGCTATAGCAAGCTTGTCCTCGCGACGGGATCCTTGCCCATCGTTCCTCCCATCCCTGGTGTGGAAAAGAAGGGAGTCTATGCGATCAAAAAGTCGGCTCCCTATCTGGAAGAGATGATCGCCGCCATGGACAAGGCCAAGGACATCCTCATTGTGGGTGGTGGTTTTATCGGTGTCGAGATCGCCGAGGAGGCCAACAAGAACCGCGATGTGAACGTCCGCATCGTCGAGATGTTGGAGCACTGCCTGCTCTTGAATTACGATGAAGAGTTCTCGACCCTTGCCGAGGAGACCCTTCGTTCCCAGGGCATCGAGCTCTATGTTTCGGAGCGGGCCGAGGCCTTTTTGGGTGGCGAGCAGGTGGAGAAGGTCAAGCTCTCGGACGGGAAGGAGCTGCCTGCCGATGTCGTCGTCCTGGGCATTGGGGCCAAGGCGAACGCTGAGCTGGCCAAGAAGGTGGGCCTTGAGATCGGCCCCACTGGGGGCATTCAGGTGAACCGCTATATGCAGACCAGCGATCCAGACATCTTTGCCTGCGGCGACTGCGCAGAGAAGGTTTCCTTCTACGATGGCACGCCCAGCAGGCTCAAGCTGGCCTCGATCGCCACGATGGAGGCGCGCATCGCTGGGGCCAACTTGTTCTCCATCCGGCGGGCCAACGAGGGCGTTATAGGCGTCTATTCGACGATTCTAGGGAACACGGCCTTTTGCGCAGCTGGCCTCACCGAGCGAGAGGCTGTCGAGAGGGGCTATAAGGTGATCACCGGCACGGCCGAGTCGGTCAACCGGCATCCCGGCTCGATGCCTGGGGCGGCGCCATTGAAGGTCAAGCTCGTCTTTGAGGCGGGCACCCACATCCTCTTGGGCGGCCAGGTGAGTGGTGCCAAGAGCGCTGGCGAACTGATCAACGCCATCAGCGCCTGCATCTCCAACCGGATGACCGCCGACGACATGGCGACCTTCCAGATGGGTACGCACCCCGCACTGACGGCCTCGCCCATCGCCTACCAGCTCGTCAATGCGGCCGAGGTGGCCCTCGCCTCGGAGCGTTAGGAGGCAATTCTTTGGCCCTCCTCCCAAAGCCTGGGGGGAGGGCCTCTTTTATCAAGGGACAAAGTTTATGGCACGGAGCTACCTGCAGGTTCTCGGAGAGATAGGAAATATCCAAGAGGACATCCCCCAGTTACGTTGGAACCGCTACCACCATGCAGTGTTTACGGGGGAGCTGGTCCCCGGCTGCCGAGTGTGCATGCGCCGTGCCTTGAGCTGCATTCACATTGGCCTGCGTTGCAACCTCGATTGCACCTTTTGCCCCCTGGAGAGCAGGGTACGGCACAATTCCCCCGAGGAGGACGCCCAAGTGCGCGCGGAGGCCTGGGAGAGCTTTCTCGCCCAGAGCGCCCAGGGAAGGGTGGAGGGGGTTTCCTTCACCGGCGGGGAGCCTCTGCTCTACCTCGATGAGCTGGAGGCATACGCCCAGCGAGTGCTTGAGCGCCTCCCCGAAGCCCATCTCTGGCTCTACACCAATGGCCTGTTGGCGAGCAAGGAGGTGCTGCAGAGGGTGCGGGCCAGCGGCATCCAGGAGATTCGCCTGAACTTGGCGGCTACGGGGTTCTCAAAGCAGGGGCTGCGCACCCTAGCCCTGGCGCGGGAGATCTTTGCCTATGTCGTTGTGGAGATACCCACCTATCCCCCGCAAGCCAAGCTGCTGTTGGAGAGCCTAGAGGAGCTGGCAGCGATAGGGATCGATCAGCTGAACATGCAGGAGCTCGTCATCACTCCCGCCAACATCCACCGCGTGGTTGGCGAGGTCTATTCCATCGGGGAGGTGAACCTCCTCTATGGAAGCCGCCTACTGACCTACAAGGTTATTCGTCGGTGCCTGGAGAGGGATTATCCCTTTACCTGTGTGGATTGCTCCGCGGGGATCAAGTACCTCCTTGACCACGCCACGCTGCTTGGCTTTTAACCCCTCTAGAGGTCTTGGCTCTGGCGGAAATAGGCGATCACTCGTTCGAGGATGCCGTCGAGGTTGATCTGCGGTTCCCAGCCGATGAGTTTTTTGATCTTGGTGATATCGGGCACGCGTCGGCGCATGTCCTCAAAGCCCTCTTCGTAGGCCTTTTCGTAGGGGATAAAGACGATCGGCGAGGAGCTCTGGGCCAGCTCGATGGTGCGGCGGGCGAGGTGTTCGATGGTCACCTCTTCGGTGCTGCCGATGTTAAAGACCTGGCCCACTGCGGCGGGCTCGTCGGCGAGGCCAATGATCGCTCGAACGACGTCCTCCACGTAGGTGAAGCAACGCGTCTGCTGGCCGTCGCCGTAGACGGTGACTGGCTCGTTTCGCAGGGCTTGGCGCACAAAGCGGGGCACCACCATGCCATAGCGGCCCGTCTGCCGGGGGCCGACGGTGTTAAAGAAACGCATGATGACCACGGGCAGGGAGAGCTGCTTGGCATAGGCCAGGGCGAGGAACTCGTCCATCGCCTTGGAGCAGGCATAGCTCCAGCGGCTGCGCGTGGTGGGGCCCATCACCCGGTCCGCCTCCTCGTCAAAGGGAACGTCTTCGTTCTTGCCATAGACTTCTGAAGTGGAGGCGAGCATCACCTTCTTGCGGTAGCGAGCACCGATACGCAGGACGGCCTCGCAACCTTTGATGTTCGTCTCGATGACGCGCACAGGGTCTTTGACGATGAGCTCTACCCCGACTGCCGCCGCCAGGTGGTAGATGATGTCGCATTCGCTGATGAGGCGGTCCATCACGGTCTCGTTGGTGATCGTCTCGATGGCAAAGCGAAAGCCTGGCCTCCCCACGAGGTGTTCGATGTTCTCAAAGCGGCCGGTAGAGAGATCGTCGACGACGGTGACCTCATCGCCCCTATCCAAAAGCGCCTCAGCCAAGTGGCTGCCGATGAAACCACATCCTCCGGTGATCAGTGCGCGCATCGATCTCGCTCCTTCCTTATTTTCTGCTCTGGAGGGATTCTAGGCCAGCTGGAGGGTGATGTCAATGTGGGCGGAGCCGAGTGGTTTGGGCTCATTTGACCCCTTTATCCCTCGGCTTATACTTATGTCATCGAATGGACAACCTAGTTTGAGCTGAGGAGAGAGCTGTGATTGTAGAGATGCGCCAAGGGGCGACTCAGGAACAGATCGACGCCGTCATCGAGCGGGCGCATAAATATGGCTTTAAGGTGCAGCTGAACATCGGCACCGACAAGGTCGTCGTGGCCATCTTGGGGAGCGACACAGGGCGGGTTTCTACCGAGGTCTTTGCGGTGTTGCCGGGAGTGGAATCCGTCACCCGGATCATGCGGCCCTACAAGTTGGCCTCGCGGGAATTCAAAAAAGAGCCCACTCTGGTGCATGTGGGCGATATCGTCATCGGTGGGCCCAAGGTGGTCGTCATGGCGGGGCCCTGTGCCATTGAATCGCGCGAGCAGCTCTTTGCAACTGCCGAGCACGTGCTCAAAGTGGGGGCGAGCATTGTGCGGGGCGGCGCCTTCAAACCGCGGACATCTCCCTTTAGCTTCCAGGGGTTGGGACAGGAGGGCGTGGAGCTGCTCAGCGAGCTGAGGAGGGAATTTGGCGTGCCCGTCATTAGCGAGGTGACGGATCCTCACCTCCTCGATGATATGGTGGACCATGTGGACATCCTGCAGATTGGTGCGCGGAATATGCAGAACTATGCCCTCCTGCGGGCGGTGGGGCAGAGCGGCAAGCCCTGCCTGCTCAAAAGGGGGCTAGCGGCGACGATCACCGAATGGTTGCAGGCGGCTGATTACCTTTTGGAAGCGGGTGGAGGCCAGGTAATCCTCTGCGAGCGGGGCATTCGCACGTTTGAGACGAGTACCCGCTTTACCTTGGACATCTCTTCGGTGGGGGTCATCAAACGCGTCTCCCATCTGCCCGTCATTGTGGACCCAAGCCATGCGGCCGGCCATTACGAGCTGGTCCCCACGCTGGCACGGGCGGCAGTGGCCGCCGGGGCCGATGGCCTGCTCATCGAGGTCCATCCGGATCCAACGAACGCTCTCTCGGATGGCTTGCAGAGCCTCACCTTTAGCGATTTTGAGCGCCTCATGGGGGAGCTGAAGCAGATCGCCCAGGCCATCGGGCGCTCGATCTAGTAGAGCAGCCCCCCGCTCAGCGGGGGGCTGTTTTTTTTTTTTTGTTAGCTTTGAAGCTTGGCGTGGAGGAACTCCCAAACGCGGTGCAGCTCCTGAGAGACTAGCCCGTCGCTAAAGGCGGTGACGGGCTGGCCCTGCACCATGGCTTTGGTGACGACCGTGTCGAAGGGAAGGCGCCCTACCAGGGGCACTCCGCGTTTGTCGCAAAAGCTGGCGATCGCCTCCGTTTGGGTGGGGTTGATATCATACTTGTTCACCAGGACGGCCGCCGGCACTTGAAAGTGCTCCACCGTGGCTAGGACGCGTTCCAGATCGTGGATGCCCGAGAC
>JAGGYI010000219.1 GCA_021162655.1 Anaerolineae bacterium
TGCCTGCCCTCTCTTGCAAGTACTCGTACACTTGGCGAGCCTTGGAAGATGAAAGAACTCCCTCTTCCTCCAAAAGACCAACCAACTCTCGCAACGTTAGTACAGAATGAAGGTGATACCCCCTTTGCGCCAGTTCCCTGCTTCCCCCTTGCTCCCGGTCAATGAGGACTACAATATCCTCCACCACCAGCCCTTCCTCTTCTAGAGGAGCTATAGCTTCCAATTTGCTCGCCCCGCTTGTAATCAAGTCATCGAGAACGACTACCCGCTCTCCTTGTTGATATTCTCCCTCTATCTTCCTCCTGGTGCAATAACCTTTGACTTCTTTGCGAGGATAGATCAAAGGAGCGCCCAACTGCAACGCAACCGCGGTACCAATGGGCAAAGCCGCATAGGGAATGGCCGCCAGCCGGTCAAAAGAAAGCCCCTGTAACAACCGTGCATACGCTCGTGCCACCCGGCCCAGTAATCCCGGATGAGAAACTAGCTTCCTCAGATCAATATAAACGGGAGAACGAGCACCAGAGTGCAAGACGAAATCTCCAAACTGCACACATCCTGCTTCCCAAAGGGCGAGGGCTAAACGGCGCGCTCGCAGATAGCGCGCATTCTTTTTCTCCCGAGAATATCTGCGGATGCGATTCATCTCAGCCACAAGCTTCTGGGCAGCATTTCGAGGGTCCGAGGCGTAGATGATGCTTCGCGAGACATTGACGATGATCCCCATGCCATCTTCCCGCAACCCTGCCCTCAGTGCTGCCTCCAAATCTCCTCCCTGAGCCCCAATTCCAGGGACAAGAAACCACGCCTCGGGGAAATGCTCCCTGATCTCTGCGATGGCTTCAGGGTACGTTCCTCCAATGACGAGCCCAATCTCCTTTTCGCCGCTCCACTCCTTTGCCAAGTGGGCAACGTGCTGATAGAGAGGCTCCGCCCCCTGGGACCAATCCTGGATTTCGGCTGCACTAGGGTTGGACGTCTTGCAAAGAACAAAAACTCCCCTGTCGGCATACTCCAAAAAAGGGGAAACCCCATCTTTTCCAAAATAAGGGGTGACAGTCAGCGCATCTACCCCCAAAACTTCAAAAGCCGCCTTTGCATAGGCCGCAGCAGTGGAGGCAATATCATTCCTTTTCGCATCCAAAAGGACAGGAATGTCATCAGGAATATAGGCCAAGGTCTCACGCAGCGCCCGCATCCCCTCTTCACCCAGAGCCTCGTAAAAAGCGACATTGGGTTTGTACATACAAACCAGATCTTTTGTCGCATCGATGATCGCTTTGTTGAAATCTACTACCGACTTGTACTCTGCTGGTATCCGCTCAGGGCGGGGATCTAGCCCCACACAAAGCAAACTATCATGCGCTCGAATGCTCGTCTCCAACTTTTGCCAAAAGTCCATTCGCCTTACACCTTCCCCAAAACAGCTGCTAGTAAAGCCATTCGGATATAGAGGCCATTCTCCACTTGACGGAAATAAGCGGCCCGCGGATCATCATCTACATCATAGTGAATCTCTCCCACCCGAGGCAACGGGTGCATTAGGGCCATGCGCTCTTTAGCTCTCTCCATCAGTGCGGGGGTGATCTCATAGTAACCTTTGACAGCCTCATACTCACGGAGGTCAGCAAAACGCTCTTTTTGCACCCGAGTCACATACAACACATCGACTGTCTCAATAACATCTTCCACTCGGGCCGTCTCAGCAATGGGGCGTCCTGCCTGGATCAATTCCTCCTTCAACGCAGGGGGAAGCCGCAAGATCTCGGGAGAAACAAAGGTCATCTTTGTATCATACAAGCAAAGCAGACGCGCCAGTGAATGCACCGTCCGCCCGTTCTTTAAATCTCCAACCATTGCTACATGAAGCCCATCTATAGTGCCCAATTCTGTATAGATCGTGTAGATATCCAGCAATCCCTGCGTGGGATGTTCTCCCACCCCATCTCCTGCACTAATAACCGGTTTGCTAGCATAACGAGCGGCGACCTCGGAAGCTCCTACCTCTGGATGGCGCAAAACTATTACATCCGCATAACACTCTAATGTTCGAATCGTATCGGGCAAGGATTCTCCTTTGCTCACCGACGAATACTGTACTCCATGGATGGGAATCACCGATCCCCCCAGCCTCTGCATCGCCGCGATAAAAGACGACGAAGTCCGGGTACTTGGCTCATAGAAAAGATTCGCCAGTACATAACCTTTTAAAAGATCCGTGGCGCCCACTCGTTTGACGATGCTACGCATCTCGTCAGCTACTCCAAAAATGTACGTCAGATCATCTCGCGAGAACTGTTTTACCGAGACAATGTCTCGCCCGTAGAAACTCTGGCGCCTGTCTGGGGTCAACCCGACTATCTTGGGTGCGCTTTTCTCTCCGGCCATCTCTGCTCTCCTTTCAGGGCAAAAAAACCTCAGCTACCGTGCCGCAAAGGGCGGCCATAGCCTGGATCCACAAGAAGCTGACCCTCTTGCCAGACGGTCTGCCCATGCAAACGCACACTATGCACTCTCCCTAGAGCCCACTTTCCACCAAAGGGAGACCATCCGCAACGGGTGTAATACCCCTCTTGAGTAAGCTTATATGGCTCTTCCAAAATCACCTGGACCTCGCTGTCTTTAGGTGGGATCAAACGGAAGATGCGTAAGGGATTCTCCCATATCAATTCGAGCACGCGTTCCCAACTAAGGCGACCCTCATCCACCGCATAAAGCAAAAGGGGCAAGGTTGTTTCCAAGCCCGGTACTCCCGGCGGAGGATGAGGGGATTCCTTTTCCGCTTTGGTATGAGGAGCATGATCGCTTGCTATTACATCTATGAGGGATAGCCTTTCCCAAAAGAGGGCTACCTCAGCGGGAGGCAAAAGGGGTGGCTTCATATACCCATACGGACCTAATCGCTGTGCATCCTCTAATGAGAGAAAAAGGTGGTGAGGAGTAACCTCACAGGTCACCTCGACACCTCGCTGACGTGCCGCTTCGATTAGTAAAAGATCATCGGGATGGGGCACATGACAAACATGCAACCGCTGCTTGTATCGTTCAGCAAGTTCCAAAACGACGGGGATAGATGAGCTTTCCGCATGCACCGCGATGGGACCGGGACCTGGCCAAACCTCAAAGACATGCTCTAGATTCTTGGTCCCCATTCGAAGATCCCCAAAAGTTTCATCGATGTAGAGTTTGAGCCCTACCACTTGGTCGGCAAGGTCTAAAAGTGGCTGTACATCTCCCCCTACATACCCCAGAAAAATCCCGTAATCTGTTACCGCCTTAAGAGCGAAAAGCCTTTTTTTCTCTTCGAGGCTTGGGCGATCAATGGTAGGGGGCACATTGTTGGGCATATCCAGCACAGCTATTACACCGCCGGCTAAAGCTGCCCGGGTGCCAGTAAAGATATCCTCTTTCTGCGTGGCTCCAGGCTCCCGCAGGTGCACATGAACATCGATCATTCCGGGAAAAGAGAGCATCGCCACCGTTACTTCTCCTCAACAGGAAAAGAGGGCCCTCTGTCGAGTGGCCCCCCTTTCTGCTTCTTTCGTTCGCACCAATCTTTGCTTGCTCATGAACCGTTCATTTCTCTCAGCTCAAATCCAGGCGCAGTATACCACAGCACGCCACAAACGACAACCTGCAATATGCTCAGGCTTTTTCTAATAGTTCCCGAATGGTAGGGTGATAACATCCTATCCCCTGTCCAAATTCGCTCGGCCTGCATTGATCGCACCGAATGCAAATAGCCTTATCACTCTGTCCTCGGGCAAACTTGGCAGCCAGGTCCGGCTCAGCAATCAAAGGCCGGCTAAGGCTAATAATCTGAACGACACCACTTTGAAGCACCTCTTCCATCTTGGCCTTTGTGCTAAAACCCCCAACAAGGGCCAAAGGATATTCATCTCCCACAGCCCGACGCACCTCCTGAGCTAGAGGCAAGAACCATGCTTCCCCTGTCTGATCTATTTCCTCAGGAATGCCCCACGCATGGCTGATTTCAATGCAATCTAGTCCTTCCTGGGCACACCAGGCTGCAATCTTGGCCCCTTGCTCAACGGTAAGGCCACTTTGCGCCTTCCCGGCTACCCCCAGCTTGGTCCAAACGGCAAAGTCCTCCCCCACTTGGGCGCGCACCGCCCGAATTACTTCACGTAGAAAGGTGAAACGGCGCTCCAAATCTCCACCCCAACGGTCAGTACGTTGGTTCGTACCCGGTGAAAGGAACTGAGAAATGAGATAACCGTGAGCGCTGTGAATTTGCACCCCGTCAAACCCCGCTTCTCGAGCTCGACGAGCCGCTTGTCCAAAAGCTTCTATGATCTCCCAGATTTCCTCTTCTTCCAAGGGCCTGGGCACTGCTTGCATGTTCGTCCGCACTCCCGAAGGAGAGAGAGGCTCCGGCACTACAGAAGGGTCCACCTGAGCCCCTCCATGGTTTATCTGGATCATCACCCGAGCTCCAGCCTCTTGGGCAGGGGCAATCACCTCGCGCCAAGGCTCGATGAATTCGTCGGACACTATAGCCGTCATATGCGCACTAGTCCTGCCCGAATAGGCCACACAAGTGTGCCCAGTAACAATCAGTCCTATGCCTCCCTCGGCTAGAGCTCGGTAGAGGGTCGCCAACTTGGGCAAAGGCATCCCCGTCTGGGGATCTGCCAAGAACTCGGCCGTCGCCGAACGCATCAAGCGGTTACGCAAATGCAAAGTACCAATTGTTATAGGCTCAAATAACAGATCAGCCATTCTTCCTCCTTTGAGGTACTCCTACTCCTCTTCATATTCCTTTTCCTTCTACTTCAAGCCCCAACTCTTTGTCAACCTTCCTAGCAAGCCAACCTTGCCTTCCTCCCAAAGGATGTTTATAATGAAAACCACTTGAAAAAGTCTCTCCCCGTTGGGAAACTCGCTCAAGGAGGCCAGTGATGACGGAAAAAGAATCAGAATGGATCCGGGCCCATTCGGACGACGAGGATGATTGGAGACGTTGGGAAACCAGTCCCGTTCAACAAGTGGATTTTGCTGTTCACATTCATTATCTTCACAAATACCTCAGTGAGCAAGACCGTATCCTCGAGGTTGGAGCCGGTGCGGGCAGGTTCACTAAGGAACTGGCTGATATCTCAAAGAAAATCGTTATCGTCGACATCTCTCCCGAGAAAATCCGTCGCAACCAAAGGAATGCTCATGCACTCGGCTATGCTGACGCCATTGAAGAATGGTGTGAGTGTGATATGTGTGATCTAAGCCCCCATTTCCAAGATAACGAATTCGACGCCGTCGTCTGCTATGGGGGACCTCTGAGTTACGTTTTTGACCGGCGGGAAAAGGCCATTCGCGAGCTTGTTCGCGTTACGAAACCTGGAGGCCTTCTCCTCCTCAGTGCCAAGAGCCTTTGGGGAACAGTGCATGAGAACCTGCCCACCATTCTCAAGATCGACCCTCGAGTTAACCGGGAGATCATTGCAACAGGGAACCTCGGACCAGAAAAAGTCGCCGTCGCCTCACGTTTTTGGCACGCTTATAAAGCCCGTGAGTTCAAGGAATTTATTGAGAAAGCCGGAGCCAAAGTAGAAGAAATGTCTGCGAGCGGCTGCCTCTCGAGCACATGGGGAGAACTTTTATCCGTCTGGCGAGATGAAGAGAACGTTTGGAATCATCTCATTGAACTAGAAATCGAAGCATCCCGCGAGCCAGGATGCTTGGACTTGGGGTCGCACATCATCGCCATCGCTAGGAAGCCCTAACCAGACCCAAAAGGCCCCTCTTGGTGAGGGGCCTTTTCTTTCAAAGCTCTAGACGCCACCCATCGTAAGCTACCTCGATGTCGTGCTCCCCTAACAGAGAGACCAATTCCTCATAAGAAGGGTTAGCTCCATGCGAAAAGTGATGAGCGATGAAATGCGCTCCAGGCCGCAATAACCCCTCTTTGGCAAAAAGCTGGCGATATTCTATGACCGCATCAAGACCCAAATGCCCGCTCCGCGGTCCTGTAGGAATTGTGCCCATTGTCTCATCAATGATGACAGCGTCAAAAGTGTGCTCCTTGATCCTTTCCCAAGTCTCAGGAAGATACCTTCCCGTATCCGTTGAGTAAAAGACCTTTTTCTCTCCATCTTGAATGATATAAAGAAGAGGCTCTTCCGTTGAATGTGTGGCTCGTACAGCCCAGAAGTGATATCTTCCCCTAGTCCAATGTTCCCCCGCCGATACAGGATGGAGGCTATACCGCGCTTCTTCTGGTGTGCGTTCGCTCAAACGGCGGATCCGCTCAATAGCATCCCTGGGAGCATAAACAGCCATCTCCGGCACGGGTACCCGCGTGAAGGGATGGGCATGTAAAAAGAACTGTTCTGCCCAGAGATGATCAGCGTGATTATGGGTAATGAGCAACGTTTCTACTTTGCTTAGCTCCACCCTATAGAAAGCAGCCGCAGGGACAAGGTCACAGAAATCAATGAGCAAATCATCATTGATAAGCACCGAGCTTCTCAGTCGGATGTTGCGTCCACCAAGCTCTCTCGCACGTTGGCAATTTGGGCACGTACAAAAAGGAGCAGGATACCCCTCCGCTGCCGCGGTACCAAGGAATACAAGTCTCACCTGTATACCTCCTAGACAAAGATATTTAGAAGAAAAGGGCAGAGCATTAATTAATGCTCTGCCCCCCAAAAGTCAAACCCTTTTCAAGGTTCAGGAAGCTTCCTTTTCCTCTTCCTGGGCAGCCGCTTCAAAAGCCTTCTCTGCCAAGAAGCGCTCTGCATCAATGGCGGCAGCGGCCCCCGCACCAGCAGCAATCACGACCTGGCGGAACCAAGGGTCTTGCACATCGCCAGCTGCATACACCCCAGGAATGCTTGTCCTCTGCCTTTTATCCGTAATGATATAGCCATTCTCATCCAGTTCAAGCTGTCCTTCAAAGAGCTTGGTATTGGGGATAAGCCCCACATAGACAAAAACGCCATCGCAAGGGATTACATCTTCTTTGCCTGTTTTCACATTATGTACTTTGACACCCGTCACAAAGTCCTCGCCAAGAACCTCATCCACCACTGTATCCCACACAAAGCTCATTTTTTCATTGGCAAAAGCTCGTTTCTGCAAGATAGGTCCAGCCCGTAGCTTATCTCGTCGATGGATAACGATAACTTTGTCGGCGAAACGCGTAAGGTACAGCCCTTCATCGATGGCACTGTCTCCTCCACCCACGACAACCACCGTCTTATCCTTATAGAAGTAGCCATCGCAAGTCGCACAGAAGGAGACTCCTCTCCCTATAAACTTTTCCTCACCAGGCACGCCAAGTTTCCGTGGTGAGGTCCCTGTACAAATGATGACAGCCTTGGCCTTATAGGTGGCCCCATAGGTCTCCAAAACAAAGGGATAGGTTTGAAAGTCCACCTTGGTCACTTCTTCATAAACGATCTCTGCCCCAAAGCGAGTAGCCTGATTCGCCATTCGCTCAGCTAGCTCCATCCCCCCTATTCCCTCAGGGAATCCAGGATAGTTCTCTAACTCGCTCGTCGTTGCCGCTTGACCACCAAAAGCTTGGCCCACCAAAATAACAGGATGAAGCTCCGCACGAGCCGCATAGAGCCCCGCGGTGAAACCAGCAGGCCCTGCTCCGATAATCACTACATCGCGCTCAACAACCTGCTGTCCCTCTTCATCTTCTTGAAGACCACCTATATTAAAGGAAAGAGAAAAATTGCCCATTAAACACCTCCGTTTCGCACATACCCATAGGGGGTATCACTATCCGAGGGGGCATTCTATCATAAAAGGAACCCCCTGTCAAAAGGCACCCCTCAAGAGATCACTTCAGGGGCAAAAAAAGCCAGGAGGTATTGATAAACTGTCCTCGTTCATCGACACGATACATTCCCACTCGCACTCCTACTGGCTGCTTGTCCATAGGAATGGTGATGAGGTAATCATCTCGGATGACCTCACCTGGCCTCCAGCGGCTAGTCGGATACCATCCATCAACGGGATGCCGCCTATCCGCCTGAGACAAAACATCTTCCGGCCCTCGAGGCGGATTATGAGCCAAAAGGTGCACAGCTACACTATAATCATCCACCAGGGAGCTCTGCGCTTCCCAATAAATGGTAAGATATATTTGCCGCTCTACAATCTTTATTTGAGAAGAAAGGATTCTGACCCCATTCCCCAAATCCAATTGAGGTCCGGGAGGCACCTCCACGCGAGATAAAATAGGGGCATTGGAGATTTCGAGTACACCAGGCGCAACGGAGCTCAAATAGACGGCCCCTAATTTCTCTCCCCACCATGAAAGAGGACGTTGATAGAAGGTCTTACTCAGAGTCAGAAGGTGATCGCCCCGCTTCAGAATCTGGGGAAAATCCGCATTATGGTCGACCAAACGATACCCAGCAAGCTTTCCTTCATACTTTTGCGCATACGTCAAAGCCCAATAATCATGCCCCCAAAGAGCCATAAATGTAACTGGTCGCCCATCCTGTGGAAAATCTAGGCTGCTTATCTGGGCAACCACACTTTCAGCGGAAGGATCGCGGGTGATCTCAAGAACAAGGGGGCGATGGTAAAAGTAAAGCCCCCCTATCAATAGGAGCAGAGCCCCTATGTTCCCGATACGCATCTGCAGAAAGGGCGAACCATAGCGAATGAGTTGTTCCACGGAAAAGCCCAGTCCCAGAACGGCAAGGAGTACTGTTGGAAGTTTAACCGCCAAGAGAGCATCGCTCACTCGCCCCTCCCAAATGACAAGACCCAAAAGAATATAAACCAAGGCCACCCCAAATAGCAGAAGGTTCTGTTCCTTGCGCTGCTTCCTCCCAGCAAACAAAAGGCCCAAAAGCCCTACCGCTAGCAATGGCCAAGGGAGATCCTCATTGAGGACCCTGCCCAGAGCTCCCAAATGCTGTTTCAAGGCCGCCCAGCTTGCCGGCAAAGAGACAATCCGCGACGTCTTTGTATCAAGGATCAAAGACCAAA
>JAGGYI010000187.1 GCA_021162655.1 Anaerolineae bacterium
CCCGCTGGGGAGCCAAATGGGAGTACGGGTGGTTCAAAACTCAGATCAGCCTTCCCCAGGAAGCAGCGGGAAAACGCATCGTGCTTAAAGCCGATGTGGGAGGAGAAAGCGCTGTTTACATCAACGGTCAGGCTGCAGGAGCCATTGACACGCAGCACCAATACGTCCTCCTCACCCCCAAGGCTGCTCTCGGAGACACTTTCAAGGTTCTTATCGAGGCGTACGCCGGCCATGGCCCCCGGGTCTCCTCAGTAGGGCCAGTACCTCCAGGCAGAGTAACGGTCCCTGAACCTGGCCCTACTCAAGCCACCGTTGGAGAAAGCTCCTTTGGAATCTGGGAAGAGGAGATCTATCAACTTTGGTTAGACGTAGAGACCCTTTACCAGTTGCGCGATAACTTGGATCCGGATTCTCTCCGAGTGGCCGAGATCGATCAAGGCCTCCGCGATTTCACTATTCTCGTGGATTTAGAACTACCCTATGAAGAGATGCTCAAAACGGTTCGCGCCGGTAGAGAACGGTTGAAACCCCTCCTCGATTGCGTCAACGGCTCCACCGCTCCTACGATGTTCATGTTCGGCCACGCCCATATAGATGTGGCCTGGCTTTGGCCTCTTGCTGAAACAGAACGCAAATGTGTACGCACCTTTGCAACCCAACTCGCCTTAATGAAGGAATATCCCGAGTACAAGTTCCTTCAAAGCCAGGCACACCTCTACCAACGTACAAAAGAGCTCTATCCCTCTCTCTATGCTCAAATCAAAGAAGTCGTCGCAAGGGGGCAATGGATACCCGAAGGAGGAATGTGGGTCGAGGCAGACACAAACCTCTCTGGTGGAGAGAGCCTCATCCGACAATTCATCCATGGGAAACGTTTCTTCCGCGAGGAGTTTGGCGTCAATTGCGAACTTCTTTGGCTTCCCGACGTCTTTGGTTATTCTGGGAACCTTCCTCAAATCATGCGTGGCTGCGGCATCAAATACTTTGCCACCGCCAAGATCTTTTGGAACTATAATGGCGGCGATCCTTTCCTCTATAATACCTTTACCTGGGAAGGGATCGACGGTTCAACAGTGCTCGTTCACCTTTGCAATGACTACAACTCGCGCACCGATCCCACCGCTCTCAGCCAGCGTTGGAAGCAGCGCGTCCAAAAGGACGGCATCGCCACCAGGCTCTTCCCCTTCGGCTGGGGAGACGGTGGAGGAGGACCCACCCGCGATCATCTCGAGTTCATCCGTCGGGAGAGGAATCTGGAGGGACTTCCCAAAGCTCTCATTGCCCACCCATTGGACTTTTTCCGTGACCAAGAAAAACGTGGCCTGCCAGAGGCTCGCTACGTGGGTGAACTGTACTATCAAGCTCATCGAGGCACCTACACATCCCAGGCACGAACTAAACGGGGCAACCGCAAGAGCGAACTAGCCTTGCGGGAAGCCGAGATGTGGGGAAGCATTGCCAGAGCCCTCAAGAACTATGAGCTGCCCCTAAAGCAGCTCGATACCCTCTGGAAACAAGTGCTTCTGAACCAGTTCCATGATATCATCCCCGGTTCCTCTATCCATCGAGTGTATGAAGAAGCCGAAGCGGGGTACGCAAAGGTCCTCGCAGGAGCAGCCGAGATTGCCCAGGAAGCTACCCAAGCCCTCGTAGAAAAGAAGAAGGGACTAACTATATTCAACTCACTCTCTTGGGAAAGAAAAGAGCTCGTTCCTCTCCCCAAAGGCACGACAGGGGCTAAAAATCTCCATGGAGATCCTCTGCCCACTCAAAAGATAGGGGAGCGCATCTTTGCCGAGGTATCCATTCCTCCCTGTGGTTGGACGACTATCTTTCCCTCTGCAGAGGGATCTTCTTCCCAATCCTCTTCCCTTATCGCGACAGAGCGCTCATTGGAGAACGAATATCTATGCCTCTCTTTTAACGAGCGAGGGGAAATCACCAGCATCTTTGACAAAGTGACTGGGCGCGAATGGGCCGCCGGGCTTTGCAACGCTTTCAAGATGTACAAAGACGTGCCTACCAAATTCGACGCATGGGACATCGATAGCATGTACTCCCTTACGCCTGTCCCCCTAGAAGCAAGAGCTTCTATTGAAGTGACGGCCCAAGGCCCCTTGGTAGCAAAACTCCGTCTTACAAGAAAGCTACACCAGTCCACGCTCACCCAAGAAATCGTTCTTCGTCGAGGGAGCCGCCGCGTAGACTTTATCACTCAGATCGATTGGCAGGAAAGCCACAAATTGCTCAAGGTGGCCTTCCCCGTTCGCATACATACAAACGAGGCAGTGCACGAGATCCAATTCGGCCATATTCGCCGACCCAATCACAAGTCCCGCCCCTTTGACGCGGATCGCTTTGAGGTCTGCCAACATAAATGGACTGCCTTGATGGAAGAGGGGAGAGGTTTCGCCCTTCTCAACGACTGCAAGTATGGCGTGAACGTACTGGGCAACGCGATCAACCTCACTCTGCTCAAGGCGGCCCTGGCCCCCGACATGACAGCCGACAAAGGCCTCCAAGAGTTCACTTATGCTCTTTACCTTTGGGAAGGTCCTTTCCTCGAAAGTGAGTTGGTCCAGGAAGCCTATGCCCTGAACTGCCCTGTGTTAACAGCTCCTGGTTCAGCGGGCGAGGGGTCTATCTTTACAGTAGATGCGCCCAATGTAGTCATTGAGACGGTCAAACCAGCCGAAGATGGCTCTTCAGATATCATCATCCGTCTCTACGAGGCTAAACGCTCTGCCACCAGTTGCCGCCTGCACACTCGCTTGCCAGTTCACAAAGCCCTGAAAACAGACATGTTGGAAAACATTCTCGGCTCGCTACCCGTAGAGCAGGGAACCATTCCCCTCGAATTCCGTCCGTTCGAAATCAAGACTATTCGGCTGCAACTAGCCCATGAGTGAAAGACGTCCCAACATCCTTTTTATCCACTCGGATCAACACCGCTATGACTGTACAGGACCAGGGGGACATCCCCTGGTCCGTACTCCTGCTCTGGATCGTCTAGCCCGGGAGGGGGTCTGGTTTACCCACGCCTTTACCCCCATCCCCACTTGTTGCCCCGCACGACAGTGCCTTCTTTCAGGGAAATGGGCCGAGGTGCATGGTGGACTCTGGAACTATGATTGCACATTGCCTGTGCGCCTCTTCAATGAGCCTACCTGGACAGAGAC
The DNA here is from genome assembly GCA_021162655.1 of Anaerolineae bacterium. GTDB lineage: Bacteria > Chloroflexota > Anaerolineae > UBA1429 > UBA1429 > JAGGYI01. Next base: position 3,180 of record JAGGYI010000187.1, read on the forward strand.
CCTTCAAAGGTCCGGCTATCGCCTGGGCTATGTCGGCAAGTGGCATGTTCATCCTCAAAAGACCCCCCTAGATTTCGGCTTTGATCATTACATCAACGCCCAAGATTACTTTACCTGGCGCAAAGCAAAAGGACTTCCCGGCTATGAGCAGAACCTGGGGGCCCAGCTAGGGCTCGATCCCTTGGTCGCTCGCTGGTTCGGTGGGCGTGATCCGGCCCCAGTGGAAGAGACAAAAACTCACTGGTACGCTAGGCAGGCCATCGCTCTCATCGACCGATACCAAGCAGAGGGGCGCCCCTGGCACATTCGGCTAGATTTTGAGGAACCCCACTTGCCCTGCTACCCTGCGGGGCGCTTTGCCGAAATGTACCCACCCGAGGAGATTCCTCCCTGGGGGAGCTTTGCGGAAGAATTCTCTGCCAAGCCCTACATTCAACAGCAGCAGCTTCTCAATTGGGGAATCGAGCATCTCACTTGGCGAGAATGGGCAGAGTACGTCTCTCGCTATCTCGGTATCATTAGCCAAATCGACGACGCTATCCTTCAGGTCCTCCAGGCCTTGGATGAACGTGGGCTCGCCGCCGAGACAATCGTGATCTACACCACGGATCACGGAGATGCCTGTGGTGGACATCGCATGATTGACAAACACTATATCATGTATGAAGATGTAGTTCATGTACCTCTCGTGATCCGCTGGCCGGGGATGATC
>JAGGYI010000002.1 GCA_021162655.1 Anaerolineae bacterium
GAGGCAGTGACGACCAGGGCGGAGGTGGCGGCGGCGGTTTTGGCCTCTAGCCCGCTGATGTAGAGGAGTGGCACGACAAAGGACCCCCCGCCCCGCCCGATCATCCCGGCGACCGTTCCCAGGCCACTGCCGGCGAGCAGGCCTAGGGCAACACGTCCCCTGCCAGAGAGCGCGCCCTGTTTGGGCTTCCAACCGGAGAGCATCAGCGTTGCGGCCGCTGCCGTAAAGAGGGCAAAGAATCCCAGCAGGGGCTTGACGGGGAGCTGGATGTTCAGCCAAACCCCCAGGGGAGCAAAGGCGATCATGCTGAGGGCAAAGGGGATGGCCACCCTCCAGGCGATCAGCCCTTTGCGGCCATAGGTGATGGCGGCTGAGCAGCTGTTCACCACATTGAGGAGCATCCCCAGGGGCACGGCCTCCGTCTTAAAATCCATCCCCATCCAGTAGAGGATGGGAATGTAGAGTTGGGAGCCGCCCATGCCCAGCATAGAAAAGACAAAGGCGATGAAGAAAAAGAGCACTGGTGCAAAGTAGAGGGTCTGCATGATGCCTCCTTGGATGGATTGAGGGCAGCTCCGCAGGGGAGCTAGCTTCGCCTCGTGTGAGCTGTTTTATCCTTTTGTATGGGAGAGGGGGATCCCGCTCCCTTTTCCTTCTTGTCCTCGGGCGCATAGGGCAGGGTGAGCAACTCGCGGATGGCCCGCGCCCGCTTGGGGCCGATGCCGGGCACCTGGCGAAGCTCCTCCTCGCTGGCGCCAAAGAGCCGCTCCAACGTGCCAAAGTGGCGCAGGAGGGTGTCGGCCGTCTGGGGGCCGATGCCAGGGAGGTCTTCTACCAGGTAGCGGACCTGCCGCTGTGGTGAGGGGCTGCGCCGCTTTTGGTATAGACCGACTCCCCCGCCTCCAGCCAGACGTCCAACGAGGGCAGCACCGTCCCGTGGCTCTCGTACTTCATTGTAAGTCCTTTCTTTCCACCAGTTTACCACCTATTTATAGAAAAGGGAAAGGGGTACTACCCTAGCCGAATTTGTGCAGCTTTTGGAGGGCTTGAGCAATCTGGCGTGCACGTTCGAGGGAAAAGAGGGCTTGTCTGTAGAGGTTTCTGCGGATACGTCCCTTGTAATCTGCCAAGTTTCGATCCTTGCGGAGACGGGCAAGCTCGGTGCCGATCCTTTTGCGTGCTGGGGAAGGAGACTCGCTAAAGTATCGGCTGAGCTTTTGGTGGTCTTTGGCCTCGCCTTTTAATAAAAGGCCTTCTCGACGGGCAACCCTAGCGGCCAAGCCAAAGGCGCCGTAATATGCCCGGCTGATGGCTGCGCGGAGGCAGGATTCTCTCTCGGCAAATTTGCCTGCTTCGGCTATCAGTTTGGCCGCCAAGCTAATATAAAGGTTCCAGTCAAAGCTCATAGAAAGGCTACATCCACGTTAAAAGGTTCGGCCGCCGAGGTATGGGTGAGGAACCACTCCTCATCGAAGCGTCGAAGTTTCTCCAAAGCCTCTTGAGGAGAAGTGTCCCGGAGATGCACTAGAGCGAAAAGTTCCTCCTCACCTGTTTCTGGGTCGCGGACTAGTTCAAGGGAAAGAGGGGCTTCTGGGTCGAAAAAGGTTCTCAAAGCAGGAGCGGTATGCAAGACAAGCTCGGCTAGTTGGGGATGCTCTCGAAGAAAAGTCAGAGCTTGGGGATCTATTTCATCGTACATCTCGGTAACAAGTTGAATGGTCCAACGGGTTTGGTCTATTTGGGCAGGGGTAGGCATATCTTGCAGGGCTTCTTCTACCCCTGTAGGGCTGCCCGAAGATTTCCATGAGGCAAAAGCATAGGCTGTGCTGACCATTGTTCAGCCCTCCCTGTCAAGTTGCTCGCGTAAGCGATCGGTGATGGTTCCTTCAAAGACTTGGAGAATGTGTTGATGAGCTTGTTCTACCCACTCCAGTGCTTTGGCCCAAGTGCTTTTCTCTCTTTGAACTGTAAAGTAATCCAGGTCCAAAATCACATTCGCCGTTTCGGGGGTTGAGGAAGGTTCTTTCTCTAGGCGCAAGTGCAGACCATCTTTCCCCCCTTCAAAGGGGAAAAAGAGGAACACGCCAAAGCTTGTCGGCTCCCACGAAAGCCCGGGTCCTAACTCGGGATGGATTGTAAAATACTCCCTGATTGCCCCCAGCTGATAGGGAGAGAGTTGAATACGGTTGATATAACGCAAGCCGATACGCTGCAACTCCGCTTCGGGTAGAGCATCCATATAAGCATGGTAGCCTTGCGCAATGAGCGGCTTGAACCCTTCCCAATGGGGATAAGGAGCTAGATGGTGGATAGAGATACGTCGTGGCCTCAGCTGGATAAAGGCCCGCTCGTCGTCGCGGAGGAAGCGGATTCCCTCCTCTGCCAAGAGTTGAAAGGCGACCTCTCCCGGGCTTAGTTGGAATTGTGTACCTATCTGCTTCAGAGGCCGTCGGTGAGGGAATACCTTTTTGACTTTTTCATAGATAAGCCCCGGAACGATGAGATCCCACGGGGTCGAGGGTTTGAAGCGAAACTCGCAAATGACCTCGACAATGGGTGGATGGCGGTATTTGCGCTCTGCCATGATCTATTCCTTCATTCCTAAGCAAAAGAATTTTACTCAAGGGGGTGTATTTCTTCAAGTTTAAGCGGAGGCACTTTTTCCCCCTTCATTTCGTCTCATAGGGCAGGGTGAGCAGCTCGCGGATGGCCCGCGCCCGCTTGGGGCCGATGCCGGGCACCTGGCAAAGCTCCTCCTCGCTGGCGCCAAAGAGCCGCTCCAACGTGCCAAAGTGGCGCAGGAGGGCGTCGGCCGTCTGTGGGCCGATGCCGGGGAGGTCTTCTACCAGGTAGCGGACCTGCCGTTGCGGTGAGGGGCTGCGCCGCTTTTGGTGGAGGGGCACCTCGTAGCCCAGGCCATGTTGCTCGTGGCGGGCCATGGTGGCCAGGAGCTGGGCCGAATCCTCGGGTCCCTCGCTGCGCAGCACGCTGACCCCCGCCAGCACCAAGAGGTAGGAAAGCGCCCCCCGAATGGCGTTGGGGTGCAGCCGCCCGCCATAGAGGGTGGGCCCCTCGATGAGGTAGACTACCCGTTCGTAGCGCTGGGCGAGCTCTGCCACCTGGGCAAAGAGGCGCCGATCGATGATCGAGGCCTCGAGGTCGTTGGCCGATTTGCGCTCCACCGCCAGCCGTGGGCTGAGGATGTAATCCGCCAAAGGAAGGGAGGCCACCTCAAGGGTAACTCCCCCGATCTCTTTGAGCTGCTCAGGCACGCCGCTGCCCAGCTCGCGGCGATCTACCTGGATGTGTACGGGGGGCCTGCTTGAGGGCATGGGCGGGCCTCCTCAGCGCTCAGGTGGTAGGTAGGCGGGCACGCTCTCCTGGCGCCGCTGGCCCCGTGCGTCTCGGTAGATAAAGACCCAATGGGGGACCCAAGCCAGGCCAAAGGCCTCTACGCGGATATCCGACTTTTTGGGACGCAGGGCCGTCTCCTCGATCGCCTCGGCCACCCCAGCCCACTCTTGGCGCACTTCCTCCAAGGCCTTTTCCTGCTCCTCGCGCAGGGCGTTGATCTCCTTTTTCAGCTCCTCGATCGTCTCCTCCGACTCTTCGACGTCGGCCTTGGCCTTGAGGGTGAGGCGTCGCCGCCGGCTGGCCGTAGAGAGGACGCGCGTGCGCCGCCGGCCGAGGACAAAGCTTAGCAGGCTCTCCCCAGCGGAGAGCAGCTCCTCGCGTTTGCGGCCCTCGTACTCGATGAGGTCCTCCTCCAGCTCCTGCTCCTCGCGCTCTAGGCGGTCCTCCAAGCGCTTGAGGCGCTGGGTGTAGC
>JAGGYI010000218.1 GCA_021162655.1 Anaerolineae bacterium
CCCAAGAGGGAGTGCCTACCCCCACCATATCCCCCTCTCCAGAGCTCGTGGATCGTTTCGAGCCTGACGATAGAGAGCCTCCAGCCATCTCTGTGGGGCAAGACCAACGGCGGGTCTTTGCTCCTGAAGGAGATCTCGATAAGGCTGTTCTTCGAGTCAAGGCCGGGCATACCTACATCATCACTACCAAAAACTTGGGCCCCGGTGTAGATACCAAGTTAGAAGTACAGGTCGAGGGGCAAAGGCTCATCAACGACGATGCTGCCCCCGGCACCCTCGCTTCCCGGGTCATCTTTACTGCTCTTCACGATGGTACAGCATTGATTATCATTAAAAACCAAGACCAATTTGGCCCTCAATGCACCTATACACTGGCAGTGGAGCTCACCTCCCCTACGCCTACCCTCACGCCCACCATCACGCCCAGCTTTACCCCTCTGCCCACCAAAACCCGACGGCCTACTTTTACCCCCCGCCCAACATTCACTCGGCGGCCCACTCGTACACGCACACCCTACCCTACATTCACAGCGACACGCACACGTACGCCCACGCGTACGCGTACCCCTACGCGCACTCTTACACCTACCCGTACACGCACGCCTACCCGTACGCGCACGCCCACGCGTACGCTTACGCCACCGCCCACCCCAACACGAACACGCACACCGACGCCCAAACCCACCGCCACGCCAACGCCCAAGCGTTCGCCTCTGCCCACCCGGCCTGTAGGACCACCCATCCGCTGAGCCAAGAGATATGTCGAGCGAACCATTGGAGGCCCAAAACTTTACCGTCACTCCAGCCAAAGAGGCGGATCTCCAGCACTTTGCCGCCCTTATGGTGGAAGGCTTTCCCCTCAAAATAAGGGGGATCTTTGGCGCTCGCCCGCAGATGGCCAAACGGGTCATTCACCAAGTCCTTCAGGTAGAGCACCCCAAGGGCGCACACGCCTTTGCTGCCCGTGCGGGTGACAAGGTCATTGGCATGCTGCTTTTCTCCCCTGGTCCCCTTCCCAAGATCACTGAGGACCGCGCAGCCATGCGACGCATCGCTCGGGAATATGTGGGGCTTTGGCGCCTTCCTCGCTTGCTTCCAGGGCTCTTTCTTTCGAGCTACACCCCCAGAGAGGACGAAGTCTATATCGAAACCATCGTTGTCACTTCTGCCTGGCGGGGCCAAGGGGTGGGCAGGCGCCTGCTCCAAGCGGTGGAAGCCTGGGCAAGAGAGGCTCGGTTTCCTTCTTTGAGCCTTCACGTGAGCATGGATAATCCCCGGGCTCAAGAACTCTACCGCCGTCTAGGATTTCTGGAGCGTGAACGAAAGAGGTCCTTTTTTGCCCGGCTCTTCCTTCATCATCGAGGGTTCATTTACATGGTCAAACCCTTGAGGGAAGCCAAGCCATGAGATGGGCAATGCTCATTCTAGCCCTCTGCCTTTGGCTTGGAGGGCATATCACAACAATAGCCCAGACTCCTTGGACCATCTTTACCTCTCGAGATGGCCTCTTGCGCTCCGCAGTCCGTTGCCTAGAACCAGGATCGGGGACAGAGCTCTTTATCGGCACTGCGGGAGGATTGGACCGCTGGGATGGGAGCCATTTTATCAGCTATACCACCCTTGCAGGCCTACCCCAGGGAGAGATCTCGGCCATCTGCCAAGCAAATGGGCGCCTCTGGGCGGGTAGCTGGGGTGGTGGGCTTGGATGCCTGAGGGGGGACAAATGGCATGCTTACTCTTCCAGAAACTCCCCTCTCCCAGGAGACTGGATCAGTGATCTGGCCAGCCAAGGGGATACGCTTTGGATCGCCACCTATGGCGATGGGCTAGCCCGTCTGCGTGGCAACACATGGCAAACCTTCACCCGTGCGAGTTCCGCCCTCCCCAGCGATTGGCTCACCTGCCTTCTTCCCGACGAGCATGGAGGGCTCTGGATAGGCACCGAGCGCGCAGGCCTCGTCTACTTTTTCCCTCGGAGGAGTCGCTGGGAAAGATACTCCCTCCCCCAGCCAGGAGTTACCAAAGTGACAGCCCTCGCCCTCCAAGGGGCGCGTCTATGGGTTGGCACTCCCCAAGGGGTCGCCATCCTCCACCTTCCCACAGGTACTTGGCAGGTTCTCACTCGTGGGGAGGGGTTGCCGGGAGACGACGTCACCGCCCTGGCCAGCAACTCCGCTCAAGAGATGTGGATTGTTACAACGCAGGGCCTGGCCAGATGGCGGCAGGGGGAGCTCACCACCTTTGGCTCTCTTGAAGGATTCCCTAGCCCCATTATCACAGCCCTTACTTTCGATAGCCAAGGGCGCCTTTGGGTAGGGACACCCAAAGGGCTGCTCGCCAAAGGAGAGGTTGATCGCCCTCAGGTAGAGAGGCTACCTATCGTCCTCGTTCACGGCTGGCGTGGCCCAGAGAGCGATCGGCTGGAGGATAGCGAATTTTGGTTCCTCGCTCGCTGGCTCGCCCAGGATGGCTTCCAAGCCTATTATGTTACGGGCATCTCGCCGAAAAATACTCTACAAGAGAACGCCGCCCGCCTGCAACAAGAGATCTCTCTAGCCTGCCAACAAGCGGGCAGCAAACAGGCTTACCTCCTTGCCTTCAGCATGGGAGGGCTCAACGCCCGAGCCTACCTAGAGAGCACTCTCTATCAAGGCAAGGTACGCCGCGCCTTTATCCTTGGCACGCCTCACAGAGGAGAACACCTCTGGCTCCCCTTGCTCCTTTGGGAAACCCTCTATTGGACGGAGGAGCCTTCAGCACAAGAACTCTGGCCTCTCCACGCAGAATTATTCAATCAAGGGCACCTCGCCCCTGGCGATCCCCCCTATACCCTCATCGCCGGCGATGCTAGAAAAAGCGATCTCCCTACCCTCTTCCAGCAGCTCCCTCCAAGCGATGGCCTCGTCTCCACCTGGAGCGCCCTTGGGCCAGAATCGATGCAAGCAGAGCGTTATCTCTGTCAGGATGTTCATGCCTGGGGAAAAGAGACCATCTTACTGGACATCCCCACCCTCCTCTTGCCCCGAACCACCTACGACGCCTTTATACGCCCTTACCTTTTTGGCGACAAGCCCACAGCATCCCCTCTTCAGAACCGGGTTCTCCCTCCACAGGAAATGCCGCATACCATCTTTCGCGGGGGTCAAATTTCTCCTGGCGAAACCCTCTCCCTTGGCCCCTTTGCCATCGAGGAGGGAAAGCGGGTGCACTTTTACCTCCGCTGGCATGGCCCTCCTCTAGAGATGCACCTGCAGACCCCTTCTGGGGAAACAATCACTCCCAAGAAAACAGAGAAAAGAGACGACAGCGAATACCTCGAACTGGGTTTTGCCGATTTCGCCTCCTATGTCCTCACCGATACCCTTGCGGGTCCCTGGCAGATCATCGTCTCCTCAAGTGATGAGCACTCGAAGGCGAGCGATTACGTGGCTTATGCTTCCATCAGTTCCACTTTGAGGTTGACCCTAAAAACGACATCCAATTGGTATCCTCCGGGCAGCCCTCTAGTGCTCACTGCCACACTCTCAACGCCCTTGAAAGAAGCGTTTCTGACGCATGTAGACGCCACCTTTTTCCCTCCCTCGAGAAAGCCTGTGACATTCACCCTCCGCCCCATAGCAAAGGAGGGACAAAACTCTCTCTCTTACCAAGGGAAGCTCAACCTCCCCCAAGAGAGCGGCTATGGGGTCCTTTTTGTGCGTGCTCTGGGAGAGATCAAAGGTAAACATTTTGAACGCCAAGCAGAAAAAATCATTGGCATCAAGGGGAACTGGGCCCACCTAGAAGCTCCTTACCTTCTGGCAGGTCCCTCTGCAAAAGAGATCCATCTCGGAGCAGATATCGTTGCCGAACGGGCAGGCGCCTGCCTTTGCACTTTCACTCTGGTGAATCCCTCGGGCAGAGAGTGGAGCATTGCTCATCCCTGTCACCTTTCACCAGGCCTCCAGAGGATCCGATTCACTTGGCCAAGGCCTCGCGGATTTACTGGCCGCCTTTCCCTCAAAAGAATCCTCCTCCAAGACGTCCAAAAAGCAGCGATCCTTTTGGACCAGATAGACCTGAGCCGGGGAGACAAACCATGAAAAAATTCCTCATTTTAGGGATCCTTCTCCTCGTCGGAGGTGCACTGGGGGGCTTTTTCTGGTATCGCCATGCCCACCCCCCTGCGGACATGGTTCCTGTCCGGCGTGGCACCATCGAAGCCACCGTCAGTGCATTGGGGCAAGTGGCGCCTCATCGCCAAGTGCAGCTATCTACTCAGACCAGTGGCCGAGTCGCCAAGATATGGGTTCAAGTGGGGGATCAAGTGCAAGAGGGGCAGCTCCTTCTCAACCTGGAGGATAAAAGCTACCAAGAGGCCCTGGCCCTTGCCGAACGCACTCTGGACCTACAAAAGAAAAGGCTGCAACAAGCTCTCCAAGCACCTAGCGAGGAACAAATTCGCCTGGCTAGAGCAAAGCTTCTCCGCGCAACTGCAGCTCGCCGCAAGGCCCAGAGAGATTATGACAAGATTGCCCAGAAACCTGACGCAGAAAGCAGCGAGGAAGCCCTTGCCCTGGAAGAGGCCAAAGTGGCATACGAAGTTGCCAAAGCCGAGTTCGATCAGTTGATGAAAGGGACTCCCTCCCTAGAGCTGGAGCAACTA
>JAGGYI010000124.1 GCA_021162655.1 Anaerolineae bacterium
ATGCTGCTGAGGGAAGACATGATCTTCGGGATGAGGCATCAACCCAAAGACATTGCCCTGAGCGTTGCAGATGCCCGCGATATCATCCACTGAGCCATTGGGATTGTAAGGATAGCCAGCATGCCCACGAACGGGCACCTTTGCCGAAGGATCCGCCGCATCCCTCGGCTCCAAAGGGGCCACATAGCGGATAGCCACCAAGCCACCATCCCAAAGGGCCTGCCGCGTCTCCTCATCAGGCACAGCCAAACGCCCTTCACCATGGGCTACAGGGCAGAGGATATCTTCCTCCAGTCCCTGGGTAAAAAGGCAACGACTCTCCGAGATAGCCCGCAGGCGCACCCAACGGCATTCGAAATGCCCACTCCGGTTAAAAGTCAAAGTCACCCGTTGCTTAGGAGCAGGCCCTGGCAAGTAGCCGGCCTTGACCAGCGCCTGGAAGCCATTGCAGATACCTAGCACAGGCTTTCCCTCAGCCACAAAGCGATCCAACGCCTCACGGAAGCGATGATAAAGATCGTTCGCCCAAAGCCGGCCAGCTCCCAAGTCATCGCCGTAAGAGAACCCACCCGGCAGGACCAACATCTGATAATCCTCCAGCCGGCGCTCCCCAGCAATGAGCTGATTGATATGGGCGATCTCTGGAGTACCGCCGGCCAGCTCGCAAGCCAAAGCCGCCTCGCGATCGCGATTGGTGCCCGGGGCATGCATAATCAACACACGCGGTCGCCCGTTCACGCTCGCCCTCCCGCTGCAGTGAGATGTCCTCGCCAAGCCTGGCGCAAAGCCTCGATGGACAGGCGGAAAAGCTCCTCCCCTCGTCGGCAGCTTTGGATGACAAGCCAGGGTCCCTGCTGCACCAAGCCAATCTGCGCATGGGGGATATCGGTCATCAATGCCTCAAATTCAGACACTCTTGCTGCCTCTACCTCCACCAAGTAGCGACCGTTCGACTCAGCAAAAAGCAACCACTCATCATCTGGCTTTTCATCCCCTGCCACCGGCACCTGGGCAAGGGCGATCTCCAACCCTAAATTACCAGCCAAGGCCATCTCGGCTGCAGCCACGGCCAGACCCCCTTCCGAACAGTCATGACAAGCACGAACCATCCCCTGCTGAATCGCTCGATGGAGAGCCTTGGCTGTCGCTGGCCCAGCTGCAGCTACCCCCGGCACCTTTCCGCCCTCCAGGTTGCGCACTTTATAATAGTGGGATCCCCCCAACTCTCGACGGGTCTCCCCCAGAATAAAGAGGGGATCACCCACCCTTTTGAGATCCATCGTGCAGGTACGCCGCACATCGGGGACGATACCCAAAGCAGAGATCAAAAGCGAGGGAGGGATAGCTACCTGCTTGCCAGTAAGGCGATCAGTGTATTCGTTGTTTAGGCTATCCTTCCCCGAGATAAAGGGGACGTGGTAGTGCAGCGCACCATCATAACATCCCTTGCAAGCACGCACCAATCCCCCCAGACGATCCTCGATACGAGGATTGCCCCAGCAAAAGTTATCCAAGATAGCGATACGCTCCGGATCGGCCCCCACGGCCACAACGTTGCGTACCGCCTCATCGATCACGCAGAGGGCCATAGCATAGGGATCTATTTCCCCATAGAGGGGATTAAAGCCACACCCAAGGGCAATTCCCCGCCAGGCATGCACCGTCTCCAAAGGGCGCAACACAACTGCATCGGAAGGCCCATCATCCCAAAGCCCGACGAAGGGCTTGACGAGGGTTCCCCCTTGCACCTCATGATCGTAGCGCCGAACAACATCCTCCTTGCTGCGCACATTGGGATGGGCCAAAATGCGCAAAAGGCTCTGCGCCAAATCCTCCCCTGAGGGCTCTTCCCGAGGGGGCTCGTTGCGCTCTCTGGAGACCCACACTGCCTTCAAGTGCCGACGGGGAAGACCATGATGGAGAAACTCCATCGACATATCGGCGACGGGCTGCCCTTTATAATAGAGGCGCAAGCGAGCATCGCCAGTAAAGCGCCCGATGACCGTCATCTCTACAGAGTATCTCTCGCAAATGCGCCGCAGGCGCTCCTCGTTTTCCGGAGGGACGGCCAGGACCATACGCTCTTGGGCTTCTGAAAGCCAGATCTCCCAGGGTTGCAGCCCCTGATACTTGAGAGGCACTCTCTCCAGATGCACCTCCGCGCCCGTCTCCTCGCCCATCTCACTCACTGCTGAAGAGAGCCCTCCCGCTCCACAATCCGTAATCGCATGATAAAGGCGCTCATCGCGGGCAACAAGGATAGCATCGAGGACTTTTTTCTCTGTGATAGGATTGCCGATCTGCACCGCCCCCCCAGAGAGCTCGCCCGTCTCATCAGTCAGCTCCGCCGAAGAAAACGTGGCCCCATGAAGGCCATCCCTGCCTGTGCGCCCTCCCAGCACCACCACCAAATCTCCTGGGCGCACCTGCCGAGGATGAGCCCCCTTGGGGGCAACACCTACACAACCACAGTACACGAGGGGATTGGCCACATACCCAGGATCGAAAAAGATGGCCCCATTCACCGTGGGGATACCCATCTTGTTGCCATAGTCCTCGATGCCAGCCACCACTCCATTGTAGATACGCCGAGGATGGAGAACCCCCGCCGGCAAGGAAGAGAGCTCCGTCTCCAAAGGGCCGAAACAGAGCACATCGGTATTGGCAATGGGCCGAGCCGAAACCCCCATGATGTCGCGGATGACGCCCCCTACTCCAGTATTTGCTCCACCAAAGGGCTCTAACGCTGAGGGGTGGTTGTGCGTCTCTACCTTGAAGGAAACTTCATAGTCGGCATCAAAATCGATGATGCCGGCATTATCCACAAAAGCAGAGCGCACCCAGGGCGCCGCGATGCGTTCGGTGGCCGCCTGCAAATAGGTCCTAATGAGGCTATCGATGCGCTCCTCTCGGAGGATGGAACCATCCTCGGCCCTCTCTTGATAGTCGATCACCCCTTTGAATGTTTTGTGCACACAATGCTCAGACCACGTCTGAGCAAGGCTCTCCAGCTCCACATCGGTGGGCTCACGCCCCTCTTGGCGAAAGTACTGCTGGATCGCCCGCATCTCGGCCAAATCCAGAGAAAGGAGACGCTCCTGGGAGAGCTTGAGCAACTCCTCATCCCCCATCTGGGTGAGGGGGATCTCCTCAGCACGAATCTCTACACTCGGGGCCTCCACCCCCACATGGGGGGTAAGCTGGCCGATCTGATAATACTGGATGACTTCGTTATAAAGCAGCCGCCGAGCAATAACGTGTAGAGCGCGCTCATCCAGATCCCCATAGATGAGATACCCCTGCCCTGAAGCGGCCGCGTGCAGCCCCTTGATCCCCAATATCTCTGCGCGGGCTAACAAGTTCTCTGCAACGCTGTCGGTCACTCCGGGAAGGAGACCTACCTCTATCCGCACAGCCCCCGCTGGAGTGGAGACAGGCGCCGTGGCCAAACCCCAATGCACCCGCTGAACGATGGGATCAACCAACAACTCCTGGCAAAGCTGCTCTAGTTCAGGTGCAGCTAGCTCCCCGCGGAGAAAATAGAGCTCCGTACGCTCCACCCGCTGCACCCCTTCGATGCCCAGCGCCGCAATGTCGCTCAGCAGATAATCCTCTGGTAGCTCTCCAGGAAGGGAGAAAACTTCGACACGATAGACCTGTTCCACCGATTCCACCTCAAACCAGCCCCAAAGACCTAGGGCTGAAATTGATAGTTGGGGGCCTCTTTGGTGATGATGACACTGTGGGGATGGCTTTCGACATAGCCTGCGCTGGTGATGCGGACAAAACGCGCCTTCTCGCGCAGCTCCTGGAGGTTGGCCGCACCAACATATCCCATCCCCGAGCGCACTCCACCCATCAACTGGAAGATATTGTCGGCCAGGCGCCCACGATAGGCCACCCGCCCCTCGATGCCCTCGGGGACGAGCTTGCCGCTGGCCCGTTGTGCCTGTTCTGCTGAACGCGCCTGCCCCATACCATAGCGGTCGCGCCCATAGCCGGCACGCATTGCCCCCAAGGACCCCATCCCTCGGTACTCTTTGAACCGACGCCCCTCGTAGATGACTACCTCGCCCGGGCTTTCATCCACACCAGCGAGAAGGTTGCCCAACATCACGCAGCTCGCCCCAGCCGCCAGCGCCTTGACGATATCGCCCGAATAGCGAATGCCCCCATCGGCAATGATAGGAATGCCAAACTCGGCCGCCGCCTGGGCGCAGACCATGATCGCCGTCAACTGGGGCATTCCAACGCCAGCCACAATGCGGGTTGTGCAAATAGATCCTGCTCCCACGCCCACCTTGATGGCATCAGCACCCGCCGAAATCAAATCGCGAGTGCCCTCTGCCGTCACCACATTCCCGGCGATGATCGTCACCTCAGGATAGAGAGACTTGAGCTTCTCTGTAGCACGCAAAACCATCTCGGAATGACCGTGGGCGGTATCGATAGAGAGCACATCGACGCCGGCTTCCACCAAAGCGGCAGCACGGTCGAGCATATCATCACCTACGCCCACCGCCGCTCCAACAAGCAAGCGCCCTTTGCAATCCTTGGCAGCAAAGGGATAATCGCGCTTCTTTTGAATATCTTTGACAGTGATTAACCCCTTGAGGTGATAGTTTTCATCCACCAAAGGGAGTTTCTCAATCCGATGCTCTTGGAGGATCTCTTGGGCCTCCTCTAACGTGGTACCCAGTGGGGCCACGATCAAGTTCTCCGAGGTCATGTACTCGCTCACAGGCTTGTCATCCTCATCGGCAAAGCGGATGTCACGGTTCGTCAGGATGCCAATGAGCTTGGGCCCCTCGGTGATGGGTACCCCAGAGATATGGTAATTTGCCATGATCTCCTTGGCTTGGGCGAGGGTTGCGGTCGGAGGGAGGGTGATGGGATCCACAATCATCCCCGATTCAGAGCGTTTGACCTTATCAACCTCGAGCGCTTGATCCTCAATAGAGCAATTCCGATGAATGATGCCCATTCCCCCCTCGCGCGCCAAAGCAATAGCTAGCCTTGCCTCGGTAACCGTATCCATAGCGGCCGAGAGCACAGGGATATTCAAGTGCACGCGCGGGCCCAACTGGGTAGAAAGGTCGACCTCGCTGGGCAACACTGCCGATCTAGCCGGAACAAGCAATACATCATCGAACGTCAACCCTTCAAACCACTTGGATTGGGGCAATTCCATGTTTCCTCCTCTTCTTCCCAAACAGTTTCGCCTGCTCCTCAGGGCAGGCGAAACGCGGCTCTATCACATAGGCCAGCGGAGGGCAATGAGATCATTGCGCTCCGCCCCCACAGAGATCAAATCCACAGGAACCCCCACTAATTCAGCTACCCGCTGGCAATAGGCACGGGCATTCTTAGGCAGCCCCCCCCACTCTCGCACCGAAGTAATATCTCCCTCCCAGCCAGGCATCGTCTCATAAACTGGCTCGGCCAAAGCAAGGAGCTGGGTATCGATGGGGTACTCTTTTATCACTGTACCATCGGGTAAACGATAAGCCACGCAGAGCTTGACCTCCGGAAGGCCACTGAGCACGTCAACCCGAGTCAGGGCAAGGCCGGTGAAACCATTCACCCTTGCCGCATAACGCAGGGCAACAAGGTCGATCCAGCCACAACGCCGCCGCCGGCCCGTGGTGGTGCCATACTCATGGCCGCGCTCAACGATCCAATCCCCCACTTCATCGCGAAGCTCTGTGGGGAAGGGGCCACTCCCCACCCGCGAAGTATAGGCTTTGACAACCCCGATGATCTCCTTGATCTCTCGCGGGCTCACACCCGACCCCTGACAAGCTCCACCAGCAGTGGGAGAGGAAGAAGTCACATAAGGATAGGTTCCAAAGTCGATATCAAGCATCGTTGCCTGAGCGCCCTCCATCAGCACATTGGCGCCCTCTTGCAAAGCCTGATGAATAAAAAGGCTTGTGTCAGTAACAAAGGGGGCAAGCCGCTCAATGGCTGGGGCGTATTGCTCGACGATCTCCTCGACGGTAAAACCACGATCGCCAAAGATGCGAGAGAGCTCCAAGTTCACTCGCTCGAGGACGAGAGCCACCTGACGAGCAAAGCGATCACGGTCGACAAGGTCCTGCATACGCAGACCACGCCGGGCCACTTTGAACGTATACGCTGGACCTATGCCTCTTTTTGTCGTCCCAATGGCATGATCGCCCCGCAAAGACTCTTCCAGCTCATCCAGACGAATATGATAGGGCATCACCACATGCGCATTGGCACTAATATGAAGGTTCTGGGTAGAGATGCCCTTCTCCTCCAGCATGTCCAGCTCCTCTACCAAAGCTGGAGGATTGATGACCATCCCATGGCCAAGAACGGCGGCCACTTGGGGGCGCGTGATACCAGCAGGAACTTGGTGCAACTTGAGCACCGTATCGCCGATCATCACCGTATGGCCGGCGTTATTCCCCCCCTGATAACGAACCACCATTGTGGCCCGCTCCGCCAGGTGGTCGACAATTTTGCCCTTTCCTTCATCACCCCATTGGGCCCCAATGACCACTACTGCAGGCATAGCTCTCCCTTCCACTGGCCAGGCGGGAAGCCATTCCACAAGCACTTTCCCTACCTGGCTCTCAAAATATAAGGCGCCTCCTCTCAGCAATCAAGCCTCTCAGAGGAGACGTCTCTGTCCATCGTCTCGCTTGTTCAAAGATACCTATATCTCTTTTTTCCCCTGACATTCACATTTTACCACAAAGAGGCAGGGCTCTCAAATGCCTTTATCACTGGCTCAAACGCTTCTTGAAATGTTGCTGATTTAAAAGCCGAGTCGCTGCTGGTGTGGATGGGATGGCCTCTTTGGGTTGTTGCCAGGGAGAATGCCAAAATATCCCAAATATCCCAAGGGATATCCCAAAAGGTTCTCCTCTGGGCCGGTATTTTCTGGCTATGGTGGGAAAAAGCTTTGGGGAAATTATCTTGACACTGCTCATAAGGCATGGTATAATGAGGAGTGCCTTGGGGGAGAACAATCTAGCCTCGATGAGGACGTCGAGAGCGGTGAACTCGAACCGACGCAAGCCGTCGGTTTCTTTTCCCAAGGATTTGACAAAACTTTGAGCTTGTCTATAATCCGAGTTCCGGATGTGGAACGGGCACCTTAACAACTGAAGAGTGGCAGAAACGCGACGGGGCGTTCAAAAAGGTAAGGAAGAGTCCCTGTAGTAGGGATATTTTTTACGGAGGGTTTGATCCTGGCTCAGGATGAACGCTGGCGGCGTGCCTGATACATGCAAGTCGAACGGATCGGTCCGGGGCGGAAGCCCTAGAGGGGGTGGAACATGAGAAATCGTGGGAAGCCTCCGAAGGGGTGGACGTTTCGGGTTACCGGTCAGTGGCGAACGGGTGAGTAACACGTGGGTGACCTGCCCCGAAGTGGGGAAT
>JAGGYI010000021.1 GCA_021162655.1 Anaerolineae bacterium
TAGATGGGACGGCGGTCTCTGGCGCGACGGAGTCGACGTTCGATTGGACGGCGGTAGCCGGGAAGCACACGATCAAGGTAGTGGCGAGCAACGAGTGTGGGGATGTGGAGTGCTCGCTGGATGTGGACGTAGGAGACAAGCCGACGTGTGGGATTGAAGGTGACGTGAGCGGCTGTGCTGGGGAGACGCTGAGCTACGAGTACACTGGGAGTGGAGCGGAGAGCTACCAGTGGTACGTAGATGGCGAGGCGGTCTCTGGCGCGACGGGGTCGGCGTTCGACTGGACGGCGGAGGCTGGGTCGCACACGATCAAGGTCGTGGCGAGCAACGAGTGTGGGGATGTAGAGTGCTCGCTGGATGTGGACGTAGGAGAGAAGCCGGAGTGTGGGATTGAAGGTGACGTGAGCGGCTGTGCTGGGGAGACGCTGAGCTACGAGTACACTGGGAGCGGAGCGGAGAGCTACCAGTGGTATGTAGATGGGACGGCGGTCTCTGGCGCGACGGAGTCGACGTTCGATTGGACGGCGGTAGCCGGGAAGCACACGATCAAGGTAGTGGCGAGCAACGAGTGTGGGGATGTAGAGTGCTCGCTGGATGTGGACGTAGGAGACAAGCCGACGTGTGGAGTTGAAGGCCCCGATAGTGGTTGCGCCGGGGAGACGCTGACTTATACCTACACTGGCTCGAACGAGACAAGCCTGCAGTGGTACGTAGATGGCACAGCGGTTTCCGGTGCGACAGGGAAGAGCTTCAGCTGGGTAGCAGTGCCAGGCACTCACAACATCTCAGTGAAAGCGACCAACGAGTGTGGTTCAGTAGAGTGTGGAGTGAGCGTAGATGTAGCTTACGGCACGATCATTGCCTACAAGTTTGAGGATGTGAATGGCAATGGCCAGTATGATAATGGTGAGCCCATGCTCAGTGACTGGACCATCACTCTGAGTGCTGGAGTCCCGGTTCAAGAGGCCCGAGCTCTACCGAGTGGAGGAGCACCATCATCTACCTCTAAAGAGACGGACGAGGGTGGTAAGGCTGTCTTCGACGAGCTTGATTGCGGCACTTACCTTGTCTCTGAAGAGGTCAAAGAGGGCTGGACGGCCATGACCCCCATCTCCTATGAAATCTCTGTAGGCGAAAATGAGACAAAGGAGGTGTGGTTCGGCAACTTCCGTTGCTTGGAGGTCTATGGCTACAAGTGGCTAGATGCCGATGGCGATGGTGTGATGGATCAGGATGAGAAGCCCATTGAAGGGTGGACGATCTACCTGAGTGACGGCCGTGAGACCAAGACGAATGAAAGTGGTTTCTATCACTTTACCATCTGCCAGCCTGGCGAGTATACCGTGAGCGAAGAGCAACGTGAGGGTTGGGAAGCGACTACAGCTACAGAGCACACCTTCGTTGCCAAGAGTGGCCAGTCGATCGGTCCGCTGAACTTTGGTAACCGTACACTTCCATCCTTTGGTGGAGTGATGGGAGCCAAGTTCTGGGATCTGAACGCTGATGGCCATTGGGATAAGGATGAACCCGGTAAAGGAGGAGTGCGGATCATTATCCGTGATGCCTCTGGGAAGGTCGTCTACGAAACGCTGACGGTAGATGCTCCGGGTACGCCTCTCCATGGAAGTTGGTCGGTCTCGCAGGGGTTGACCCCTGGCGAATACACCGTGGAAGAAGTCGTACCTGAGGGCTGGGTGCGCACCTATCCCGAGACCAACAATGGGGTCTACCGTATCCTACTCAAGGATGATGGTTCATATGAGTTGCTCAGCCCACGGCCGAGTTGGTTCACTGGTCTGAACTTTGGCAATGCCCGGTGGATGGGATACAAGTTCTTTGACCGGAACCGCAGTGGTGTGAAAGACGCTGATGAGGAGTTGCTGGGCAACTGGCGCATCCTCCTCAAGGATATGAACTTTAACATCGTCTTTGAGACACGGACGGTAGCAGGTGCCTCTGATTGGCGCCATGGTCAGTGGTTCCTCACCAAGGAGTTACCCGAGGGTGACTACTATGTTATCGAGGAGCAGCAGGATGGTTGGGAGCAGACCTATCCGCAGACAAATAACAGCGCTTACCTCATCCACCTCTATGCGGATGGCTCGTACAAGCTGCTCAGCCAACGGCCGACTTGGTTCGAGGGTCTGAACTTTGGCAACTTCCAGCTTGGCGGACCGCCTCCGTGCCCGCTCTGCCCGGATTGGGTCGTCTTCCAGTCCGACCGTGAGGGTGATAACTTTAACATCTTCCGGATGAACTTTGACGGCACGGATGTGCGCCAGCTGACCCATGCGCCAGAGGACGATGTCTCGCCCACGTGGCGGTTCGATGGCAAGGAGATAGCCTTCGCCTCCAAGCGCGATGGCGATTGGGAGATCTATCGCATGGATGCTTGGGGTGGCGGGCAGACGAACGTCACCAAGTATCCGGATGCGGCTGATCTTGCTCCGAGCTGGAACTGCTTCTGGATTGCCTTCCAGTCGAACCGTGATGGCAACTGGGAGATCTACAAGACCGATCCGAACGGCTTGGAGCAGATCCGCCTGACGGATAACCCTGCCGCCGATGAGGCGCCGAGCTGGTCTCCTGATGGCAAGTGGATCGTCTTCCAGTCGAACCGCGATGGCAACTGGGAACTCTATATCATGGATGGCAATGGCGAGAACTTGCGCCGTCTGACGAACAACCCGGCGACAGATCGCAATCCTGCCTGGTCGATCGATGGCAAGTGGATCGCCTTTGAGTCGGATCGCGATGGCCAGTTCGATATCTACAAGATCAATGTGGAGACTGGCGAACTGATTCGGCTGACAGATGATCCTGGCCGAGATACAGATCCGGCGTGGACGCCATATTGCCAGTACATCATCTTCCAGAGCGATCGTACCCAGAACGCTGAGGTCTTCCGTATGGAGTATGATGGCTCTGGGCAGACGGATCTCTCGCGGGAGATCGATTGGTTCGACGTTGTTGACTATGTGCCGCAGGGGCTGATTGCTCCGGCGGTGAGCCGCCAGGCCTTGATTGAGGGAGTGGATGGCTATGCTGGTTGCACTGATACCTCCCTCAATGCCTGGGCTCCGGAGGAGGTGCTGGGTGCAGAGCATACCCTGCGGGTTCGCCCAGGGGTCAAGGATGTGCTGATCCGCTTCGACCTCAGTGCACTCCCTGAGGGGGTGACCATCCAGCAGGCTCAACTCGTCCTCTATAGCATGGAGCGGACGAATGAGAACCCTGTTGAGGTTGGAGTGTATGCCCTGAACCGTGGTTGGGCTGAGGATGAAGCGAACTATACCGCCTCTAATACGGGGAACCCCTGGACAGAACCTGGGGCCTGGGCGGATGCCGCGGCTGATCCGGTGGCAACAGTCCGGGTGGACGCGACGGATAAAGCATTCGTCTGGGATGTGACCGATCTGGTCAAAGCGTGGTATGCTGACCCCGATGGAAACTATGGCCTCCTCGTTGGGGCCAAGGGTGGGCCGGCGGTGGAATACAGCTTTGCTTCCTCGGAGCACAAGAATTCTGCTTGGCGCCCGCGGTTGCTGGTGACCTACCAGTTTGCTCCCTGAGTGAGCTGGAGGCGATAAAAAAGGGGGCCCACAAGGGTGGGCTCCCTTTTTTCTATTGGGTGGGGTTTATTCGGGGTAATTTCCTTCCTGGCGCCAGATTTCGAGCATAAGTTCGTAGCGTTCCAGGGGCATGCCTGTGTAGATACAGTTGCTTGTAGAAAAGATGTAGCCGCCCCCGGGCATGCCGTGTTGTAGGGCATAGTGGACGGAAGCAATAACCTCCTCGTCTGTTCCTGAGTTCAAGAGGCCACAATTTACGTTGCCAATGAGAGTGACGCGATCTCCCACTAGACGCTTTACCTCAGCGATATCCACGCCGGCCTGAGGGTCTAGAGAATGCAGCGCGTGGGGATTGGCTTCAACCAGGTCATCGAGAATGGGCATGATATTGCCATCAGTATGTTTGATGACATAAAATCCCAGCTCTCGCTGCCCGGCGATGAGCCGCTTTAGATAGGGAGCGACGACCTGCTTGAACATTCGAGGGCTCAGAAAGGGGCCGGTATTAAAGCAATAGTCAGCACAGAGGGCGAATCCGTCCAACCCCCCATGTCGGCGGAGTCGTTCGGCTTTTTCGAGCATTTCGTCCACTCGGCGATCAGCCTCTGCCTTGGCTTCATCTAGGTTTTCATAGAGCCAGGCACACCACTCCTCCATTTGCTCACCACTGGGAATGGAGTAGGTGGCGTCTCCGTGCATCATAATAAAGTACCGGTCACCTGTACGCGCGCGGATGAGGTCGATCAAGCGGAAGGTTTCCTCTAGGGTGTTGGGGTTCGGGTGGATAAAGATTGCATCGTGTTCGTAGCGTTCGGCCGTCATGATGTAAATATCGGCCATTTCGGAGCGGTGGAGCCGCCGTTCCGATTCGGACATCTGGTCCCACTGGTGGTAACTCCGATGGAGGGGATGTACCTTGCCAAAAGCTTCCATGGTGAGAAAAAAGACCAGCTCAAAGTGGGGCACACGCCCAGGGATGGGACGGTGTTCCAAGGCAGCGATAAAGCGCTCTCGAGGGGTCATTTCTGCCATAGTTCTCTCCTTTGGCTAGTTCAAAACTAGGCTATCTCGATTGGGAAGGCTTGTCAATCATTTTTCCTTGACAGGGGAAGTAGGTGCCCTAGAATTTGCCCGATTGTTGGAACTACATAAGGAGGGTACCCATGCCTGAATTTCGTGTTGGTATCATTGGCTGTGGCCGGCCTATTCGAACGGAGGGGGCAACGGGCTTTGGTATGGCCCATGCGCACGCTCTCGGGTATGAGGCTTCTCCGGACGCCAAGATCGTCGCTTTGGCGGATATTAACCTGGAGAACGCCAGAGTCTTTCAGCGGGAGCATGGAGGGGAGCGTATCTATCAGGATTACCATGAGATGCTAGCCAAAGAGCAGCTCGACATAGTGAGCATTTGCACCTGGCCCCATCTACATGCTGAGATGGTTATCGCAGCGGCGGAGGCCGGGGTTAGGGCGATCCATTGCGAAAAGCCTATGGCCCCGACATTTGGTGAGGCCGTGCGCATGGCAAAGGTCTGTGAAGAGCGGGGAGTGCAGTTGACCTTTAATCACCAGCGCCGCTTTGGCCTTCCCTTTCGCAAAGCCAAGGAGCTGCTCAAAGCAGGGGCGATAGGAGACCTGGTTCGTTTGGAGGCGGCTTGCTCCAATATGTTTGATTGGGGAACTCACTGGTTTGACATGATGTTTTTCTATAACGATGAAACACCGGTGGATTGGGTGATGGGACAGATCGAACCTCGAGGTGGGCGCAAATTTTTTGGCGTCCCAGTGGAAGGACAGGGAATCAGCTACTTCAAGTATCGGAACGGAGTATATGGGTTGCTCATCACAGGAGCAGGAGTAGAGATAGGAGCGGCGAATCGCCTTATAGGGACGGAAGGAGTTATCGAGGTAGGGCATAGCCAAGAGGTCCCTCTGCGCATTTGGGGCAAGGGGCAGAACGGCTGGCAGGCAGTGCCGCTTGAATCGGGCTTGCATGGGAACGAGTATGTCAAGCTCGCTGTTCTGGATGTCATCGATGCCCTCAAAACGGGTCGGGAGCCAGAGCTCTCTGCGCGCAAAGCGCTGCAGGCTACCGAGCTCATTTTTGCGACATATGAATCAAGCCGCCGAAGAGGACGGGTGGACCTGCCTTTGCAGATCGAGGACTCGCCTTTTCTCTCGATGCTTGCTTCAGGTGAGATGAAGGGAGAGTTCGAGGAGGTCAAATGGTGAACGCTCCAGGGAGCAGATTTTCGCTCCCTGGAGAGGTCTGCTTTTAGAGATCTTGAACGAGGAATTCGACCCAGGCGGAGAGCTTTGCACCCGGTTCAAGGATAATGAGGTGAGATTCTCGTCCCAGCCCTCTGGCGTAAAGGTTGTGGGCATCAGTGGAGCATGATTGATTTTCCAAGCAAAAGAAAGGCTTTCCCTGGGGGGTGTAGACGACGCTGTGAGTAAAGATCTCGGAAGCCCGCAGGGAGAGCTTTTTGCCTATGGCGTCGTAAAAGATCACCTGAGGATGTTCAGGAGTCATTCCCCAAAAGACATCGTCCACATCGAGTCCGTCCAAGGAAGTGGGCTTGCGAAGATCTGCGGGGGCATCCGTGAGGTCTACAAGGCGCCCTGTAGGGATGAGCTTGATGGCCTCCATCCATTTTTTTGCGGGCACTTGGATACGTACGTCTGCACGCGATCCGATGATATTAAAGTACGGATGGATGGCTAACCCAAAAGGTAGGGGTTGCCAGGTATCTGTATTGTGGATGGTGAACTCTAAGCGAATCGCTCGTGGGCGCAACGTGTAAGTGAGCTCCAGAACGTTGTGAAAGGGAAAGAGGTGGAAAAGCTCTGTCCCAGGAGTAAAGGCAATGTGGCAGGTAATGGAAGCTTGCTCCTCGGAGAGTGAAGGAGTATCCCATTCCCAAGGGATATTGCGCACAAGGCCGTGGATGAAATGAGGGCCGTCGTTTGCCGGAAAGTGATACGTTTTCCCCTGGAAAACGAAACGAGCATTTTTGACCCTGTTAGGTGTGGGGTAAAGAATAGGGGTACCCAAAAGGCGGCCTTGGGGGGAAAAGCCACAAAGATATTCTTGGCCGTCTACCTGGAAGCTGATGAGGTTGCATCCTACTTCAGGTAAAAATGAGAGAGAGGTCTGTCCCTCCAGGCTTTGGTGGTTTAAGCGGATTATTTCACTGCCAGTGTGAGGATCTTGGGTGGTAGAATAAGTGAACTCAGCCACGGGAGCCCTCCTTGTGTAATCATCACTTGTCAAAGTATATACTAGGGAGAGGTTTCCCCAAAGTCAAAGAGGTGGTGACAATGAGAATTACAGAGATTGAGCCGGTCATCGTTCATGTGAACCATCGCGGGGATTGGGTTTTTGTCCAAGTGCACACGGATGAGGGCCTTGTGGGCCTGGGGGAGGCTAGCCACAGTTCCAATGATGCTCTCCTCGTAAAGACTTTGGGAATTTTTGCAGAGAGGCTTAGAGGCCAAGACCCCCTGCGTATTGAGGCCCTTTGGTGGCAGTTATACAGTAGGAATGGGGGGCGCATCTGGAACACAGCTCTTAGCGCGGTGGAGCAGGCTCTTTGGGACATCATGGGGCAATATCTGGGGGTGCCTATTCGCACGCTGTTTGGTGGGGCTTTGCGAGAGCGAGTTCGTCTCTATGCCAATATCAACCGACACGTGGTTGATCGGAGCCCCGAGGGATTTGCCGAGGCGGCTCGCCGTGCGGTTGCAGAGGGGTTCCGAGCGATCAAACTGGCACCCTTTGATGAACTGGTTGGTCCTGCTCATGTGCGCTCGGGGCCACTGGCTGCTTGGCGCCGTGGGCTGGAACGCGTGCGGGCTGTGCGTGAGGCTATAGGGGAAGACGTGGAACTGCTGGTGGATTGTCATGGAAGGATGGACGTCTCTGAGGCGATTCTCGTGGCCAAAGAACTCGAGCCTTATAATCTTTATTGGTATGAGGAGCCTGTGCCCCATACGTACACGGAAGGCTTGGCACGCATTACTCAGACGATATCGATCCCTACAGCCTCGGCAGAGAGTGTTTTTGCCATGGAGGGGTTTGCCCCATTCTTGAACAAGCGGGTAGTGGATATTTTGATGCCTGATGTCAAGCACGATGGCGGTCTCTTGGAGACCAAGAGGATTGCTGGGGCAGCACGGATGCAAGGACTCCTAATAGCTCCGCACAATCCGGCAGGGCCTGTTTCGACGGCAGCAACTGGCCAGGTGGTCAGTACACTTTCGAATTTTGTTATTCTGGAATACGCTTGGGGGGAGGCCGATTGGCGGGCGTCTCTTTTGGACCCTCCAGAGCGAATCGAGGATGGTTATCTTTTGCTTCCAGAGGGACCAGGGCTGGGGCATCGTTTGAATGAAGCAGTGGTGGCGGAACATCGCCAAGTTGCGCCAAGAGGAGAAGATTCTAGCAAAGTGGTACCTTTGACAGGCTAAAGCCCCAGAGGGCGCTTTGCTTTTTTAGCAAGATAGGATAAAATGGATTCGTTGGTCCCTGCGGCCAAGTAGGATGAGGAGAGTCGGTCGATGGAGATCAAGGCCAAATCAAAGAGGATGGAAGACCTGAAGGCCTACTTGGAGGCCGAGCGAGAACGGCTGCGTGCCGAGATTGCCCGGAGCGATTTGAGCACCGGGGAGAAACGTACTGGCTATAGCACCCATATGGCAGATGATGCGACCATTGCCTTCGAGCAGGCCAAGAATGTGAGCTTGCGGAGGTCGCAGGAGGCGCTGCTAGCCGAAGTAGAAGATGCGCTCAAGCGCATGGAAAACGGCACTTATGGGATTTGCCAACGCTGTGGTAGGATGATCGATCTTGCTCGTTTGAAAGCGATGCCTACAGCGGCTCTTTGTCTTGCCTGTCAAGAGCTTCTGGAGCAGCGCCGCGCCGTATAGCTGGAGGGTGCAAAATAGATGCTGACAAAGTACCGTCGTCTCTCCTTGTTAGTCATCGGGGCTATCGTTATCGCGGTGGACCAGTTCACCAAGTCTTGGGTGCGCCAACATATTCCCCTTTATGCCTCCTGGAATCCCCTTCCTTGGTTACGCCCCATTGTAACCTTGACCCATGTGCGTAACACAGGAGCCGCTTTTGGGTTCCTTCCTCAATTTGGTTCGGTCTTTATCATCATCGCTTTGATGGTTGTTCTTCTTATCTTTGTTTTCTATCGGCAATTGGCTAGAGGGTCCTGGGTTTTGCACCTGGCTTTGGGGCTTCAGCTGGGTGGGGCTACAGGGAATCTAATCGATCGTCTCGTACGTGGCTATGTGACGGATTTCATTGATTTTCATGTTTGGCCAGTATTCAATGTTGCCGATAGTTCTATAGTAGTAGGGACGGCTTTACTAGCTTATTATTCCCTTTTCCTAGATAGAGAAGATGAGGGAGAGCACCAAGCTCCCGTTGAGGCGGAGGAGCCTCCTGGTTCGTATGAGTGATGTGGCGGGATGAACAAACTTGAGTTTCGGGTAGAGGAGGCGGCCAGACGGCTTGATCGCTATATTGCGGATCGATGTCCTGAGCTTTCTCGCTCGGAAGTTCAGCGGCTCATCAAAGAAGGGCTTGTGTTGGTGAACGAGGCCCCAGCAAAGGCGAGTTATGGGCCTGTCCCTGGGGATTGGATAACTGTTTATTTGCCTCAGGAAGAGACTCTGGTACCGGAAGAGATCCCCTTAGATATCCTCTTTGAAGACGAGTATTTGTTGGTCATTAACAAACCGGCCGGTTTGGTTGTTCATCCTAGTCCAGGGCATGAAGCAGGGACGCTGGTTAATGCTTTATTGGCGCACCGGCCCGATCTGGTAAGGGCAAATCTGGATCCTCAGCGCCCAGGGATTGTTCACCGGCTGGACCGGGAAACTTCTGGGGTGTTGGTTGTGGCGGCCACTGCCCAAGTGCAACGGGCGCTTCAACAGCAGTTCAAGTCCCGAGAGGTGGAAAAGATCTATCTTGCTTTAGTGTATGGGAGGCTGCTTCCTTTGCGGGCAGCGATAGAAGCCCCCATTGGGCGTGATCCCCGTGACCGTAAAAAGATGAAGGTGCTGCGAGAGGGGAAATATGCCCGTACAGAATATCATGTGCGAGAGCACCTAGCGGAGAGTACTTTTCTAGAGGCTACTTTATTGACAGGACGAACTCATCAATTGCGTGTTCATTTTGCTTCGATTGGGCATCCAGTTGTTGGGGATCGAGTTTATGGTCCTCGGCATCAGCGGATTGACGCCCCTCGACAGATGCTTCACTCTTGGCGTCTGCGTTTCTCTCATCCTATCACAAAGGAACGGATGGAGTTTGCTGCCCCCCTTCCTGAGGATTTTGACAGGGTTTTAAAGGCCCTTCGCCGGTGAGGAGGCGATCAATCTCGGTGCCACCGCATAGAACGCCAGCTGCGCCAGCTTTTCACTGCACCAAAAAATTCTGGCAATGCTTTGGTTTTGAGTCGTTGCCAGCGTAGGATGAGCGTAATACTCAGGTAAAGGACGATGACCCACCCCCAGATGGGGTTGAATTGAAAGGCAATGCCTGTGAGGATAGCATAGGGTGAGGCGTAGAAAGGCCACGAGAGTTGTGGAGAGTGGAAGAACCAGAGGCTGAGTGTAAGTAGGGGAATGCCTAATCCTATCCAAGTACTCACACAATGGCTGAAGACAAGGTAGAGAGAAAGTCCCAAAGAGGTGCTCAAGTCGGCTTCGGCATCGTGTTGACCTGTCCATGTTTGCTTACCTCGGGGATCTCGTCTAGCTAAGGGACCATCGAGAATGTCTGTGGCCCACGAGGTGATGACAGCAAGGACAACTTGAGGTAAAGCTTCCTTGCCCCTGGAGATTCCCAGCCATGCGATGCAGACGGCCAAGAGAACGCGCAGTTGGGTGAGGAAATCCGCGAGAGGTTTTGTGTGCTTGAACATGCTACCTCCAAGGCAAAAGAGGATGAGAAGCAATTCTCTTCTCTATCATAGTTGAAGCACTGTAGCAGCGTCAAGTGTTTGGATAGAAGTGTGGGGCAGTGAGAGACGAGCTCCTATCACCTTGGGATGGGTGAGGTTAGTGTTATCCTAGCGATGATGGATTTGGATAAGGTGTGCCAGCAGTCGAGAAAAAGCGCAGAACTGCGGTCTTGGCAGCCACGAGACCATCGAGCTATTGTCGGAATGTATTGAAAAGTTTGTCTATACAAGGAGGTTTAGATGGAATTCATCGATTTGCGTAGCGACACGGTAACCAAACCAACGCCCGAGATGCGCGAAGCGATGTATCGGGCCGAAGTGGGAGATGATGTGTATGGCGAAGATCCCACGATGAACCGCCTAGAGGAAATGGCCGCCGAGCGTTTAGGAAAGGAAGCCGCTCTTTTTGTCGTTAGTGGAACAATGGGGAACTTGGTCTCGCTGTTAACCCATTGCGGCCGTGGGGATGAGATCATTATGGGAGATAAAGCGCACACCTTCCTTTACGAGCAAGGAGGGGTCTCTGCTTTGGGGGGTATTCACGTGCGTACTGTACCTAATTTACCTGATGGGACCCTGGACCCCCAAGATGTGGAGGCAGCCATTCGCCCGGACAATCTTCATTTTCCGAGGACACGAGTAATCTGCTTAGAAAATACACACAATGTCTGCGGAGGTGTCCCGCTCACACCTCAGCAGATGGCTCCTATCAAAGAGATTGCCGAACGGCATGGCTTGGCTGTGCATTTGGATGGGGCTCGCATTTTCAACGCGGCCGTTGCATTGGGGATTGAAGCCAAAGAGATCGCAGCTCAAGCGGATACGGTGCAGCTCTGCTTTTCAAAGGGGCTTTCTGCCCCCATTGGTTCTGCTATTTGCGGTCCGGCTGATTTTATCAGAGAGGCCAGGAGGACGAGAAAGGTGGTTGGGGGCGGGATGCGCCAAGCGGGTGTTATTGCCGCAGCAGCCATTGTCGCTCTGGAAAAGATGGTGGATCGTCTCGCCGAGGATCACGAGAACGCTCACCTGCTTGCGGAGGGATTGGCAGAGATCCCTGGTCTCAAGATCGACCCCTCGTCTGTCAAGACCAACATTGTCATTTTTGGGGTGCAGGCTCAAGTCGCAGAGCAGGAAGTTGTCGCTCGTCTGGCAGAGAGAGGGGTAAAAGTGGGCGTCATTGGCCCAGGGCGGCTTCGGGCGGTGACGCATTACGGCATCACGCGTCAGGACATCGATCGAGCCCTTGTGATCATTCGCGGTGTGATGAAAGAACTGGTATGAGCAAACGATACCATTTGGAGGCACTTGATCCCTATTTGCTCTTTCTCCTTTTCATAGGGGTGGGGCTAGGCACGGTGTTGCTTCCGCAGCCTGTCCGCATGGCCGTGCTTTGGACCACCTTGGCGCTCCTTAGCGTATTTTACCGAGGGCAGTATAAAGTGTCTCTTGACTTTTCTCTTTCAGCCCTTGGCCGAGGAGCATTGCTGGGAGGAGTGGTCTCCTTGCCCTTGCTGGCTTTCCTTTCTACCCAATTGCAGCCATTTGTGGAACGGTTGTATGCTACTCAGGATATCGTGGCGCTGTTCTATCAGATCTGCTTTGTTGCCGCCCCTGTGGAAGAGTATTTCTTACGCGGCGTCCTCAGAGAGACCAAGGGAGCATCCATAAGTATAGCATTATACGCGGTGACGGCGTTGCTCTACTTTCTTCCTCATGCTCCCGTTTTGGCGTCTCTGATTATGCTTGTAGGAATGGGGCTTTTTGGGCTTGTCTACAACTATGTGCGTGAGCGCTATGGTCTTGCGGCGGCCATTGCTTGCCATGTCGTCGTGGGCTTTTTCCTGCAGGTGATGCCCTCCGTGCTCAAAGCGTTGCGCTTGGTTCTTTTTTGAGAACTTTAACTGCGAGTTTGGGGCGTGAGATTGAGGATAGACTCGGTCTCACGCTCTATTGCTTTTCGTGACCAGAGCATGGGGTGGTATTTTCCTTTGAGCCAGAGGGGAGCCAGGTCGTTGTAGTGGGGGCTGGATATCTGTCCTGACTGTCCAGGTCCATGGATTGCCAGGGAGTGGTCCAGATCGGCCAAGTCGACGATCTGGCGGAAGGAAGGCCCTACGGCATTGGCATCATAGGGAGCAGTGGGGAGCATGGCCATCTGGCATAACGTATCGGTATCTCCTCCCACAGGGAAGGGGCCCACGTTCAGGCCTTCACAGAGTTCCCCAAGGGCGTGGTGAAAAGTAACTTGGTGTAGCTTTCCCCATTGCCATTGGGAGGGATCAGCCCCTTGGGCTTTTTGGAGCCAGCGGACAGCTTCTTGAAAGCTTTGGCGTAGGAGATTTTCTCGTCCACCAGCTTGTTGGATCCACCACGAGTCATCCTTGTTGAGCAGGCGTAGTAGAGCGAGGGTATCGTGTCCATAGAACTCGTTGACTGGGGTGAGCCAAGAGGGGAGCCCAGCTCCCATGAGGTGGTTGGCAAGTTCTTTCCCCAGGACGGGTTCTAGTAGACGGCGGACAAGTGTGTATCGTACTACTTCATAGAGCGCTCCTGCAGCGCTTCTCGGGCCCAGGTCTCCATTCCAACTGAGAAGGAGTTGGAGGGCTTGAGATTCTCTGGCTGTAAGGCCAGTAAGGGAAGCAAAGTGGCGGGCTAGCTCTGGGCCGGGGAGGCAATGGTAATCAAGCTGGAGTTTTGCGCAGTCTTTAATGGAGAGAGAATCCTTGTTTTGAATGCAATGTGTCGCTCGGAGGGCCCGATAGCCATTCATCCAGGTTCTCCCCAAGAAATAGGGATAGTCGCTCGAGATGGGCTGCTGATTGCAGGAGACGATGAATCCCTGCTGAGGGTTGAGGGCATGAGGCATCTCTTCAAAGGGAATCTCCCCCTGCCAGTGATATTTTCCCTTCCAGCCTGGTACGGGCAGAGAGCCGTCTCCATGAGTACGCAAGGGAACGGCTCCTGCAAGCCTATAACCGATGTTCCCTGCCTTGTCAGCATAGAGGATGTTGAGGGAAGGTGCTTTGATATGTTGGAGGGCAGTGGAAAAGGCCTGCCAATTTTCTGCCGTGTTAAGAAGGTACCATCCTTTGAGGGGGATGGGTTCTTTTAACGCGGTGGCGCAGAGAGCGAGAGGAGGATGCTCTGTTACCAGAGTGTTCGAGATGATGGGGCCATGGGGGCCGAGGAACACGGGCTCGATGAAAGGAGCTCTTTTCCCACGGACGCGGATGGCTTCCTCAAGAAGTGTGCCCTCCTCAGGAGAGAAAAGGAAAGTATTCTCATAGAAAAGGTCTTCGCAGTCAGCAAAGCCTAGGGTAATGCCCCAGGCGATATTGGCATTGTGCCCTACCATGACCAGAGGAATCCCTGGTAGGGAGACGCCAGTCACTTGGAAGCCATCCTCACTGACGAGATGGTTCTCATACCATAGCGAAGGAGCCATGAGGGGGAGATGCGTATCGTTGCATAGCAAAGGGCCCTGCCGAGTTTTGCTAGGGGAAAGGACCCAGGCATTGCTCCCCAAACCTTGCCAGATGAGGGAGGAACGCTGCTTGGGGGGTAGGTTCACTTCGATTCCTCTTGGTAAAGTAGGAGGGACTTTTTCGGGAGGGAAGATGTCCCAGCTTGCTCCTCGCTGAGCTCCTACTCGCTCGTAAAGCTGTTGACGGATGAGTTCGTGATACCACCCACTCGAAAGTTGCCAGACCACTAATCTGGCAAAAGCTAGACTGTCCAAGGGAGTCCATGGTTCGGGAGCATGTTGCAAAAGAGTGAATTCAGCAGGTTTTTTGGAGCTGTGTTGTAGCCAAGAATTTACTCCTCGAGTGTAAGCAAGGAGGATGCGATGGATTGTCTCGTCAAGCTTATCCCAGTCTTGGAGGGCCAGGCGGTAGAATCCTAGAGTGCGGGTAATGCGGTCCTCTAAAAGAGTTCTTGGTCCCAGCAATTCGCTCAGCCGGCCTGTAGCAATGCGCCGGTGAAGCTCCATTTGCCACAGTCGATCCTGTGCATGTACAAACCCTTGAGCAAAGAAGAGGTCCTCTTGATTTTGAGCGTAGATATGGGGAATGCCCCAGCGATCGTGAACGATCTTTACTGGGGCTCGGAGGCCGGGTACATTTTGCTGTCCCTCTTTTTGAGGGAGAGCACGTCTATCCAAGTGAGAGATAAGAGAGAGAAGTAGTGATTCAAGTATTTTCATCATTGGCTAAAGTGTAAAGGGCCGAGATCTCTTGAGCAGTATATCCCGGAAGGTGAGCTCGTCAAGGGTTACTTGACAATCGTGAAAGGAATCACATAAGCTAAAAAAGAGATAGGATACATTTTCATGACGAGGAGGTGAGATGATGGAGGTTCTGAAAATCGATAATCTTTTTGCGCGGCGAAGCATTCGCAGCTTTACTTCTCAGCCAGTGAGCGAAGAGCAGATTGAAATGCTTCTTAAAGCGGCGATGGCTGCCCCTTCAGCAGGGAACCGTCAGCCTTGGCATTTTGTTGTTGTTACGGATCCGGATATGCGCAACAAATTGGCAGATATCCATCCCCATGCCCAGATGGTTCGCCAGAGCCCTGTATGCATTGTTCCTTGTGGGGAACCACGGCTTAGTTTTCCGGGCATGAATGATTATTGGATTCAGGATCTTTCCGCTGCAACAGAGAACATTCTTTTGGCTGCGGTGGGGCTTGGTTTAGGGGCCGTTTGGTGTGGTGTGTATCCTGTTCCCGAGCGAGTCAAGGGAACACGAGAGGTCCTGGGTATTCCGGAAGAAGTAGTTCCTTTCGCTTACATTGCAGTGGGCTATCCGGCAGAGCACAAGGAGCCCAGGACTCAGTATGATCCTTCTCGTGTGCATCGCAATCGCTGGTAGTTGATATTCTTTCGAAGGAGTCAAGATGGAAGGGATAGGAAGGCAGAAGATTGTTCGAAATCCCGTCAAGTACAAGCTTACCCATGGGCTTCCTGCTGTGGGGACATGGCTTTCCCTTTGTTCCCCCGTGGCAGCAGAGTTGATGGCTCATGTGGGATGGGATTGGCTGGTAGTGGATGCGGAGCACAGCCCAGTGGGGTTTGAAACAATGGTGAATAGCTTTCGAGCTATTCAGTTGGGTGGGGCCGTGCCCATGGCAAGGGTGCCTTGGAACGATACCGTGTGGATTCAGCGAACTCTGGATGCCGGGGCTTTTGGGCTCGTCGTCCCTATGGTGAACTCGGCAGAGGAAGCCCAAAAAGCGGTGGCAAATATGAAGTATGCTACTCAGGGGATTCGCAGCTACGGGGGAAGCCGGGCAGCGCGCTACATCGATGGGGATTATCGCCTTTGGGCTCAAGAGAACATCACGGTTATCGTGATGATTGAGACGATCCAGGCTGTAGAGCGGGCAGAGGAGATTCTCTCTGTCGACGGGGTAGATGGCTGCTTCATAGGGCCTTCGGATCTAGCTTTGTCAATGGGGCTTGATCCTGCCACCGATATAGGCCCGGGGACTGAGCACGAAGCGGCTATCATGCGCGTGCTGGAAGCTGGCAAGAAGGTGGGCACGGCCGTGGGCAAGCATTGCTATGATGCTGAGGAGGTTAACCAACGCATCGCCCAGGGGTTCCAGTTCCTTGCGCTGGCCAGTGATGCACGCTTTATGCTCAAGGAGGCGGGTCTTCAGTTCGGCCAGCTGCGCCTGGATGTGGACGCTTCGGAGCCAGAAGGAAAGGGAGATCTCTACCCCTAGGCTCTAGGCTATTCGAGTGTTAGTTAAAGGAGGCCCCTGCCGAGAAAGGAGGGGCCTCTTCCTCTTCAAGGGGTATAGGGGATAGCGTTCGTCTCGTCGACGATCAGGCCCCAGCGATCGCGATAGGCCTGGGCGGGGAGGAATTCGTCTTTTGTGCGTTGGAGCCACTGTTGGAGCTCTTGTTCAAGGAGGTCCTGGAGCTTGGAATAATCTGGGTCATTCACCAGATTGTGAAGTTGGAAGGGGTCACGTAGATTGTCATAAAGTAGCCAGGGACCTTGTAGTGTCTTGACATAAGTAAAACGCTCTGTACGAATGCCACGCCACTCCGGACAGTGTGGACATTCTCCAAAGGGAGCGATGGATTCAATCAGTGCGGAATTGGGACGTGGCCCTGGAGCGCCTGTTAGGAGATGAGAGAGGTCGTTGCCCTCGACGCTTGGGGGGATGGGGGCATGGGCTAAGCGAAGGAGGGTTGGCATGAGGTCTACCACATTAAAGGGGGTAGAGACTATTCGCGCTCCTCTTTGGATAGCAGGATAGCGAATGATGAGGGGCACGAGGATGGATTCATCCCAGGGCCATTGCTTTCGCCATACACCTTGGGATCCAAGCATATCGCCATGATCGGAGGTGAAGACGAAGATCGTTCGTTCAGCTTGTCCTGATTCCTCCAGAGCTGAGAGGAGCCACCCTAGAGCCTCGTCTAGGGCAGTGATGTGTGCATAATATCCAGCCAGGGATTCGCGATCTGCTTTGGGCACATTTGGGCGCACATATATTTGCTCGGGGTCGTAGAGCTGAAGATACTTTTGGGGAACCTCTCGATAGGGGTTGTGGGGAGGGCCCCAAGAGAGGAAGAGACAATAGGGCCGCTCTTGGCCGTGGGTACGGATATACTCAATGGCGAGCCTTGTCTGTGCATGGGCATCATACCCTTGCCAGTAGAGAGGATCGGGAGTATCCCGATAGTAGATGGAATGGAAGTATTGGTGGGTGCAGTTCCCCACAGCCCAAAAGTCGAACCCCTGGCGCCTGGGCCCGGGAGGTGTGAAGCCACTGCGCTCGGGGCCGTCTAGGTGCCATTTGCCGATATAGGCCGTGTCATAGCCGGCTTCTTTGAGCACCTGGGCGATTGTAATCTCTTCTTCAGGGAGGCGTAGATCGTTGATGATCATCCCCGTACTTAATGGATAGCGCCCGGTGAGCAAGGATGCGCGATAAGGGGTACATACTGGGCAACAGGCTACCGCGGTGGTAAAAGTGATTCCTTCGGTGGCAAGGCGGTCTAGGTTGGGGGTTTGCACGCAAGGATTGCCGGCGTATCCGGTTGCTTGGGCGCGCATTTGGTCGGCAAAGACAAAGACAATGTTGGGGCGAGGAAGTGAATCAAAAGAAGACATGTTCTTCCCTCTCGCTGTATTCCTCTGAGCTTACAATGCCTATAATATGGTAGTTCGAGCGATAAGGCAAAGGAGATAGCGCATGGCCAAGGTAATCTTTAGTTTTGATACAGAGGACTATATTAATCCTCAGGCTGAAGAGGCAGTTCTTCGTCTTGCTCACACTTTGGAAGGCGAGGGCGTGCGTGGGTGCTTTTGTGTAGTCGGAGAGGTGGCGGCTACGTGGAGGCGTCGAGGGAGCAATCAAGTGCTAGAAGCATTACGCCCACATGAGATTGCTAGCCATACCTGGCGCCATTCGTGGCATCCGAACATCGTGGAATATAGCGAAGACCCGGATTGGCATCGCTCTTTGGCGCGCTTTTTGCGCGAGGAGCGGTATTCCTGTGATCTCATAATGGATGTGTGTGGGCGAGATCGTCTGTGGGCTTTTGTCAAACCAGGGAATTCCCTTTCGGCTCAGGCGATTTATGGGTATACCCTTTTGGGTAGTCCTATCTTTGGGGATAGCTTCCTCGAGCTTGGGAAAGGACGGGGACTCTGGTTTTGCAATGCACTGAACCTCTCCTATTCAGTGAGTGTGGAGCCTCTAAGGGAGAGGGGAGCTTTATCAAGCTACCAACAACGGTTGGATGAATGGGCAGAAAGGGAGCGAATCACTTTCTATGCGCATCCTTGTAACCTGGTTTTGGCCAAATTCTGGGATACAGTGAACATGGCTCATGAGAACCGTCCCTGGGGAGATTGGTTACCCTCGCCTCCTCGTCCGCGGGAGGAAGTGGAACGATTTTTTGCTTCCTTTCGCGAGTTCATTCGGCTCCTCAAAGCTCATGGCGGCTTTGAGTTCGAGACCTATGAAGAAGTATGGCGACGGTATCAGGGGGAAATTCACCGTTCTTTGACCCTTCCCCGTTTGGTGCCGCTGTTGCAAAAGGCTGCGCAAAAGTTGACCTGGCAAACGGCCGAAGAAGGGGAAACCTTTTCTCCTGCTGAGCTCTTTGCTGCAGCGGTGGACTTTTTATCCGGGCGCCAGGATCCTTGGGGAGCTTGGGGAGTGATGGGGCCCATAGAAGAGCTGGCCAGCATAAAGGACCCCATCACTCTGCCAGCTAAAGACGTACGTAAGGCTGCCGAGGCGTTAGCTCCTATTACCTACGTTCCTGGCCAAGTGCAGATAGGACGGGCTCTTTTGGGCCCCGGAGACATGTTGCGCGCTATGACCCAGGTACTTGCAGGAAGGGAGCGGGTGAATCTCTCCCCTGGCCCTCAACTTCCTGAAGCTGCTGCCTGGCCACAATTGGCCCAGTTTGTTACCTCTGGGCAGTGGTGCCATCCTCCAGAGTGGACCAGCGAGCTTGTGGATAAACGGCTGCGTTGGCAATCTTGGACGATCCGGCCAGCCTAATCGGGCATGACGATTTCGTAAAATTGGTGTGTTTCCGCAGATTCTCGAGCCCATAGGCAGGTGAGGGCACTCAGGATCCCCGCGGAAATGGGGCTTCTAGAGGGGGTACCGTCGCGCATGGCCCGCAAAAAGTCTAAAACGAGTTCCCTATCCCCCCCAAAGTGAGACATCTGCCCACTG
Source organism: Anaerolineae bacterium (assembly GCA_021162655.1). Classification (GTDB taxonomy): domain Bacteria; phylum Chloroflexota; class Anaerolineae; order UBA1429; family UBA1429; genus JAGGYI01. The sequence goes on from JAGGYI010000021.1 coordinate 19,267, forward strand.
AAATCGATGGTTTCTACCACTGGGGAGTGGTGTTTGTAAATGCGGATCGTATTTTCGTACCAATCAAAGTGGATCGTACCACGGTAGCCGTATAGACGGGCGCCCCGACGTGCAGCTTTGAGCCTGGCGAAAAAGTTCTGAGTGTAGCTGGCCTGGACGCCATTTTCGTATTCGAGAATGACGTTTCCGATGTCTTGATTGCGAATCCCTTTGGCAAAGAGGCACATTCTATCAGGGTCCGGCTCGACTTTTTCACCTTGAAAGCGTTGGTAGAAGAGGTTAAAAGGACTTTCTGGGCAGGTTTCCCACTCGTCGCAATCAACGCAACGAAGATCAAAAGGCTTGTCCCCACCGTATATCCTTTGAGCCTTCATTGCGGCGACGAGGTGAGGGCGTTGACCTAGAAGATAATAAATATAGTCGAAATCGTGGGTGGCTTTTTGTAAAAAGAGCCCTCCTGTTTGATCATAGTTTCGGTACCATCTGCGGTAGTAAACGTCTCCATAGGGGACGTCGTTGAAAGCGACTACGTGTTCGACTGTTCCGATTTCGTCTGCTTCGATGATCTGCTTAACTGTCTGTACGATTGGCGTGAGCCGAAGAGGAAAGGAGACAACGACGGGCGCAGTCACCTGGCGGAAGGCAGCATCTAGCGCTTTGAGCTGTTCAAAGGAAATAGCTACAGGCTTTTCCAAAAAGAGGGGGATATTGTATGGGGCGACTTTGCAAGCCATGGGGGTATGCAGATAGCAACGCGTCCCGATCATTACCCCATCTAGCTCTTCGTTGGCCAGCATTTCGTCTGCGTCGGTATAAAAGTGTGTTTCCTCCAGAAAAGGGTCAGCACTTGCCTGAATCTCTTTTGCCCGAGGGTCCGCAATGGCTGTGACGCGATATGGGGTGTCGTACATTCCCATTCTTTTGGCCATGTTGGAGATCCGTCGACCATAGCCGATGATGCCTACTTTGAGCACTGGGACACCTCCAAGAAAGATTTGCTGCTCATTCTATCTTGGTGGAAGGAAAGGTCAAGGGCAAAGAGAAAACACCCCCAAGTATAGGGGGTGTTTCCCAAGGAGGGGCCTGTTTATTCCTCTAGGTATCCATCAAGAGGAGGCAGGCAGACCATTCTTACTCGCTGTACGTTGGGAACCTGCAAGAACTTGGGCATGAGCTCAGGGGGAACCTTTTCATCCAGGCCTAGGATCATAATCGAAGGCCCTCCTCGGCGCACGCGGCTCATTTGGACAAAGGAGATGTTGATGTCTGCGCGCCCGAGGATTTGCCCCATGCCGCCGACAATGCCGGGACGGTCGTGATGAAGATCGACGAGCATATGGCCTTGGACAACACAGTCGAGCCTCTGGCCATCGAGCATGACAAGGTGAGGTTCTCCTTGAATGATAGTCCCCGAGATACTGCGTTCCTCTGGGACATTGGGCATGCGGGCGGAGATAAGGCTTTCGAAATGCTCTCGGCGTGAGGTGTGCCGTGTCTCAGAGATAGAAAGCCCACGTTGTTTCGCTACTCTAAAGGCGTTAACGATGTTGACAGGCTCGGCGCTGATAGGGCCCAGAAGACCTGCCAGAAAAGCAGAGCTAAGGATTTGCGTATTGTATTCGCAAATTTTGCCTTCGTAGATAAGTTCAATTTTGCTTGTCAATTCCCCGTGCCACTGGACGAAAAAGCTCCCCAGCCGCTGAGCGAGGTCGACATAGGGCTGGAGAAACTCTAGTGCCTTGGGAGGAAGGTAGGGGACGTTGACCGGATTGGAAGGGATGCGTCCTTCCAAAACATCGATGACCGAGCGAGCTACGTCTAGAGCGACAGAGGCTTGAGCCTCAGCTGTGGATGCACCGAGGTGAGGGGTGGCGATGACATTGGGCAGGCGGACGAGCTCGTTTCCTATGGCGGGTTCTACTTCAAAGACGTCCAGAGCGGCTCCGGCGATGCGTCCTTCTTTGAGCGCGGCCGCAAGGGCTTGCTCATCGATGATTCCTCCTCGAGCACAGTTGATGATGTAAGCGGAGGGTTTTACAAGGGCTAGTTGTTCTGCTCCAATCATCCCCCGAGTCTGAGGGGTGAGAGGAGTATGGATGGAGATAAAGTCTGCTTGCGAGAGAAGCTCATCTAGGCTGGTTAGTTTCACTCCGGAGGAGGCTGCGCGTTCAGGGGAGATGTAAGGATCGAAAGCGATGATCTGCATCTCCAATCCCCGAGCTTTGGAGGCAACAAGGGAGCCGATGCGTCCTAGCCCCACAAGGCCTAGAATTTTGCCACGCACTTCGATGCCCTGGAGGGTACCTTTCTCCCAGCGGCCTTCCTTGAGGGAGGAAATTGCAGAGTAGAGACGGCGGGCCAGGGTGAGAATCAAGGCGATGGTATGTTCTGCAACAGCATTGCTGTTCCCTGTAGGAGCATTGACAACGACGATGCCGCGATTTGTGGCTGCTTCGACGTCGATGTTATCCACCCCAGTGCCGGCCCGACCGATGACGCGCAATTTATTCCCTGCGGCGATGATCTCTGCAGTGACCTGGGTACGGCTGCGAACAATGAGCGCATCGTACTCTTTGATAACCTGGAGGAGTTCCTCAGCCGAGAGTCCTTTTTTTACATCCACTTGGGCATGTTTGCGAAGGTATTGCAACCCGGCTTCGCTGAGTGTTTCGGTAACTAGAATGTGCATTTCGTCTCTTCTCCTCAGGAGCAAGTTAGTATAAAGGGTTAAAAACAAGACCAGTCAGCAACTTGGGGTAGAAATAGGTGCTCGTTGGGGGCATGGGTATGTCGTGAACGGCGGCCGTCCAGACCTGATCGATCCGAGTAGGATTAAGGATGAAAGCCGCTTTGGCCTGTCCTGTACGAACCATTTCCGCAGCCTTGTTTTCGTCAATGGTATAAGAGACGTGATCTGTAGTTGAAAGAACATGAGGTGGTAAACCCAAGAGGGGTTCTAGGATCAGCCTTTGCAAGATGACGACGTCCAGTTCGGCGAGTTCTGAAGGCAAGAATCTCTGCAAGGATTGGATGGCTCGTCTTTTGTCCTTAAGCTTAAGGATCCACTTTCCTGTTTTGGGAAGGTAGAGCCCGATGGCGATGGTCCTTTTGGCCTCTCGCGCGATCTCTAACGAGAGGGACTTTTGGTCTTTAACCGGCTGAAGGTTGAAGCTTTTCTCCAAGGCTTTGAGGAGCTCTTCTTCCGAGAGGCTCATCGCGCCGAGCACCCGGTGAGTAGCCAGGATACAGATACCCGGATCTTCTGCAGCGCTGAGATAGATAAGAGTGTAATCATAAGGCTGAGGACTAGGAGGATCCCCCTTTGCTTCTCGGCATTCCTTTTGGTAGGCAAGGGCTGTTTCGTAGCGATGGTGCCCATCTGCAATGACTATCTCACGCTTTGCAAGGGTTTGGCAGATTGCCTCGATCGCTTGGGGATGGGTGATTCGCCAGAAGATATGTTGAACGTGTTCTTCGTCTTCAAAAGAAAGCAGAGGGGCCTCTTCTCGAGACGTTAGCCAATGGAGGACCTCTTGATCGGGATCGCGATAAAGGCCGAACACGGGACTCATGTTTGTTCGGGTAGCCCGTAGGAGCTTGAGTCGATCTAGTCGGGGGGCTTGGCGGGTGTATTCATGCCGGTGGATGCTTTGCCCCCAGGGCTGGAGAAGGATACGGGCGAGGAATCCGGTTCGGGTTCTCCTCTGGTCGTTTGGAAGAGAGAACGTTTGTTGATAGCCATAGAGAGCAGGGGTCTGGTCTTGAATGAGGATTCTTTGAGTGATCCAGCGATGTAATGTCTGGGCCGCGGCCTGATGCCAGTTCTCTTGAGAGTCATCGCTTTTGAGGATCAAGCGCACCACGTTATAAGGATCTCGTTGCAGAAGTTGCTTTTTGAGCTCATAGTCGATGACGTCGTAGGGCGGTGCAAAAACCCCGGGCCGAGCGTATTGAGGATTGTAACGTAGCCCTCGGAAAGGTTTGATTTCTACCATTGAGCCACCATGAGAACAGGATAGAAGAGAAAAAGCCAGCTTTCGAAAAAGCTGGCGATAGAATTTGCCAGCGCCCGTCTCACTTCCCAGTGAGCAGACGGCGCGCGTTGCCTTCCACCTGGCGCGCATGGCCAAGTTTTGTTTCTAAAGTCATTCTATCATAGAGGGGAGATTGTGTCAAAAGGAGCGATCTTGTAAGGGATGTCTTTGCGACTGTCTGGCGATGATGGTATAATCCGACTGCTCCGAAGCAAGTGCCCCGGTGAGCGAAAGATGCCAGTTATTGATGTCGAGCATGTTTCCAAAAGTTTTTACCTTTACCCAGATCGCCCGCGTTCGTTCCAAGAGCTGGTTGTGAACCTTTTCCGCCGCCGCGGAGAAAGGACACCGAGTCGCCAAGTGCTCTGGGCCTTGAGGGATGTCTCGTTTCGGGTCGAGGCAGGGGAAACCCTGGGGATCATTGGAGCGAATGGGTCAGGCAAAAGCACTTGTCTCAAATTATTGACCCGAATACTCGAGCCAACGGAGGGGAAGATCACCGTCAAAGGGCGAGTCTCGGCTTTGTTAGAGCTAGGAGCTGGCTTTCATCCAGAGCTCACAGGAAGGGAAAATATCTTTTTGCACGGCTCTGTGCTGGGAATGAGCCGTAAGGAGATGAAGCAGCGCTTTGATGATATCGTTGCTTTTGCCGAGTTGGAACGTTTCATCGATATCCCCGTCAAGTTTTATTCCTCTGGCATGTATGTGCGTTTGGCCTTTGCGACGGCGATTAATGTAAGCCCCGATATTCTCCTTGTGGATGAGGTCCTTGCTGTGGGTGACCAGAGCTTCCAAGAGAAGTGTTTGGAGCGTATCCATGAACTGAAAGCCGAGGGTGTGACAATCATTTTTGTTTCGCATAGCCTTGATGCGGTGCGAAATCTCTGTGATCGAGCTATCTGGTTAGATCAAGGCATCCTTCGGGAGGATGGAGTAACGGATGTCGTCGTAGCTCGTTATTTGCAGCATGTGTACGAGCGCGAGGAAGAGAAAGCCTTGGCGGCTCAGGAGGCGAGTCGCCAGCGGAGAGAAAGGGCGGTTGCTCAGGAGGGATCTGAGGAGGAAGAGAAGGGGGCCTCAGCCGAGCAGGAAGAGCAGGATCATGCTGAGGGGCGTGAAGTTCAGAATGTGGAGAGTGAGTCCGATCCGCTGGCCCGATATCGAAACCGCTGGGGCTCTCGCCAGGCTGAGATAGTGGACGTCTATTTCTTGAATGAGGCGGGAGAGAGACGGCTGCTTTTTGCGACTGGCGAGCCGATGCAAATCGTTATTCGCTATCGAGCTCACGAACGGATCGAACATCCCATGTTTGGCCTGGCCATTCACCGTAGTGATGGATTGCAGATTAATGGTCCAAACAACATTTTTGCCGATTTTGACATCCCCTTTATCCAGGGAGAGGGAGAAGTGCGTTACATAATGGAAAGTCTGCCTCTTTTGGAAGGAGCATATTATGTGACGGCTGCACTTTATGACACGGATGGAACTCATGCCTACGATCATCAGGCACTCTATTACCGCTTTCGTGTGCATCGGGGTCAAGTTGGAGAACGGTATGGAGTGATCTATATCCCCGCCAAGTGGGCCCATTTCCCCCATGGGGCGGAGGAAGGGGAGGCGAATCGATGATCTCGCGCCTTCGAGAGCTGTATCGCCACAGGGAGCTGATTGAGAATTTGGTAGTGCGCGACCTCAAGGTGCGATACAAGAACTCTGTATTGGGCTTTGTTTGGTCTTTGCTAAATCCGCTTCTTCTGATGGTTGTCTTCACCATAGTTTTCACTATCATGCTGCCCAACCTCACCATTCCCAAATTCCCCGTTTTTGTGATGTGTGCTCTTTTACCATGGAATTTTTTCAATACCTCTGTGATGAGTGCGTTGAATAGCATCGTTCACAATGGGCATCTAATCAAAAAGGTCTATTTTCCTCGGGAAGTGCTGCCCATTTCCACGGTACTCTCCAATTTTGTTAATTTTGCTCTTTCCCTTCCTGTGCTTTTTCTTTTGATTATCTTTTTTAAGGTACCCATCACCATCTGGATCCTCTATCTCCCTTTGATCATGTTGGTGCAGGTGGCTTTTACCGTCGGAGTGTCCTTGATTCTAGCCACTGTGAACGTTTTCTATCGCGATACGGGTGTAATAATGGAAGTGGTTATGCAGGCATGGTTCTTTTTGACTCCGGTCTTTTATCCTGTAGACCTTTTACCCGAGTGGAAAACCGTGTGGGGTGTTGCTCTACCCGTTCGTCGGTTGACATATATCCTCAATCCAATGGCCTCTATCATTGCTTCCTATCGCTCCGTGCTCTATGGGTTTACAAATGGAAGCCCTCCTGCGGCTCCCGCTTTTGATTTTTTCTCGCGCACAGTGGTGACGGCCCTGCTCTGTATGGTGATTGGCTACGCTGTTTTTACAAAGTACAGCCACCGGTTTGGCGAAGAGGTCTAAGCGCTTTATGAAAGATGACGTCCCTGACGTTTCGGTGGTGATTCCCACCAAGAATGCGGGGCCTAGATTTGAACAGGTGCTGGCTGCTGTTCTTGGCCAGCAATGTCCAGTGCCCTTTGAGGTTTTCGTTGTTGATTCTGGATCTCAAGATGGCACCTTAGCTCGGTGTCGGCGAGCGGGAGTGCGTGTTCTACGTATTTCAGCGCGCCACTTTGGGCACGGGAGAACTCGGAATCTGGCCATCTCTTTGGTCCGAAGTCGGTATGTAGTTCTTCTTGTGCAGGATGCAGTACCCCAAAAAGGTTGGCTGTGGGCATTAGTCAGGGCGCTTGATGAGAATCCTCATGCGGCGGGAGCGTACTCGTGCCAGGTTCCTCGGCAAGGTGCTAGCAGAGTGGCACGTGAAGTTACCGAGTATTGGCATAGGCGCCAAGGGGGACGGGTTGAACAGTGTATTTGGAATCTGGATTCCTTTTTGCGCCTTCCTTTAGAAATAAAGCAGCAGCAGTGTGCTTTTAATAATGTGAGCAGCATCGTGCGCCGTTCCGTCTGGGAGCGCATTCCCTTTCGCGAGGTGCCCTTTGCTGAGGATGTAGCCTGGGGATGGGATGTTTTGCGGGCGGGTTATTCTCTTATCTATGAGCCCGCTTCGGTGGTAGAGCATTCTCATGAGCGCTCCCTTAAATACGAGTTTCGTAGGGCGTATATTGATGCCAAAACGGTTGGCGAGCTTTTTCAAGAAAGGGCTCGCCCTCTGGCACCAAAGGGATTGGGACGGTTGTTGGAGCTCTGGCGATGGGCCAAGGTTCAGGCGCAATATATGCCTCTTTTGGAGGATGAGACGGCCTGGCGGCGCTGGCGTGAAGAGTGGTTGAGGACTTGGTATAAAGCGCACTTTTCTCGAGAGACTGTCAAATACATCTTTGGGGGGGCCTCTCCTTATGAGGAGGGGGAGCGGCGATGGTTGCTTCTTAGCTTGCGACATCGTTGGCATGAGGAGACAGCACAAGGCGCAGAGGAAGCCCCTGTTCCTTCTTTGGATTTGGATGCGCGGATAAATGCTTTGGCCTGGGCGGAAGATACGGAAGCCTTGACGGAGAAGGAATTAGCGTTTCTGTTTCAGGCTCTCTGGGAAGATCTAGGGCGAGACTATGTACGGAGAGCTGTGCTAGAGGAGCGCGAGGCTTCTGGCGATGGGGAGTTTGACCTTTTGCAGCTGAGGATATGGCAGTTTGCGAGCGAATTTCTCCAGGCTGCTTTCGTCCATGGAGAGCTTACAGAGGAGGTTTTTAGGCGAGCTTGGCTCTATGCTGCCGTGGTGGTTTTGGGGAGACGATTGGGAGAAGCTAATCGCTACGGAGCTGGCGGACGGTGGGGAAAGTTACTCTCTTGGTGGATGAGAGGGGTTTGAGGTAGGTGATGGCGAAGCAAAGCCCTTTGGTCAGTGTTGTGGTTCTCAATCACAATGGTGCAGGTATTGCTCAGGTGATCCGTCGGGGAGTGGAAGCCCTTGTTCGGCAGAGCTATCCTTATCTTGAGTTAATCATGGTGGATGATTGCTCTACCGACGGTAGCGATGAGCTCCTTCGAGCTCTCTGCGAGGAATTTGGTGGAGTCTTTGCTTCGACGAAGGAGAAAAGGAGGCATGGTGTAAGTGCTGCCCGCAATGTGGGCCTCGATATAGCGCGGGGGGAATACATTGCCTTTTTGGATAATGATGCTTACCCAGAGCGGGACTGGCTGGCCAAGCTTGTCGAGCGGATGGAAAAAGAACCTTCTGTGGGGGCTTGTGCCTCTCGGGTGGTGTTTGCGGACAAGCCCGATATTATCAATTCTGTAGGGTCGGTCTTGAACGAGCTCTTTCATGGGAATGGCGTTTGCATCCACGAGATGTACGCTTTTGCTCAGGTGCCTGATGAGATCATGTATGCTACAGGCAATGGGATGATGCTCCGCCGAGAGGCGATTGCTCAGGTAGGGCCCTTTGATGAAGGGTTCTTGTTTTGGGGCGCTGATGATGCAGATTATGGAATGCGCCTTCGGCGGGCCGGGTGGAAAATCGTCTCAGTCCCGGATGCGCTGGTGTATCATCTCCATAGCTACAGCAAAAAAGAGCAGGGGATGCCCTTTTGGGATGGGCGCAACCGTATCCGTATGGCTCTCAAACACCTGTCTTGGCGGGAGCTAGGGAGCTTTCTTTTCCAAGATGTCCGCTACTATGCTCGGCCGCGATTGCTCAAGGATTACGGACGGTATTGGCTTTCTACTTTGGGGGATTGGGCCGGTTTGCGCGAGCTGCTGGTTTATCGTTGGAGACATCGGGGGGAACCGGCCTATCGGCAGGCTTTTGCCAAGTTCTTTGCCCCGGAGCGGCGTTTGATTATAGCTCCAGACAACAGGGCTTTCGGCCGTCAATTGCTTCCTCTTGAGCGTGTGTGGGTTGGTGAAAAAGAAGAGGACTATCTTTATCATGGCTGGTACTGGAGGGAGAGCTGGGGGCAGACCCCTATGCGTTGGGCGATGCCGGTTGCTTCTCTAGTGGGGAGTTTGCCCCGTGGAGCTTTGGCATTACGCTGGTGGTTGCTTGCTCATCCCCGCTTGGAGAGGATCTCCCTTACCCTTTTGGTGAAGGGGGTGCGGGATGATAAAGAGGTGGGGCGCTGGCGATTGCAGCTGGGAGATTCTGGACCTATCGTGCCTTTCTATGATGTGGAGTGTCATTTGCCTCCGGGAGAGTATCGTTTTGTTTTTCTTGCGGAAAAAGGCTATCTGGAGGAAGGGGTTTTCCCTAGACGGATAGGGTTTGGCTTGGCTGGTCTGGAGGTTTTGCATTGATCTGGGCGAGGGGGGAAAGTGAGAATCCTACAAGTTGCTCATCGTTTTCTTCCTGATTCATCCGGGGGGACTGAGGTTCATACCTTTCTTCTGAGTAAAGCGTTGCAACGCAAGGGACACCAGGTAGCTGTTTATTACCGCATTGCTGATAGGCGCCGTCCGGAACATGAGCTAATCTCCCAAGAGTACCAGGGGATACCCGTTTATAAAATAGTGAACAACTTTACCTGGAGCCAAGGCCCAGACTTTGATTTTTTTGATCCTGGGCAGGAAGAAAAGTTTTTGGCAGTGCTAAAGTCGTTCCAGCCAGACATTGTCCACTTCCAACATTTGGGGGGAGGGCTCTCTACTTCACTGCCAGCTCTGACCGAGCAAGAGGGCATCCCTATCATGCTTACTCTGCACGACTTTTGGCCTATGTGCTACCGATCTCATCTTTTGACAAGCCAAGGTGATTTATGCAGGGGGCCAGAAGGGGGACTGCGCTGTGTACAATGTTGGCTTTATGGCGCAGTGGAGCGACGTGTTTCCATCCCTCGCCGGATTCGCGAGTTGGGCTTGCGCAACGCGTTGCGGGTTGCGCCTCGCTTCTTGCTTGACTTTTTGGGGTTGCGGGAATATCTGCCGCCCGTGGCCTATCATACGACTCGCTTGATGGCTCGGGATGTCTATTTCCGAAAGGTGCTGCAACAGTTTGAGCTCTTGATTGCTCCTTCTCAATTTTTACGTCGGCGTTATATAGAGTGGGGAGTCGATCCTATAAAGATTCGCTTCATCCGCAACGGAGTAGATCCGACCAAGTTTGCAGGGCTCTCCAAAACGCTTCCTTTGGGCCGAGTGTTACAGGCAGTGTACATTGGTTCAATCCTCCAGCACAAAGGGTTGACAGTGTTAATCGAGGCATTTAACCAACTCTGCGACGTGCCTGTAGCCCTGCGCATTTATGGAAATACAAAAAGTTCTCCAGGAGTTCAAAAATATGTGCGTTATCTGCGCGGGTTGAATCGGAACCCTTTGGTTACTTTTGAGGGACCTTTCCCTAATGAGGAGATCGGTCGGGTTCTCTCGGAAGCGGATTTCGTTATTGTTCCTTCAATTCTCTATGAGAACTGCCCGATGGTGATTCTAGAGGCACTTTATGCAGGGCGCCCTGTGCTCACGTCCGACGTGGGGGGGATGGCTGAGCTCATCCAAGATGGGAGGAACGGGTTCACTTTTCGGGTGGGTGATGCCGCACATTTGGCGGAAAGGGTTCGTTTTCTTTGTGAGCATCGCGAGATTTTATCTCAATTGCAAGCTCAAATAGAGCCTCCGAGTACCATGGAAGAGGTCGCGGAGGAGGTATTGGCAAGTTACAGTGACCTTGTGGACGCTCACCAGACAGGAGAAGCGGGGTGAGAGTCGCTTTATTTGTGCATCGCTTTTTGCCTACTTCTACCGGGGGGACGGAGCTGTATGCCTTTCACCTTGCACGTGGACTCTTGACGGCAGGGCATAGTGTCGAGGTCTATACTTGGGCTCCGAGCAAAGTAGCAAAGGTAGAGTGTAAAGAGGATGTCTTCCAAGAGATCCCTGTGTGTCGACTCTCTTTTTCTCTTGAGACAGCCAACCCCCTTCGCGATGAGTACGATCACCCTCTGGTAGCTGAGTATTTGCGCCAAAGATGGGCTGCTCAACCGCCCGACGTTGTCCACATTCTTCACTTTGGTTACTTGTCCACTTCGCCGGCTCTCGTGGCAAAGGAGCTAGAGATTCCTCTGTTTGTTACGCTCACTGATATGTGGGTATTGTGCCCCAATGGACTTCTCCTGCGGGCAGATGGGCAACTGTGTGAGGGGCCCAGTGATGTGGGAGAGTGTGTGCGTTGCTACGCAGCCATGGGGCCTCGGGGCGCCCGTTATGCCTGGCTAGTTTCTCTGTTGCCCAAGTGGGGATGGCGAGGACTGGCACGTTTGTCTAGGGTCTCATTTGGGGAAGGGATACGCTATTTGCGCTGGATGAACGCTCTTGTTCAGCGCTCCCAAATCGTTCGCTCGCGGCTAGGGTATGCTCGGACTATCTTTTGCCCGGCCCGTTTTCTTTGTGATCTCTTGCAAAAGAATGGTTACCCGCAACAGAACCTTGTTTGGGCCCCCCATGGGATCTCTCATCCTGAGCGGTTACGGAGGCAAAGCCCTGTGGGGGAAGGGCCGGAACTTCGTTTTGGGTATATTGGTCCATTGGAGTATTACAAAGGGGCCCATCTGTTATTGGAGGCCTTTTTACTCCTTTCTCCGGTTGCCAAGGCCTCATTAACTTTTTGGGGGCGCCCTCCTCAGGGAGATTTTGACCAAAGACTGTTGGAGCGGATTTCCTCTGAAACCAGGACCGTTTTTCGTGGCCCGTTTAACCCTCGGGATATTCGTGCTGTTTTGGAAAAAGTAGATGTGCTGGTTGTGCCTTCCCTTTGCTACGAAAACACCCCTACTGTGATTTATGAGGCTTTGGCTAGCGGCACTCCGGTGATTGCAAGCGATCAGGGGGGGATGCGCGAGCTGATTATGGAATACAAGGGGGGATGGCTTTTTCCTCGAGGGGATATCCAGGCGCTTGCCGAGTTGATGGAGAGTTTGATACGAGAGCCTCGTCGCGTATCGCAAGCTGCTGAGCAGATTAGGCCTGTGCCGAGTTTGGAGGAGCACTTGAGGCTCGTTGAGGCCCTTTATCGTCAGAATGTTGGGAGTGTTGAGGTCTCATGAGAGAGTCTTGGAAGCAGGGGCGAACCAAAGTCCTCCTTATTAGCCAGGATGTCGTTGGGGCCAAAATGGCTGGGCCAGGGATCCGGTATTGGGAGTTATCCCAAGTGCTGGCGGCTCATTGCCAAGTCACCTTGGCAGCTCCTGTGACGGAACCTTTGCCCCGAGTGCCTTGGCGTGTTCATCCCTTGAGCTTTCAGAAATCTGCAGAGCTAGATCCCCTTTTGGCAGAGGCGGACGTGGTAGTTTCCTCTGGGTTCATGCTCTACCATTACCCACAGCTTGAGGAGATGCGGACTCCTTGGGTGGTGGATATGTATATTCCCTTTCCAACAGAGGGGTTGGCTCATTATGCTTCTCATCCTATGGAGGGACAGTTATCCGCCCATCGTGCAAATTCCGAGATGTTCTGGCGTTTTATGACTAGGGGGGATTTTTTCCTCTGTGCCAGTGAGCGCCAGCGGGATCTTTACCTGGGGATGTTGGCTGCGTTGGGTAGGTTGAATCCTTGGACCTTTTCTCAGGATCCCTCCTTGAGACGTCTTATTGACGTTGTCCCTTTTGGATTACCTCAGGAGCCGCCTGTTCATCGCAAAGCAGTACTCAAAGGGGTACAGAAAGGCATTGGCCGGGAAGATAAGGTGATCCTTTGGGGTGGGGGGATATGGGATTGGCTTGATCCGTTGACGTTGATTCGTGCTGTAGAGCTCCTCCGAGATCGGGAGGACCTGCGGCTTTATTTCTTGGGGAGACAGCATCCTTTTTCCTCTCAAGTGCCTGAAATGGCGATGTATAAAAGGGCCAAAGCACTGAGTGATGCGCTGGGGCTTACGGGGCGGTGGGTATTTTTTGGAGAGTGGGTCCCCTATGAGGAACGGGCGAATTATCTACTCGAAGCTGATGTTGGAGTCTCTTTGCATTCAGCGGGTGTTGAAGCCCGTTTTGCTTTCCGCACGCGTGTCTTGGATTATATCTGGGCTGGACTACCGATGGTCCTTAGCGAGGGAGATGAACTAGCACAATTTGCTCAAGAGCATGGTCTGGGGATAGTAGTTCCTCCTCAAGATACTAATGCCGTGGCTGAAGCACTGCTTACACTTCTTGAGGAAGGGCGGGAAGCTCGGAGGGCCCGTTTCTCTGAGGCGGCCCGAATCTTTTCTTGGAAGAGGGTAGCCCGTCCCCTTGTAGCTTTCTGTAGCTCGCCTCAGCCGGCTGTGGATAGACAAAAGGGGTATTCTGTGTTGTTCACGGAGGCGGCCCGCGAAGGGCTCACACTACAGAGGGCGCGTGAGAGAGTGGCGGAGCTGGAAGAGCTTGTCCAAGCCTATGAGAGAGGGCGTTTTATTCGCTTGATGGCTTGGTTAAAGAGGGTTTTGGGAAAGTAGGAAATGAAAGTTCTCCTCGTTGTCCATCAATATTTGCCTTTTCATCGAGCAGGAACGGAGATCTATACTCATTCCTTGGCCAAGGAACTAGAACGCCGAGGGCATCAGGTGTTGGTGTATTGCCATGAAGCTCGCTTGGATGGTCAGGGAATCTCTTTTCTTGTTGAGCTATACGATGGGGTACGGGTGCGCCGAGTTGCGGCTTTTGCGAAGAGAGAATTTCTTCCTTGGAGGCGGTTTCAGAGGACGTTCCTCAACCCCCGAATCGAAGCGGATTATGCTCAAGTGCTGGAAGCGTGGAATCCAGATGTAGTACACGTGCAGCACCTCAAAGACCTTTCTGTGGGCATCTTGGAGAAAACCGCGGCACGGGGTGTTCCTCTGGTGATGACCTTGCATGACTATTGGGCGCTCTGCCCTAATGCTCAGGCTATTCGGCCCGATGGGACGATTTGTCGGTGGCCTCACCCGCAGCTGAGCTGTGTTTGCTGTGCTGCCTGGAGAGTAGGACTACCGGTGTTGCGCTTTGCTGCTCCTCTTGTTATGCCGCTGTTTTGGCAGAGGGCACGCTGTGTACGTGAGCAGCTAGAAAGGGTAGACCGTTTCATTTCTCCATCACAGTTTTTATTGCGGAGGTATGTGGAAGCGGGGTTTTCGCCGCCCAAGTTTTTTATGCTTGAGAATGGTTTTGATTACAAGCGGCTAGGGTCACTTGTCCTTCGTCGAAAGGGATGGCGGGGGCATTATGCCTACATTGGTTCGTTAGCTTGGCAGAAAGGGGTCCATATTCTCATTCGTGCTTTTACTCGACTGGAGGCTCGCAATATTCGTTTGCGTATCCGGGGAAACTTGGAAACTTTTCCAGAGTATGTCCGATCGCTTCGAGAACAGGCTGGGGGAGATGAAAGGATCTCTTTTGAGGGCGAGCTTGCCGAGAACCGCATTGGAGAGGCGCTGGCCTGGGCGGATTACCTGGTCGTTCCCTCGCTTTGGTGGGAGAATTCTCCTGTGACGATCCAGGAAGCGTATGCGGCGGGCGTTCCAGTGATCGCGTCTCAGGTGGGAGCCCTCCAGGAAAAGGTTTTCCCAGGGATAACGGGGTTGCTTTTTCATCCGGGCGACGTTGAGGATCTTGTTAAGGTGCTACGGCAAACAGTAGGAAACCAGGAACTTTTTGCGGCTTTACAAGCCCAGCTGCCCAGGCCCCCGAGTATAGAGGAACATGTAGATCAACTTGAATTGATCTATAAGCGGTTGGAGAAGGGATGAAAAAAGGACTTTGGTGGACTCTTCTTTTCATCATAGCATTGGGAGTTGCGGTCTGGCCGGTTCCCTTTGACGGGGGAGGAAAGCTTGTCCGGGGAGGTTTCTTCCTGTTGCGAGTGGCTACTCTCCTTTCTCTTCCTGGATTGGCTCTAGTTCTCCTTTTGCATCCTTTAAGAGATACACTTGCTTCCCTCATCCTTGGGAGCGTATTAACGCTGAGTCTTTTCCCTATTTTGCTTCTTTGGATGGGGTTACTCGGAGGGCATTGGTCTGCAGAGTTTGTGCGAGGCTTTTTGCTGATATCTGGGATAGTGGTGCTGTTTCAACTGTGGAGATCCGATGGGGAGGCGACCTTGAGCCTTGGCTGGGGGGGAGCGCTTTTTCTGGTGTTTTTACTCGCCCTGGGGGTGAGGCTTTATCAAGTGAGGCACATCCTTTACCCTGCCTGGGTGGATTCCTATCATCACACGATTATTACTCAGATTGTTCTTGATACGGGAAGGGTGCCTGTAGGTTATCGCCCTTTTGCTCCCCTGGATTCCTTTCATTATCATTTTGGTTTCCATGCCTATAGCGCTTTCGTCGGATGGATTACTGGGTTACCAGCCCATCGGGCCGTTCTCCTGGGAGGGCAGGTGCTCAATGCCCTCACAGTGCCTTCCCTTTTTTTCTTTGTTGATCGTTTGACCAAAGATCGCCGTGCGGCGCTCTTCTCGGGGGCTATGGCTGGATTGGTGTGCCGCATGCCTGCTTACTATGTGAACTGGGGGCGTTATACGCAGTTGGCTGGACAGGTTCTTTTGCCTGTGGCTCTAGCGTTCACAGTGGAGGCCTGTCAAGCAAAGGAGAAACGCGAGCAGTGGCGAAAGGCATTCCTGGCCAGCCTTTTAGCGGGTGGGCTACTTCTGACGCACTATCGGGTGGCCATTTTCTACATAGTGGGTGTAGGGATCTTTGGCTTGAGCAAAGTGTTGCGTGGTAGAAGGACGGGACAAGTGCTCCTTTGCCTGGGAGCTATAGGGTTGCTGGTCTTATTTTGGATTGGTCCCTGGCTTTTCTCGCTGTTGAGAAAAACAATCTCCGTAGCCCAGCAGGTAAGGCGAACCGTGCCCAAGGGACAGCAGTATGATTATCTGACTCTGGAATTCGTCTTGGGTTATGGTCTGCGTTTGCCTGTTCTGCTTTTATCTGGGTTGGCAGCAATTTGGCTACTTGCCCGTGTGACTGTTCGCCCTCTGGGAGGGCTGATCCTCCTTTGGCTGGCGGCGATGTTCTTCTTGGCAAATCCTGTGCTTTCTGGAATCCCTTCGGGTTTTCTGCCCAATGGCACTGTGATCGTAGCTCTTTATCTTCCAGCCTCTCTGCTTGTGGGGCTTGCTGTAGGGGACGCTTGGTCTTTGCTTGATGGAAAGTGTCGTAAGAATTGGCCCCGATGGGGGGCCAAGCTTTCTTTAGCGGGTTTTGGGCTTTTGGTACTCGTCGCGAGCATCCTGGGAACTAGGGGTATCCTTGCCCATGGATTGGAGCCGTGGCGTTATTTGGTCTCCTCCGCAGATCTTCAGGCAATGCGCTGGATTGAGAAGAACGTGCCTCAAGATGCTCTTTTCGCCGTGACGGGGGAGTTTTGGCTCCCTACTGCTGTGGCTGGCGCGGACGCGGGGCTCTGGTTACCCTATATCGCCCACAGGCAAACACTTATCCCACCGATGATCTATATTAGTGAGGCAGATGAACATTTTATTGAGCAAGTGAACCGCACGGTGCGAGGCCTCCTCCAGGCAGATTCAGCCCAGGCTCTGGCTCGGGCCTTGTGGCAAGTAGGAGCAGGGTATATTTATCTTGGGAGGCGTTCTCCAGAGAATTGGCACGCCCTTTTAGAGGATAGCCGCTATTTCCAATGCCTCTATGCAATAGATGATGTGCGTGTCTATCAGCTCAAGGGCGTGCCATGAAAAAACTAACGTGCGCGAGCTAACAGCAGACTCTCAAGGGTTTCTGCTACATCATCGAGGCCCAGTTCGCGGAGTTTCTCTGGTTTGGGCCATCCTGTCGTTTTATCCCATCCGCGGAGCTCATAGTAACGGTCGAGTAGTTCGCGGAACTCATGAGCGTCTTCGCTGAGATGAGTGCCATCGACCTTAGAAGGCCATTGGAAGTGAGGGATAACCGCTTCATCGAGGGAGCGCTCTCGGCCATTGTTGCGGATCTCGATGGCGCGCTCCAAGTTCACTATGCGCTCAGCAATGGGCTGTTCCATCTCTTTGATGTCTAGGTCGATCCCTGTACAGGATTGGAAAAGCCTTGCCTCTGCTGTCAGATCACCATAGATGGACTCTCCCCGCCTGACCGCCTGTTCCATCTCTTCTTTTGTGTCAAAGGTTTTGCGCAGTACTGGGAAGACCCAGTCGCAGAGTCCCATTGAATCTTTGATAACGGAGCGATACTGGTGCCAGGCGACGACATGTTCGATGTAGTCAGTCCCTGGATAGATTGCCTTGCGTGAACCGTAGACTTTTTCAACGAGATTCAAAAGGGAGATAGAAATATCCTCCGGTTTCTTGGGTTCTGAGGGCTGCCCAAAAAGGCCGTTGAGGAAAAAGAATCCATGGGTGCTAGGTGTTACGTCGCGCGTCGAAACGGCGTATAATAGTGCCCCATACTCCCAAAAAGGACTGGGGTGGGGTTCCATGAGGCGACCTTCTCGGTGCCAGCCGTGCCCCCGGCTTCCTGCAGAGGCGGTGAATTCGGCAAGTTCTGGAGGACCGATGGGGTGCTTCTCATAGAAACGGCAAAAGTCCTCGGCGATGTCATTCCCTAACCCTCGACGATAAGACACGTTGAGGATCCAGTCTCGCCACCACTCAGGGTTGTCGATATCCAAAGGCTCTCCATCGATTTCGTCGATGCCCAGCTCCTTGAGGGCTCGAAAATAGCGGCCCCAGGTATGATAGGCCCAGGCGGTGATACCCATCGCTTCAGCAAGGTTGGCCAGGTCGATCCCAATGCCTCCAAAGCCTTTGATTTTCGGAATGTTGAGGGTTTTCCCTTGTGGTGAACGCGCTTTGTATTCTCCAGAACCACCGCGCCATACTGCGTCGACGCAGGTGGTCATATTTACCTGACTTGCGCTACCAAAACGGTCTTTGGCGGGATAGATACGAGTCCAACACTTGACAGAGCATCCATGAGTGCAAGCCAGATAGGGGAAACCCTGTTCGATTTTACCAATGCAGCTGAGCCCCCCCCGAACTAGGTACCAGACGTCGGCAACTGCCTTGAGAAAAGCTTCTGGCTGAGCGATTGGGAAGCCTCGAGTGCCCCGAACTACAATGGCTTTGAGCTTTTTGGAGCCCATCACGCCACCAAACCCGCCATTGCCTACTGCGTTGGTCAACCGGTGGGTGATGCAGGCAAAGCGTACGAGGTTCTCTCCCGCAGGCCCGATGGCTGCAATCTGGTGGAGCTTACTGTGCCGTGCTTTGAGCTCTTGTTGGGTTGCGAATGTTCCTTTTCCCCAAAGGTCTTGAGCGTCCTCTAGAGAAACTTTGTCATCTTCAATGAGCAGGTAACAAGGGGTGTCAGCTCGCCCCTGAATGATGATGCCATCGTACCCGGCATATTTGAGCTCAGCCCCAAAATATCCCCCCATACTGGCAGAAGCCCACATCGGGGTAGGGTATCCCCTTGGCATAAGGCTAGAGA
>JAGGYI010000118.1 GCA_021162655.1 Anaerolineae bacterium
ATCGTCAATGTCTCGCGAAGCATCATCTACGCCTCGGACCCTCGAAATGCTGCCCAGAAGCTTGTGGCTGAGATGAATCGCATCCGCAGATATTCTCGGGGAAAAAGGGGTGCGCGCTATCTGCAAGCGCGCCGTTTAGCCCTCGCCCTTTGGGAAGCAGGGTGTGTGCAGTTTGGAGATTTCGTCTTGCACTCTGGTGCTCATTCTCCCGTTTATATTGATCTGAGAAAGCTAGTTTCTCATCCGGGATTACTGGGCCGGGTGGCACGGGCGTATGCACGGTTTTTACAGGGGCTTTCTTTTGACCGGCTGGCGGCCATTCCCTATGCAGCTTTGCCCATTGGTACCGCGGTCGCGTTGCAGTTGGGCGCTCCTTTGATCTATCCTCGCAAAGAAGTCAAAAGCTATGGCACCAGGAGGAAGATAGAGGGAGAATATCAACAAGGAGAGCGGGTAGTCATTCTCGATGACTTGATTACAAGCGGGGCGAGCAAGTTGGAAGCTATAGCTCCTCTAGAAAAGGAAGGGCTGGTGGTGGAGGATATTGTAGTCCTCATTGACCGGGAGCAAGGGGGAAGCAGGGAACTGGCGCAAAGGGGATATAACCTTCATTCTGTACTAACGTTGCGAGAGTTGGTTGGTCTTTTGGAGGAAGAGGGGGTTCTCTCATCTTCCAAGGCTCGCCAAGTGTACGAGTACTTGCAAGAGAGGGCAGGCAAGTAATGGCACTTGACGTGAGCGTAGATCTCTGTGGAATTTCTTTACGTAATCCTCTAGTTCTCGCCTCAGGAATTTGGGGGAGCTGCGCGGAAACGCTCGTTAGGGTAGGGCGCGCGGGGGCAGGAGCTGTGACAGCCAAGTCCTGCAGCTTGGAGCCTCGTCAGGGGCATCCTAATCCTACTGTTCTTGATTGGGGGCATGGGTTGATTAATGCCATTGGGCTGAGTAATCCAGGTGCCTGGGAGGAGAAGCGTATCCTTCAGAGGGCCGCTGTAGGTCTTAAAGAAATGGGTGTGCCTTTAATTGCAAGTGTCTTTGCAGAAACTATTGTTTCCTTTCAGCGTACGGTGGAAATTATCGCCCAGGCCGAGCCCGATTTAATAGAGTTGAACATCTCTTGCCCTAATGTAGAGGATGAGTTTGGCAGGCCATTCGCTTTGGATCCGATCATGGCTGCCAAAGTTACAGCTGCTGTACGAGAGGTATACAAGGGGATTTTGTCGGTCAAGCTCTCCCCCAATGTGCCAGATATCGTTCAGGTGGCACGTGCTGTGGAGAAAGCAGGGGCAGACCTTCTGACGGCGGTAAATACGTTGGGTCCAGGGATGGTTATCGATGTACATGCTGGGCGCCCTGTGCTATCTAACAAAGTCGGAGGAATCTCGGGGGCTGCCCTACGTCCCATTGCTGTGCGTTGTGTCTATGAGATCACTCAAGCTGTTTCCATTCCTGTTATTGGGATGGGAGGGGTGCTGACCGGCGAGGATGCCATGCAAATGCTTATGGCAGGAGCCACAGCGGTGGGGATAGGTTCTGCATTGTACTATTATGGCGAAGCGGCCTTTATGCGCATTTTGGGGGAATTGGAGGAATTGATGGTCCAAGAAGGCTATTCCAGCATCAAGGAATTCAGAGGGTGTGCCCATGGCTGATGGTTTGCACCGAGTTTTCCCCCTAATGCGCAGAGTAGAGGAAGGAAAAGTTGGAGCCACCCTCATTTTTGATGGGGAGCTAAAAGCCCAACCGGGGCAGTTTGTGATGGTGTGGCTTCCTGGTGTGGGGGAACGCCCTTTTAGCGTGGTAGACGATGCTCCGTTAACCCTCACAGTGGCTCGGGTGGGGCCTTTTACCCGAGCTTTAACGGCTCTCCAGGAAGGAGAGCGCGTTTGGATTCGTGGTCCTTTTGGCCGGCCTTTTCCTTTGCGTCAAGGATCTGCGATTCTAGTTGCAGGGGGGAGCGGGGTCGCTTCTTTGGCTTTTTTAGCCAAGCGTCTATGTGAAAAGCGAACCGAACCCCTTGTTATCCTAGGGGCGAGGACGGAAGCAAATTTTATGCTCACTTGGTTCTTTGAAAGAATGGGGCTTTGCCCTCTTTTGGCCACTGATGATGGCTCGAAGGGTTGGCAGGGCACGGCGGTTGAGAGGTTAGAGGCTCTTTCCCAGCCGTGGAGGGAGCTTATTTATGGCTGTGGGCCTGAGAGGATGCTCAGGGCTTTGGCAAGCTCTGCTGTGCGCCACGGTGCGTTGTGTTGGCTTAGCTTGGAAAGAGTGATGAAGTGTGGTATTGGGGTGTGTGGGCATTGCCATTGTGGAGATCAGCTTGTTTGCCGTGATGGCCCTGTTTTTTCTGCAGAAGAGGCTTTGCGCCTTTGGCGCCTAGAAGCCCGGGATAATCCCCAGATAGCGGATAGAGAGGATAGCGAGCGCTATCCCTAGAACGATGCGCACGACTTTTTCCCCTTTGGCTGCTGCTAGCCGGCTGGCGATCCATCCCCCTGTTCCGTTCCCCACAGCAAGAACGAGTCCCAGGAGCCAGTTTACCTGGCCTCGCAAGGCAAACATGGCGAGAGCAAAAAGAGTGTATGTACCGATGATAAAGACCTTGTGGCTGTTTGTACGGACGAGGTCTAACCCAGCTACAAGGACGAGAGAGGCGATGAGGAGAAAACCTACTCCAGCTTGAATCGCGCCGCCATAAAGCCCCACGAGGAAAAAGACCAGGTACCCTAGTAGACGCCGGCGGGAGGTGAGTTCCACTTTTCTATTTTGGAGCCATTTTTTCGGGTTCAGGACAAGGATTGCTAACATCATCAGCATGGCCACTGCGAGGATGCGATGGAAGATCGCCGTTGGGAGATCGATGACGGTATAGGCTCCTATAATGGCTCCAATGAGGGTGGGAATAGCGAGTTGGATACTTAATTTAAAGTTTGAGATGCCTTTGCTTCGGAAGCCGAGTACAGCCATGATGGTTTGTACTGCGATGGCTACTCGGTTGGTGCCGTTTGCCATAGCACTGGGCAGGCCAGCGAACTCGAGTGCGGCTAGGGTAAGAAAGGAACCTCCCCCTGCCATGGTGTTCATAAAGCCAGCGATCAGGCCGGCTCCGAGGATGATAATGATCTGAAGCGGAGAGGTATTCATGGTTTTGGCCCTCCTAAATTATAGGCATGGCGCGATTATACTGGGAAGCCATTTGGGGTCAAGTGGTGGGAGTTTGTCTTTCGAACAAATGTTCTCTATAATGTTTTTCGGATAACCAAGATGAGAGGCCAAGAGTTGCTTTCTTTGCCATTGAAACTCACGCGCGAGCAGCAAAAGGTTGTGGAATGGCCTAGGGAAGGGGGGCAAAGTCTCTTTCTTTCTGGCTTGCCTGGCACGGGCAAGAGCACAGCCCTCATGGCTAGGCTAGCTGCTCTTTTGCGAGTAGGATATCGCCCTTACGAGATACTCGTTTTTCTTCCGCAGAGGGCCCAGGTTGTACGATATGAACAGGTGCTCGCAAGCTTGGACGCGCCGATACGAGGAGGGGTCGATTGCCTCACTTTTTATTCCTTTGCAAAAAGATCTGTCGCTCTTTTTTGGCCTCGGATAGCTTCTGTGCTGGGCTTTGCTCATCCTGAGCGAGAGCCCACCTTTTTGACTTTGGAAACAGCCCAATATTACATGTGGCGGATCGTTGAACCACTCATTCGCGCTGAGGGGTATTTTTCTTCATTAAAGATTCGACGTGAGAGACTTCTCTCTCAACTGATTGATAATCTGAACAAGGCCGCTTTGGTTGGATTTGACTATAAAGAGGTCTATTCAAGGCTCAAGGGAGCGTGGACGGGCTCGCTAGAGCGGCTGCATAGCTATTGGCAGGCCCAAGACTGTATAACACGTTTCCGAGAGTATTGTTTAGCTCATAACTTGGTGGATTTTTCTTTAAGCGTCGAGGCTTTCCAGTATCTGTGGAAGCGGGAGGATTATCAGCAGTACTTTCGAACTCGGTATCATCATCTTTTGGTAGATAATCTAGAAGAGAATGTCCCTGTAGCTCTTGACTTCATTCGCTGGGCATTGGAGCAGATAGATGGCTCTTCCATTTTGGCCTATGATCTCGCGGGGGGACATCGGATCTTTTTGGGAGCAGATGCGCGATATGCCGCAGAATTTGCTAATTACTGCGACTGTGCCCTGGAATGCCGCGATTTGGTGCGGCCTGCCGGAGCGCCGTTGGCTTTTGCAGGAGCTGTAAGGCGTGCTCTGGGGCTTTCACCTCTGGTGGGCGAGACCGCTTTTCAGGAAGCAGTGAGAGCTCAGTACAGGGGCAAGTACTGGGTGAACATGCTAGACTGGGTTGTAGAGAGAATTTCTCAGCTCGTTCATGAAGAGGGAGTATCTCCCCGGGAGATCGCCGTGATAGCTCCCTATGTGAGTGAGGTCCTACGTTTTGCATTGGAAGATGGTCTTGCACGGAAGGGTATCTCTATGCACCTTTTGCGTCCCTCGAGACCTTTGCGCGATGATCCTATCGTGCGGGCTTTGTTGACGTGGGTGATTTTGGGGCATCCTGCTTGGAGGGAAGCGCTGGAGAAGGGGGAATACCTTCTTCCAGTGGAGGATGTGGCTTTAGCGTTGCAGGTTGCCCTAGCAGATTTGGATCCCATCCGAGCTCGCCGCCTGGCGCGGGCTGCTTTTCCGCGCGAGATGAGACGCTTGATTGACCTCGACGGTCAGGAGTCTTTGCTCACGCCAGAAGAAAGGGGGCATCTTTGGGAAGAAGTGGGCTACCAGATCCGCCGGCGGTACAAGGCTTTGCTGCTTTGGTTAGAAGATGCCCAGCAACGTGATTCGGAGGGAGTGGATATCTTTTTGAGTAGGTTCTTTGGCTCCCTTCTTTCTACACCGGGATTTGGTTTCTATGATCAACCGGAGCGTGCTCGGGTTTATGGCCGCCTGGTGGAATCTGCGGCCAAGTTCCGGGAAGCTGTGCGTATCTCTTCTGAACTCGATCAGGATACTTTGGTGCGCGAATATGTGCGTTTGGTTCTTGATGGAATTGCTAGTGGGGAATATGTTGTTGATTGGCCTACTTTTTTTGCCACCGATGCTGTATTGCTCAGCCCGGCCTATGCTTACCTTACCCGGGATCTTGCTTCTCACTATCAATTCTGGGTAGATCTGGGTTCTGATGGTTGGTGGAATCGCCCCAATCAACCGCTCACTCATCCTTATGTGCTTTCGAGGCATTGGCCCGTCGGTCGGCCTTGGCGGGACATTGAGGAAGAACGTTCACGGAAGGAAGCGTTGGGCAACGTGGTTTTGGGGCTGGCAGCACGCTGCACGGGGGGGATTTTTCTTGTGTCTAGCGAGCTCGGCGTGGACGGAACAGAGCAGGATGGCCGTTTTCAGCGAGCCATTGTGCGGGCTATGAGGATGGCTTCCAATGAGCAGTGAAACAACTTTATGGGGATACCGGCTGCGTCCTCAGCAGCGAGAAGTGCTACAGTATACTGGCGGTCGAATGGCCGTTTCTGCCGTGCCTGGGAGCGGCAAAACATTGACTTTGGCTCTTCTTGCTGCCAAGCTCATCGTAGAGGGGCGGATAGATGAGGATGCCGAGGTCCTTGTGGTAACGGTACAGAATTCGGCGGTTGATAATATTGCCCAACGCATTCGTGATATTCTCGATCGCCAAAGAATACCGCCGCTGGGTTTTCGCGTTTGTACATTGCACAAGCTGGCTAGTGACATTTTGCGAGCTCGTTACGATTTAGCAGGGGTTGAGGAGCAGTTTGTGATTATTGATGACAATGAAACTCGGCGCCTGATGCAGAGTGCTGTGGATGTGTGGGTTGCCGAGCATATTGGGTGGTGGCAGAGTTTTATCCCGGAGACCGACGTAACGCGACAGCAAAGGATGAAAGAAGCGTGGAGGAGAGAGACGCAGAGGGTAGGGCTGGAAATAACCAAGCTTTGTAAGCATCTGCGGTTATCTCCAAAAGAAGCGAGGGATCTCCTTGACAGGGCAAATCGTCCTTTCGAGTTTCTTCGGATGGGGATAGAGTTATATGCTCAATATGATCGCTATCTGCAAGCTCAAAGTGGGCTTGATTTCGATGACCTCATCTGGCGGGCTCTTGAGGCTCTGGACCAAGACGAGACTTTTTTGCTGAACCTAAGACGTCGCTGGCCTTATGTTCTTGAAGATGAGGCTCAAGATAGTTCTCCTTTGCAAGAGATGATCTTGGAACGATTGGTTGGGCCTGAAGGAAACTGGGTGCGCGTGGGGGATCCCAATCAGTCGATCAACAGTACCTTCACGGCTGCTGATCCCCGTTACTTTCGCCGCTTTTTGCGCCAGCAAGGAGTGAAGCCTCTTTCTCTGTTGATATCCGGCCGGTGTGCTCGCCCCATCATGTTCTTGGCAAACCGGTTGGTCCGTTGGACATGTTTGCACCATCCTGAGCCGGCAGTCCGCGAGATGGCTTTTCAGCTCCAGGAGATGTTCCCTACAGAAGAGGGGGACGCGCAGCCCAATCCTCCTGATACTCAGAGCCACATTTACTTCCATACGGAACCTTTCCCCGATATAAAAGAGGAGGCTCGGCAGGTTGCTCATTGGGCTGTCTCTCACCTCAAACGCTATCCCGATTATAGTGTGGCTATACTTTGCCCTACGAACCAACAGGGGAGCGAGGTGGTGAGTGCACTTCAAAACCTTGGCGCTTCGTATGATGATCTCTTGCGTTCGACGCCGCGGGTACGTGAGGTGGCCCGCGTTTTGTCGGCTACGTTTGGATATCTGGGGGATGTCCTTTCAACCACCAAGTTGGGGAGCCTTTATCAGCTTTTGGCAACGGCAGGGTTCCTTCAGAAATCCCGTGGGATGGAGCGGCTTCGCCACAGGGTTGCACTCATCAGGAGCCTATCTACCCATGATTTCCTCTTCCCTCAAACCGGCAATAGTTTGCGTGAGGCCCTCGCCATGGCCCCCCGTGTGGAGGAAGAGGATCTCCGATGTTTAGCAGAGTTCTCTTCTCTAGTGAGCAAATGGGTAAGGGCTTCCTTTTTACCGGTGGACCAGCTGCTTCTTACCGTTGCCCAGGATCTTTTTACAGATAGCGTGGACCTTGCGCTTTGTCATACCATGGCGGTTAGTTTGCGAGCTGTCTCCCAGATGCATCCATCGTGGAGACTGCCTGATTTTGCTGCCGAGTTGGAAGCTGTCGCTCGAAATCGGCGTGCATTGATCGGTATGTCTTTGGCGGACGCTGGTTATACCCCCCAGCCAGGGAAGATCGCTGTCACGACGATGCACAAGGCCAAGGGTCTTGAATGGGATACGGTCTTTTTGCTCTCTGTAGACAATCTCGAATTCCCTTCAAGCCTCGATGATACCTTTCGCGGCGAGCTATACTTTCTTTCTGGCCGTGCGCCAGCTGTTGAGGCGAGAAAGGAGCTGGAGCGACTGAGTGGAGGGATTGTGCCAGGCTTTTTGGAGGAGGAAGTTTCCGATCCTATTGCTCAAGCCCGTTTAGAGTTTGTTGCTGAGCGACTGAGATTGCTTTATGTAGGCATTACTAGAGCTCGCCGGAATCTATCCTTCACCTGGAGCGAGGTGAACAGTCGTCGCCGGGTGGAGCCCGCAAGAGCGCTCCGCGTTCTCCGTGAGGCATACCAGGATTACTTGGAGAGCAGTGGGCGTGTTAATTGAGCCAGGATATCTTTTCAGCCAACATAGTTTAAACACTTATGTGCGCTGTCAGCGAAGGTTTCTGCTTCGTTATATCGAGCATCAACCGTGGCCTATGCCCGAGGATGAGGATCCGCTGGACTATCAGAGACACCTGGCAAGAGGCCGAATGTTTCATCAATGGTTGGTTCGCCGGCATTGGGGAATAGAGATGAGCGAAATCGTCGAGGCTTGCGAGGATTCGCTCTTGAGGCAATGGTGGCGGGCAGTAGAAACGCTCTTCCCCTGGGATGCGTTGCCAGATGGGATTAGAGAAGCGGAACTGCCAGTGGTGGTCTCTTTGGGAGAGTATCGCTTGTATGCCCGATATGATTATTTAGCTTTGGATCCTCAGAACAAAGTAGCGGTCATAGTAGATTGGAAAACTCTGGCTTCGGTGCCGAGTTATCAAGTTCTGCGTGAGCGTATCCAGACCCGGGTTTATCTTTATACGCTCATCGCTGCTAGCCATGTGTTGACAGGAGGGAAATCTCTTGCTCCAGATCAGGTGAAAATGCTCTATTGGTTTGCCAATTATCCCGATGATGTCATCGAGATCCCCTATTCAGAGGCGGCTTTTCAGCAAGATGCGCACTATCTGCAGAGCCTTGTTCGTGAGATTGGGCGGCGTCCTCGAGAAGCTTTTGCACCTACCGAGGATTCGCGGCTCTGCGCTCATTGTCAATATCGCACTTTGTGTCATCGAGAGGTCATTACTTCAGCCGAAGAGGATTGGCTGGATGAGGAGATAGATTTTGCCCTCGATCTTCAAGATATCCCCGAGCTAGAGTATTGATAGAGGCTGGCTCCCTTGGGAGCCAGCCTTAGGTTAAATTAGAAGGTCCTCGAGACGATCGGCCTCCTTGATGAATGTGCGTGCATCGATCTGCTGGAAGCCCCGCAAGAGATAGTCGACAGGATCTGTTCGAGCCCAGATTTTGATCTCCTGCTTGTAGGGAGGACCGGGAATGACGAAAGGCTCGATTTCGTGGATGTGAGCGGTAGCTTCTGCTGCGACTTGGCGAATGAGGTCCCGAGCATCCTCTGGGGCGAGATGTAGAGCGACCTGAGGACCGAGGCCAATCTTCACCTGGGCTCCATAGATGTTGGGGACAAGCTCGCGGGCTTCGGCAATCGCTTTGTCGTCTCCACTGATAAAGACAGTTGGTACGCCATAACTGCCAGCCAGAGCTGCACGGCAGCCAAACTCCCCGAGTTCCAGCCCGTTGATTTTGATGTATTCAATGTTCCTCGAAGAGTAACTGTGTGCAAGATTGCCATTGAGCGTCCCGGCTTTGGCATGTTGCCCCAGGAAAAAGAGGGCATCGAAAGAAGAATCGAGAAAAGACGGCGGCTTGAGGCGCATGTTGTTGATCAATTTTGCTCCTCGCGGAAAGCGTTCAAAGTCGATCGAGCCACACCCGTGAGCATCCCAGACCCAGATTTCCGCTTGGGGGTCTGTCTGCTGAATTCCTTCGATGCAAGCGCGTAGTTCTTCTGTCATGAGTCGTACTGCTTGGGGGTAGCCAGGGGTGTCAGCTCCTGTCTGATCCCAACGAGCTACGCCCGAAACTCCTTCCAAGTCGGTAAGAATATAGATTTTCATAGGTTGCTCCTTATATCTTGATGTGATACTTTTGAGCGATTTGCTCTAATTGCTCCCAGGTTACTTCTGGGAGTTCGATCCCTTGGCGTAAGCGTTCCTCTCGAGTGAACCACTCTGGTTCTCCGGGGACAAGAATTTCTTTGACCCCGGGGGCCTTGCGAGCGGCTTTGACAGCTGCGATCAACTCATCAACTGTCTGACAAAATTGTTCCAGCGGCTGGAAAGCCGCTATATGAATAGCTGTCATCACGAGAACGAAATCTCGCTGGTATTTTGGAGAGGCCGCGATTCCCACTCCAGAAAGGCCTCCTGCCAGAGCCTCAATGAGAAAGGAGAAGCAATACCCTTTATGCTTGTCAAATGGAAGAAGGACCCCACCTCGTTGGTGGGCAGTGGGATCTGTGGTGGGGTTGCCGTCAGCATCAAGGAGCCAGCCCTCGGGGATAGGAATACCTTTATCAATGGCGAGCTGAATTTTACCCCAAGCGCAGGCTGAGGTGGCAAAGTCTAAAAATACAGGGGGATGCTGAGCTGCTGGGATTCCCCAGGCGATGGGATTCGTGTTAAAAACAGGGCTTGTCCCCAGATAGGGAGCTACGCTCCCCCCTGGGCGTGAGCCGCTGCCAAAAACCATGCCGATGAATCCCTTTTCTGCTGCTTGGACGACATACTCTCCCAGACGCCCGGTGTGGCCGCAATTGCGGATAACTACCATCCCGATGTCGTGCTGTTTAGCTTTTTGCATCGCATAGTCCATCGCTTTTCGGGCGACGACCTGCCCAAAATTGCGACCTCCGTCGATGAGAGCAGTGGTAGCGCTCTCGTGAAGGATGGAGAATTCCCCATGAGGATTTACTCTACCCTCTCGGAGCATTTCCAGGTAAAAGCTGACGCGTAATACGCCATGAGAGTCGTGGCCTACCAGGTTGCTTTCGACAAGGGAGAAGGCAACCTGCTGAGCCGTTTGTGTGGGCACTCCTGCTCTCTCAAAGATCTGTTGAACAAGGGAGCGTAGTTGATCCGCTTTGACTATAACAGACATAGCTCCTCCGTGAAAGCTTGGTTATCTCATTTTGATGTAATTCGGCACAATTACATCCTAGCATATTCTGGAAGGTGTGTCATCCGTGTTTTCGGGAGAGATTTGTTTTCTGGATGGGGGCGCATTAAACTGCCCTTTTGAAAGGAGGTGTTTCTTGAGCAGCCAAATTACTCCGCGACGTTCTTTGGAAGGGCTAAAAATGTTTCTTGTGCGGCAAAGATGGGAGCAGCCAGATGTTTCCCTGGAGAACATCTCGGGCTATATACAGGGGGCATTGGAGCGCAAGGGGATTCTAAAGCTTATCCGGCCTGGCGATAGTATTGCCATTACCGCGGGTAGCCGGGGAATAGGGACGATTCCTCATGTATTAAGGGCGATCGTCGATGCTGTGCGGGCGCGTGGAGGGAAGCCTTTTCTCTTTCCTGCGATGGGGAGCCACGGAGGAGGTACCGCAGAGGGTCAAAAGGAGCTTCTGGCTGGCCTAGGCATCACAGAGGAGGCGATGGGGGCGCCTATCTTGGCGACGATGGAAGTTGTCCAGATAGGAGAAACAGAGGAAGGGGTGCCAGTGTACCTCGACGCGTTTGCGGCGCGGGCTGATGGGATCATCGTTGTTAATCGAGTGAAAAAACACACAAATTTTGACGCCCCCATAGAAAGTGGGCTCTGTAAGATGGCCGTTATAGGGATGGGGAAGCATGCACAAGCTGTGGTGGTGCATCAATTAGGCAATGCGGCCTTTCGTGAGCATATCCCCAAGATTGCCAGGATCGTTTTCTCGCGGGCGCCAGTGCTTGGCGGGCTTGCTTTACTCGAGAATGCTTGGGGAGGCCTGGCAGAGGCTGTGCCACTCCTCCCGGAGGAGATCATTGAGCAGGAACCCTCTCTTCTGCAGCGAGCCAAATCGTACAGTGCCAAGATACCTTTCCCGGAAATAGACATCCTCCTTGTAGAGCGAATGGGCAAGGACATTTCAGGGACGGGGATGGATTGCTACGTCATTGGGCGGAAACGCATCATTGGAGAGCCAGAATGGTCAGAGGCTCCTCAGATCCATTCCCTTGTGCTTTTAGACTTGACCGATGCAAGCCATGGAAATGCAGTAGGAGTAGGCTTGGCCGATTTCACCACTCGTCGGCTCGTTTCTAAAATCGATTGGAAGGCAACATATGTGAACGTGTTGACCTCAGGCAATTTAGAAAGGGGCAAGCTTCCTCTCGTTTTCGAGACAGATCGAGAAGCATTGGAGGCGGCTGCCTTCCGAGAAAGAAAAGTCCCGCTTCAAGAGTTGCGCCTTTTGTGTATCCCCGATACTCTCCATTTGCGCTATCTTTTTGTTTCCGAGGCCTTGGCGGAGCAGGCGAAAGGCCAAGGAAAGCTCGAAATCCTCAGCGGTCCTCATAGGTTACCTTTTGACAAAGGGGGGAATTGGATCTCTCCCTTTGAGGAGAAAGGCCCTTAATAGCGGGCGAAGGAATCCACATTCAACACAAAGATCGTTGCCCGATGGGGAGGATGGGAGCTAGGAGCTGATTCGGGTTCTACCTCTGGCCCTGCATGGGCATTGATGATCTCCAGCGCCTCGCTTGCCTTATCATCATCTACGCCCACTAGGAGGGTGACGTTACCTCGGCGCCAAAAGCCCCCTGTGGAGCTGATCCGAGTAACGCTGAAACCTTTGGCATTTAAGGCTAGGGTTACGTCTGCCGCAAAGTCGTCCCTGACGATAGCTAGCAGGAGCTTCATTCAAGACCTCCTATGAATGCACAATTGAGAGACCAATTAGTTACTTAGAAAGGTTCTGGGCGAACAGGTAAGCGGAACGATCTTTCGCCCATAAGGATCTCGAGATAGAGTTGATCTTGCTCTATGTTGGAATCATCTCCTATTTGAAGGCGTACAGTGAGTCGAGCACTTTTCTGTGGTTTGATGTCGCAGACGTTTCGAGAAAGCATGAGTTGAGGGACTGAGGGGGTGATTTCCACATGAGCGGGAGCTAGCCCAGTGTTGTAAAGGAGTAGGCGCCCTTGTAGGACGTCTGCTTTTGGTTTCAGGACCAGTTCTTGGGGAAGTTTTAGCTCTGGCTCAAGCTGGAGAGCCAGACTTACTTTAACATCTACCTCGCCGCCGTTACTTGTTATGTGAATCGACCCTCTCCCTTCACTTGTTCCTTGAGGGAACTCTTCCATGTCTGTGCTCACATGAACCTGGACGGAACGCCCCATTGGGCATGCAAAGGATACTTTATCTACCGTTAGCCAGGTTTGGTCTGTGGTGATATTTCCCCGGAGCATGCCTAGGCCATGGTTGAAAATACGCAAGACGCTAGAAACATTCTCCCGATTGACGCTCGTTCCCAAGTCGAGAAAGAGGGTATCGGTGGCGAGTAGAGGAGAAGCCAAGGCGATGCGGAGAGGGATTTTCGCTCGTCCTCCGTCGCTATTGACTATGAGAGTGGCTGTGGCGGATTCGCTCTCAAGGGCGAGCCCATATGCAGTGAGTTGCACCAGACAGCTTTGACCTGCTTGGCAGTTTCCCGAGAGGGGGGAGATCTCTAGCCAAAGAGCATCGGTTTGGATATGCCACTCGAGGTTGCCTGTGCCCTGGTTAGAAATGGTCAAGTTACGACTTTCCGGTCGAGTGCGGTCAACATAGCCGAAATCCATCTCTAAAGGGGCGACGGCGAGGGCAGGTTGAATGATGGTAATGTGAGCAGGAATATCGTAAATCTCTGCTCCTGCGACGAGACGTATAGCTGCTTGAGAAGAGATTTCCTCGCCATGGTCAAAAACTTTGCTAGAAGCAAGCAGAGGTATCTGTTTCCTCTCTCCTGGGGCACATTGGATGTGTTCTGTAGGAACGATGAGCCACTGGACGAGAGATCGTAATTGCGCTTTCAAAGGAGCAGAGCCCTCATTGCGCAGGCTGAGAGCTATTTCTTTTTCTTCTCCCAAGGAGAGGGTGCCACACTCCAAAAAGGAAGATTCAAGGACAAGCTTGGGGGCACTGATCTGAGCGCGGAGCGACAATGTTTTGCTTCCCCCATTCGTTTGAAGGCGCAAGGCCTGGGGTATCTCTAGAGGGCCATCGGCCAGTCCGGTCCAATCGGCGCTCAGCACCAACTGGGCAAGTTCCCCAGGGGCGCAAGAAAACCTTTGGGGGTGCACTTGAAGCCAGGGAAGCAGACTCCGGGCAGCTCCGTGGAGAGGAGCGTTCCCAGTGTTGCCAATGTACAAATAGCGTTCGCTCACTTGACCGGCGAGCACGGTGCCAAAGTCGATCGTCAGAGTGCCTACATCTAACTCGGGGATGCGGCGTTGAGCCCGAATCTCTATACGCTTCTGGCCTCCATCGCTGTCAATAAGAAGCCCTTGTGGTTCAGCGAATGTTCCCCTAGGCATCTTGGTGGGGATGGCTGTAACTGGCAGAATCGTCGTTTGCCCTGCAGCGCATTGAAACTGTTGTTTGCCAAGCCTGATCCAGGGGAGTGAGCTGGTTACTTGTCCCGAGAGGGATTGTCTCCCCAAGTTGGAGACCTTGAGCTGCAAGGTCCGCTCTGTGTTTGCTTCTACGGAACCAAAGTCAAGCAGGGTTGGCTCCACGTGAAGGAGGGGCGTTGTCGGGATGTCTACAGTCACTCCTACCCACTGGCGCCCTGCGTCTGTGTCTATTGAGATTGCTTGGGGCTCTATGATATGGCCAGCGGGTAGTTCATTAAGCTTGATTGAGAGCAGTGCTTTGGCTTGTTTCCCCGGAGGGAGACGGAAGGCTTTTTGAGGTGTTGTTATCCAGCTCGTGTGGCTGATGATGCGGCCTGTGAGTTCTCCTTGACCCGCATTGTATAACCGAAGCGCAAAGCGCTTTTTCCCTGTGGGAGGAACATCTACTAGGCGGATTTGGCGTGGATAGACCGAAAGTTTCCCCTTTGGTTTCAGAGAGGGGACAGCTGCCTCAGCAGTAGGAGTAGGCCCGAAACGGGGATCACGTCGAAACCCAAAAGCTGCCATCGGTTCGGGTGGCAGCGTTTCTTTCTCTAAGGGGTGCTTTTCTGCTGCTCTCTGGAGGGTCACGAGCCAATTGGAGGTAGAACGAGCAGCATACTTGGAGAGCACTTGGAGGAATTCCTCAACAGAGGCGAAACGCCGAGCGACATCTTTGTGGGCTGCTTTGGCGATGGCTTTCACAAGTTCTTTGGCGATGCCTGGCACCGCCTGCTGGAGAGGGAGTTTGTGAGGAAGCCCTTTTTCTAGCAATTTGTCGATGAGCAGTGCATAGAGCAGCCGGCCGAGAGCAAAAAGATCACTTTGAGGGGTAGGTGGTGCTGTTTGGAGTTCAGGAGCAGAGTACCCTGGAACGCTGCCGTAGGGAAGGTTTGCTGTGGGTTTGAAAGCTTGTCCTAGGTTGAAACCGAGTATTTTGGCACGGCCTTCGATGGTGATAAGGACGTGACTTGGTGAGAGGAACGACGCGAAAAGAGGCGGAGACTGCCGATGGAGGTAACAAAGGGCTTCGCCTAGTTGTATTCCCCAGGCACAGGCGAGAGAAGGAGGTGTTTTCCAAGAGGGATTGGCAATAATCTTGGCAAGCGTCCATCCTTCGAGAAATTCATAGACGACGTAGTAATTGTTGTGCTCGTGAAAAGCATCAACGATGCGAACAAAGCCTGGGTGGTTTACCTTCCTCCAAAGAGTTAAAGATCTCTCAAAGGTTGCTACAGCCTCCCGACGTTCCTTTGAAGTAATGAGAGCGAGAGGGCTTAATTCCTTGATGGCGTATAGCTTTTCGGAGTGGAGGTCAGCGGCTTTATACACGGTGCTGATGGGCCCTTTGGAAAGAGTACTCAAGAGGCGATAGCGGTGAGCAAGCTCTTGATGTGGGGTCTCGCGGAAAAGATCAGCGAGCAGAACATCATTTGTGGATTGTCCCTCGCAATTTGGGCAGTGCCCCACATACCATGGGCGTGGGGTACCGCAGATAGGGCAAACTTGAATGAGAGGAGCACCGCAACGCACGCACCGGCGAGCGGAAAGATCATTCAGTTGATTGCATTTGGGACAGCGCTGTTTTGTTGCCATAACGCTTTCTAATTCCGTGCCCTAAGGCACTTGGGGATGCGGGACGCGTATGCCCCTTTTCCACATCAAGGCAGGTAAAAAAAAGGAGGAGTACGGAAACCTATAAGAGAGGTCCGAATGCAGAAGGGCAAATACAAGATTGCCTAACTTTATTATAATGGGAGGGGAGGGGCTGTCAAAATTATATGGTTAATTGATCAGATGGCTTGGGATTTGAAAAACTTCTTTGACATCGCTTTTTTAGGGAGGATAGAATGGAAGACAGCCGTTATATTGTCTGGAGGGGAGATCAGACATGATAAAGAATGTGGGGTTCGTTGGAGTGGGGACCATGGGAGAGCCTATGGCGCGCAATTTACTTAAGGCGGGCTTCGATCTCTATGTAGTGGCGCACCGAAATAGGGCTCCCGTGGAGCGTCTTGTTCGCGAAGGAGCGACAGAGGTTTCTTCTGTTGCTGATTTGGCTGCGCGAGTGGAGGTGCTGATTTGTTGCGTTTCTAATGATGCCGCTGTAGAAGAAGTAATGCTTGGAAAAGGCGGAGTGTTTGAGGGGGGTAGGGAGGGATTGATTGTTGTGGATTCGAGTACGATCTCTCCTTTGACTTCCCAGCGTATTGCGGCTCAACTTGCTCAGAAAGGTATCGTTCTGCTCGATGCCCCAGTGAGTGGTGGCCAAGTAGGAGCTATCGCTGGCACCTTGGCTATCATGGTTGGAGGTCCTCGGGAGGCTTATGAGAAGGTCTTGCCCGTCCTCCAGGCGATGGGAGAAAAGATCACCTACATAGGGAAAAATGGCTCGGCTTTGGTAGTCAAGCTGGCCAATAACTTGATTGTAGGGGCCATTTTAGTGGCCTCTTCAGAGGCTCTGACAATGGCGGCCAAGGCGGGAGTGGACCCTGGCCTCGTGCAGCAGGTGCTTTCAGGGGCTACTTCGAGGGGGTGGTTGATTCAGGAAAAGTTGCCTAAAAGCGTTCTCGCGGGGGACTTTCAGCCGGGGTTCAAGCTCGCCTTGTTGTACAAAGACATGGGCTTGGCCTTGGATTTTGGTAAGGAATTAACAGTGCCTATGTTCATCACTGCACTTGTTCATCAGCTCTATGCCCAGGCTGTGGGATTGGGTAAAGGCGAGCTTGATTGCACTGCTGTAGCCCAGCTCTATGCTGAAGCGACCAAAGTCGATTTAAGGGCCAAGTGAGGGGAGGGGAAGAATTCCCCTCCCTTATCGTTTGTGGCAAGTTGGTTAGAAGGCCTCGCTAGCGTATGCCCCTAAAATCTCTCCATAGTATAAGCGGTGATAGTCCTTTCCTCCATATGCTGAGGCTTCAATAGAGGGGTCTAGGTTCTCTGGGATGACGTCATTTGTGTGTACAACTTGACATTCGTAGACCATGGGACATTCAGCAATTACAATAGATGGCACGTGCTTGGCTTGTTCAGTGGGGACGTTATAGGCCTTGAACTTGTCAAGCTCACGCCCACTTTGCGTGCCGCAAACCATGACCCAGTCACGCATCTCCATCGTAGGGACATTGACGGTAAAGACCCCCGAATCCTCTATGAATTCGTACGTGTAGCGAGAGGGGCGAACCATGACTACAAAGATAGGTTTGCCCCAAATGATACCCACCGTAGCCCAGCCAATAGTCATGACGTTCGATTCCCCGCTGCGTTTGCTGGAGACGAGGAGTAACCCGGGATCAGCAAGCAAGGCCAAAGTTCTGGCGAGCTTGTGAGTGTAGGATACTTTTTTACGTGCCATTCTGCTCTCCTTCCCTGCTCCTAAGGGCTTGGATCAAGCCCAAAAATGCGTAGAGCGTTTCCCCCCATGATGAGGCGGCGCTCCTCGGGTGTCATGGGAGTGTGGTCGTAGATCGACTTCATGTAAAGAGGGTCGAAAAGGGTGGCATCTGTGCCGAAAACTATGCGTTTTGCTCCCAGGATTCGAAGTCCTCTGGCGATCGATCCTGCATAGGGGGTACTGCAGACAAAGTCAAGATAAAGGTTGGGGCGCTTTTGAGCTATAGCTATAGCATCTCGCCAAGCATCGCCACCTGCATGGGCAACAAGGATGGGTAGACTGGGATGACGTTGAGCTAATGTGTCAAGGTGGGATATAGCTGTTTTCCCCCAAGTGTGTAGAAGCAAGGGCTTGCCCCATTCCTCTAGGAGTTCTAGCATGAGGTCAAGGCGAGGATCCCCCAATGGGCAGCCGGAGTAATGGGTGTGAATTTTCACTCCTACGAACTTGGGATTGTCTGCATAACGCTCTAATTCTTTGCGAGAAAGCTCTAGCACAGTAGGATTAACTGTGACATATCCATAAAGCTGTGGGTACCCCTCGAGGGCCTCGGCGAGCCTGGCATTACCCTCTACCATGTCGTGCACAATGGCTTGTCCAGAAGAAATGATGGCAATGTCGATTCCCCGAAGTTGGTTTAGACGTACATTTAGTTCGATGCCTCCCCATCGCCCTGGGAGGGGCCAGGGATCAACATGTTGATGGGTGTCGACGATAGGAAAAGCTTGCTCAGTCATTTTTAATCTCCCAGATGAAAAGTTTGTTGAGCGTTCTCTCCAAGGAGACGGGCTTTGCTTCCAGGGGAGATATCAGCGTGCTGGATCATTTGCAGAGTGGGGACGATCTCCCACGCTGGAGCTCCACTACCGAAGAGCAGGCGGCGATCCCCTAGTCGCTCAGCAAGAAGCTCAACGATCCCTGGCGTGACAAGGCGGCAAAGCTCCAGATAGAGGTTGGGACAAGTTTCCAAGACGGCAATCGCCTCTCCCATGGTAGCATAGGTGACATTAGCTAGAATCACGGGGATGGCTACTTCACGTGCCAAGAGGCCCACTAGAGTAGCGTCGCCTGAGGAAGAGACCTCCACTATACAAGGGAGCTTGAAACTGGCAGCCGCCTCGAGAGCACGCTGGAAGGGTTCGCTAGCTAGGGACCAATTTTGTTGATGGGGAATAAAACGGAGCCCTTTGAAGCCTTGCCGTGCATAGAGGGCGATTTCTTCCGTTACCCCCACGTAGGGAGCCGGGTTAACCACTGCGACAGGGTACAAGTGAGGATCTTGAGCGAGCTGGAGCATCTTTGCATTGCCGGCCTGCGAATGGAAACGGATAGCGGCGGAATGGGTACAAAGGGCGTATGCCACCCCAGCACGAGCCATTTGTTCTTGCAGAGTAGCAAGGTCTAAGGGCCTATCATCCTCGGGGCGGACGCCTATACAGGTATTGATATCGATAATCTCCATGGTATTACTTCCTCATTACTTTAGGTAGGCTTGTTCAACCTTGTGGAGAGCAGCAGCAATATCATCGATCTCTTTGCTGGTATATCCTTCGTGCCAGCGAAGCACCATGTGCATGTTAATGCCCTTGCGGGCATTGGGACATGTTCCCTCATAGACAACTTCTTTTCCGTAGTATGGGCATGTCCAGGGGCATCCCGATTTGCCGTACGTAGCCCTATTACGGAACCAGGGCGTTTCGTAGATGATCCAGTCATAATGGGGATCAACAGGGATCCCCTCAGCAGCAAGAGCCCGAGCCACTTGTTCTTTCGGGACCTTGAGGCGCTCTTGTTCCACACGCAACAGGAGTAACCAATAGGAAGGAACGACGTGGGGAATAACTTTGCCCATGTGGATCGCTTGAAGATCTGCCATGCGCTCGGCAAGCTGGGCGGCTAGGGAGCGACGCTGTTCTAGAACAAGGTCGAGCTTGCGCAGTTGGACGCGACCAATGACTGCTTCTAGCTCCGTCATGCGATAATTGAGCCCAAGGAAGAGATTCTTTTTCTCCTCACTGTTGAAGGGCTTGCCTCTATCGGCGAAGCGTTTGGCATTCCAGTAGATTTCCTCGTTGTTTGTGATGACCATGCCTCCTTGACCACCAGCAGTATGGTGCTTTCCTCCCATCAAGCTAAAGACTCCTATATCGCCAATGGTGCCCACAAGTTTCCCTTTGTAGAGTGCTCCATGAGCTTGGCTGCAATCTTCGATGACGGGGATCTGATGGGCCCTGGCAACCTCCATGATGGGGTCCATGTCTACAGGCTGGCCAGCCAAATGGGCGACAATGATCGCTTTTGTCCGCTCTGTGATTCGTTCCGCAATCGATTGAGGATCGACGTTCATGGTTTCAGGGTCTGCATCGGCGAAAATGGGGATGCAGTTATTCCAAAGAATGGGAGCCACTCCACCGGGATCAGTGATAGGCGAAGAGATGACCTCTTGAGCGATGTCGAGCCGCAGGGCACCCAGGGCTGCATGCACAGCGGCTGTGCCGGAGCTTGTGGCGGTAGCATAAGCTACTCCATGGTACTCGGCGAATTCGCGTTCATAAGCATCGACATGCTCGCCACCGTAGCGATCGAGCCCCCCGCCCTGGGTACGCTCTTTTTCCAATAGTTGATGAACGGCCTCGATTTCTTCTTCTCCTATGAGAATGCGACGCGGGAAAGGCTCTGTACGAACAGGAGAACCTCCTTCAATGGCTAAGCGCGACATCTTACTACTCCTTGTTGAATGTTGTTAGACTCCCCAGCTAAAGAGGGGAGTGAGATCGGCCAGAATATCATCCAGGGCTTGCTGATCCTGCTCGTCCAGCAGCTGGGAGGGCATGTTTCGTGCATAGGCGCAGCGAATGACCCCTCGCTTTTTGAGCACTTCTTTGTAGATGATCCCTGGATATTCTACCTCGATGGCGAAAAGGGGAGCCATGCGACCGTAAATTTCCTTGGCTTTGGCCCAATCCCCAGCCTCCAGTGCGTTCCACAGCTTGACGACAACATCAGTCACATGACATCCTGGCATATTTCCTGCTACTCCGCGAGGGTATTCGAGCAAGAGGTAACGCCCTCCTGCTCCTCCGAAGACTCCCTTTAGTTGAGCGCCGGCCAGCTCTTGCACCTGGCTTAGTTTATGTGTAGTAGGTAGGGTTTCCTCCTTGATATATTGTACGTTTTCAATCTCTCGGACAAGGCGAGCGAGGATAGAGGGGGAGAGCTCCGTACCCACAGGAGGAGAATGGTTCTGGATAAAGACGGGAACTTGGGCAGCCTGGGCGATCCCCTTGATAGTAGAGGAAAAGATCTCTTTCTGCAGAAATTTTGTTGATGTAAGGGGGCATGGCAATCACTGCGTCAACCCCGACGCTTTTCGCGTAGCGGCTAAACATCACGGCGTGCTCGCGGCAGACCCCAGC
Organism: Anaerolineae bacterium; assembly: GCA_021162655.1. Taxonomy (GTDB): domain Bacteria; phylum Chloroflexota; class Anaerolineae; order UBA1429; family UBA1429; genus JAGGYI01. Next base: position 20,658 of record JAGGYI010000118.1, read on the forward strand.
GACTCCAGCAACTACAGGCACTCTGCCTGCCGTCTGTTCTGTCACGATGCGAATGACACGAAGGCGTTCTTCATCGGTGAGCCTGGTGAATTCACTGGCATTCACTGGAGAAACAATGCCATGGGCCCCACAGGCAATACAAAAATCAACGGTCCGGCGTAATCCTTCCTCATCAAGTTGGCCGCGTTCATCAAAGGGGGTGGAGGGAATGGTAAAGATGCCTCTCATCTGTTCCATAGCTTCCGCTCCTATCCTATTTCCCTAACTCCAGAGACCCATTATGATAAACATACCACAAATGGACTGCTCTGTCTACTAAAGCATTTGAACGAAGAGGGGTTTCGTCCTATGATAGACATTAGCAAGTATTTAAGAATAGGAGATGAATCCATGGACAAGCTCGCTTTATTGCAGGGGATGTTGGATACGGGTGTTGTGGCGATCGTGCGGTTGAGCTCTTCTGAGAGCTTGATCCGAGTGGCCGAGGCGATTGCGGCTGGGGGAGTGCGCTACATTGAATTTACTATGACGACCCCTGGTGCCCTCAAGACACTTGAGGAGGTGAGTACCCGGTTTGGCGAAGATGTAGTCTTTGGTGCAGGAACGGTATTGGATGCCGAATCGGCCAGAGCGGCGATCCTAGCGGGAGCCAAGTTCATCGTTGCTCCGACGTTGGATCCTGAGGTTATCGAGATCTGCAGCCGCTATAGTGTGGTTTCGATGCCAGGAGCTCTTACTCCTACCGAGGTGCTCAAAGCATGGGATTTGGGGGCCGATGTAGTCAAAGTCTTCCCGGCTAGTGCGGTTGGTGGGCCTAGTTACATCAAGGCTCTACTGGCACCTTTGCCTCAGCTCAAGTTAGCCCCGGTGGGTGGGGTGAACCTAGACAATGTCAGTGAGTACATCCGCATGGGTGCAGTATGTGTGGGAGTAGGCTCGGCACTGGTGAATAATAAGTTGGTTGCCTCTGGGGATTGGGCTGCTCTAACCGAGCGTGCCAAGGGCTTTATTGAGGGTGTGAAAGCGGGTCGGCAGAAATAGCAGGCTTTCTCTGAAGATGCCTGTGGTGAAAAAGGAGGGGAGAGAAACTCCCCTCCTTTTTGTTATTCGTATCGTAGAGCTTCGATGGGATTTAGAGATGCTGCTCTGCTGGCGGGGTAGATGCCAAAAAAGAGTCCCACAAAGGTGGAAAAGCCGACCGCGAGAAGGACCGCTTGGGGGGAGACGTAGGTAGTAAAAGTGCCTAATGAATTGACAATGGCAGAGATTCCCCAGCCCAAAAGTATTCCTAGGATGCCCCCAATAAAGCTGAGGACGATGGATTCAATGAGGAACTGCCAAAGGATATCTTTGCGCTTTGCTCCTACTGCTTTGCGAATACCAATTTCTCGCGTGCGCTCGGTGACAGAAACGAGCATGATATTCATAATACCGATTCCACCGACGAGCAGGGAGATGCCTGCGATAGCGCCCAAAAAGATGGTGAGAATGTCGGTGACTTGATTAAAGGCGCTGAGAATGTCTTTTTGGGAGACGACAGTAAAGTCATCTTCTTCGTCGTATTTAATGCGGTGGCGCTCTCTCAGCGTCCAAACAATCTCTTCGATGACGTTATCAATGTCTTTTTCGTCTCGTACCGAGATGTTGATGAGATCGACGCGCTGTTCCCCAGAAGATGCTCGGCCGCTAAAAAGACGCCGTTGGGCTGTAGAGAGGGGAACAATGACGACATCGTCCAAAGAGCGTCCCATGGAGCTGCCACCTTTTTCTTCCAAGATTCCGATTACTCGAAAAGGAATGCGATTGATGCGAATGGTTTTCCCCAGGGCAAATTCCGGATCTCCAAAAAGCTCTCTAACAACGTCCATACCAAGGACGGCCACTCTGGCGGCAGCTGCTTCATCTCCGTCGGAGATGAATTCTCCAAGTTGTGGATGAAAGTTGCGGACATGCTCAAAAGCAGGCACGGTGCCAATAATAGAGGTGTCAACGCTTGCCCCTTCAAAGGTTACGGTGGCGCCACGGTTGATCTCCGGGGCGATTGCAGAAAGATATGGTGCAATGAGAGGATTCTTGGCGATTGCCTCGGCATCCTCGTAGGTCAAGGGCTCGATGCGGCCTCCTTGGGCACGAAAATTCGGAAAGATCATCACCAGATTGGAGCCGATGCTCTGGATTTGTTCGGTGATGGCGATTTGAGCACCTTGCCCCAGAGAGAGGAGAGCAATGACAGCTCCAGTGCCAATGATGATGCCTAGCATTGTCAAAGCCGAACGCATTTTATTGGCGCCAAGGCTACGGAAAGCCATGCGAATACTTTCTTGGATGTTCATGGTTATTCCCCCGCTGTTATTGAGGGAAGCTTTTCTTGGGAGACGAGCCGTTGTTGTGTGACCTTTTCGTCTCCGACGATTTTACCATCTCGGATGCGGATGATACGTCGGGTAAACTGGGCAATCTCGGGATCATGGGTTACATAGACGATGGTAATCCCCCGCTCTGCATTCAATTTTTGAAAGAGCCCCACGATCTCCAAGCCAGTGCGTGTGTCGAGGTTGCCTGTGGGTTCGTCGGCCAGGATGATGTCGGGCTCATTTGCCAAAGCCCGCGCTATCGCCACACGCTGTTGCTCGCCGCCAGAAAGCTCATTAGGCTTGTGGTGGATGCGGTCTCCCAAGCCCACTTCTTGCAGAACTCTAAGAGCTCTCTCGCGGCGATTTTTCACCCCTGCATAGATCAGAGGGAGCTCGACGTTATCCAAGGCGGACATTCGCGGAAGCAAATTATATTGCTGAAATACAAAGCCAATGCGTTGATTGCGAATTTCAGCTAGCTGGTTGTCATTCAGGCTCGAAACAGGAATTCCATCTAGAAAGTATTCCCCTGAAGAAGGTTGGTCAAGGCAGCCTATAATATTCATGAGGGTACTTTTGCCTGAGCCCGAAGGCCCCATGATTGCTGTCAGTTCTCCTTGCTCGATCTGGAGCGTGATGCCTCGTAGGGCGTGGACTTGGACCGTTCCCATTTGGTAAATTTTGTGCACTTGGTGGAGCTCGATTAGTTTCATCGGGCTCTACCTCCAAAGGGGGCTTTGGGGATGTTCCCGCTTGTTGGCGTGGATGTCCCACCAATGATGATTTGCTGGCCTTCTTTGAGCCCGCTGAGAACCTCGGTATATCTGTCGTTGGAAGTGCCTGTGCGGATGTAGACTTGTTTCGTCTGTCCGTTTTCGAGGACCATTACGTACTTGCCCTTTTCGTCTCGTCGCAAAGCGCGATTGGGCACTAGGAGAGCATCTGTCTTTACGTTAGTGATGATCTCAGCTTCTCCTGTCATCATGGGGCGTAGCTCTAGTTCTGTGGGATCGAGGTCGATTCGCACGTCGTACATTATTAACCCCTGTACATTTTTCCCTATGAGGGAGATCTGGCTGACTCGGCCTGTGACTTTGTCATCGGGGAAAGCATCCAGATAGATGCGAACTGGCTGTCCCACTCGGATCTGCCCTATTTCTGTTTCGTCTACACTTACGTTGAGATGGAATTTTGAAGTATCTATAATGGTTCCCACTCGTACTCCCGGAGATACCAGATCTCCTTCGTGAAGTTGCCAACTGCCAAGATACCCCTTGATAGGGGCGGTGAGTAAAGCATTCTCCAATTTTTTCTGCGCTATCTCTAGGTTTACCTTTGCCTGTTCGAGTTGGGCCTCTGCAAGAGCAACATCCTCAGGGTGGGGCAGAGTTTGAAGCTTTGCCAGAGTCGCTTTCGCTTGAGCGATTTGGGACTCTGCTGCTTTAAGGGTGGAGGCTTTGGGAGGCTCTAAAAGCTTTTTGTATTCAAGCTCGGCTATTTTGACCCCCATCTCTGCACTGGCCACCTGGGCTTTGGCTTGGACCTTGGAGCCCTCAGAGGCCATAGGGTTTGCAAGGAGCGCGTCCCGATTGCCTTGGGCTCCCCAAAGAGAGTCTTTGGCCTGCTCGATACGTAACTGAGCGATCTGTTTGTCGAGCTCCGAGACCCCTTTGAGGAGATCTTCCAGGTTTGCTTCCGCGGCCTCTAAAGCTGCCTGAGCAGCATCGAGTTCCTCTGGCAGAGGCCCGCGCCGAACCTTGGCCAACTGGGCTTGGCTGACCTTGAGAGCAGCTTGCGCTTGTTTGATACCAAGTTCCAGTTCATCGGTGTCCAGTTTGGCGAGGAGTTGGCCTTTTGCTACCTGTTCTCCCTCAGAGACTAGAACCTGGGCCACTTGGCCGGCGATGCTGAAACTGAGGTTGCGTTCCTCCTCTGCCTGAAGATTTCCTGTAGCGGTGACGAGTGCCTCAATAGGGCCGCGAATCACTTTTTCTGTTTTGATTCCTTCGGGGGGTAGGGTCTCTTTCCCTTTAGTTGTTTGGGAGTATAGAAACCAGCTGCCACCAATGATTAAGAGAATAGCAACGACGTTGAGAAACTTTTTCATCTAGTATTCCTCCAAGATGCTTTTCATCCTAGTGCTTTGCCGATGAAAGCCGCGCTGATCGCAACAGGGATAAGGCGGAGCCCAAGTAAAAGGGCCCAGGCCAAGATGGCGAGGAGTAAACCCTTTTTGCGGCTCACCTTTGTGGCTGCTGAGATCCCTATGCTCCAGAGAACAATGTACCATAGAGAGAAAAGATCTATGTTGCTTAAAAGAGCGTAGAGGATGTTGCGGCTATCTCTGAGCCAGTTACCACTGCTGACGAGGAAGGAAAACCCTTGATGTTCGATGAGTTGATGGTTTATGCTAATGTAGAGGGCCTGAGTGAGCTTCTGAACCCCAAACGGAATGCTGCTCCAGACAGTGACAGCGAATGTCTTGGCCCATTGGCTTTCTCCTCTAAGGGCGGCGCTAGAAAAATGAATGAGAGCTGCTCGGATGGTCCATCCCAGGAGAGCTAAAACAAACCCGACACCCACGGAGCTTATCCAATAGCGTTGTATTGTCATAGTTTGGGGTTGCCTTCGCATAGCAGTTCCCAAGCCCCTCATAGGGACTCTCGGGGTAGGTCTGTTAGAGAGATGCTCGATCATTTGGGTGGCTTGGGCATTTGCCCTCTCTACTGCCAAGGGGGCAGAGGCCCAGGTAAAAATAACTGTGCAAAGAAGGAAAAAGAGGGCAGCGATCCACCAGGTGCGATGCCGTTGGGCTGCATGCTTCATAGCTAGCGTTGGCTGGTCAAATATATGCCAGAGAATTTGCCCGGAATGCATCGTTTCCTCCTTGTGTCATCATCACTTTATATTACGCAGATGTCGGGAGCTTTATTCGCTTCGAGGAGTTACGGGGTATTTTGGAGGGATGGGAGATGAAAATTTGGAAGACGTTAACACTGGTTTCCCTTTCCTTGTTGGGCAGCTTTGCTGTGGGATGCTCCAAGGGACCGCCCCTTTCGCCTAGCGAAAGTACAGGACGAGAAAGAATTGTATCTCTGCCTCTTCCCAGCAAGTATAGCGAGGTTTCGATAGAGGAGGCCCTCTGGAAGAGGCGATCCATTCGCCGCTATGCGGAGGGTGCTCTTTCTCTCCAGGAAGTAGGCCAACTTCTTTGGGCTGCCCAGGGTGTTACAAACGAAAGGGGTTTTCGAACCGCACCTTCTGCAGGGGCTCTTTACCCCTTGGAACTCTACATTGTAGTAGGGAAGGTTGAGGGATTGTCACCCGGAATCTACCATTACCTCCCTCAGGATCATGCTTTAGAATGGGTAAAGGAGGGAGATTTTAGAGAGCTCCTTGCAAGGGCTGCCCTTGACCAGGCTTGGGTTCAGCAAGCGGCTCTAGATATTGTTTTTGCCGCTATCTACGAGAGAACTACCCGCAGGTATGGCTTCCGTGGAGTGCGCTATGTGCACATAGAGGTAGGCCATGCAGCAGAGAACGTCTATCTTCAAGCCGTCAGTTTGGAACTGGGCACAGTGGCTGTTGGCGCTTTTCACGACGAACAGGTACGCCAGGTCCTGGGTCTCTCCGAAAAGGAGGTTCCTCTTTACATCATGCCTGTGGGAAGACTCCGTTAGGGATAGTGTGGAGGGCTACCCTTGAATTGCCTCTTTTAACTTTCCCTCCAAAGTTTTGCTAGGGAAATAGGTATAGCCAGCAGCGGAAACTGGTTGCGTTTCTTTTGCCCAAGGAACTTCCATCTCGGCGAAGAGAGTTCCTTTTGAATAGGCCTCCTGTAGGATCTCCTCCATATTTTGAATACAGATCAGTTCCGTACCATCATCGCCTCGGCAGGTGTAGAGGAACCGGGAAGGAATTGAGAAACATCCTTGGCTGGATTCAAAAGCAAGGTCAATAGCGAGCACATGGGGTCCTCCTTCGTTCAATCCACAGAGAGGTGCGGAATCTTTGCCCATGGCAACTCGGGCCACTTGTTCAAAGGGGCGCTGGTGAATCGTTTCTGGAGAGGGGTCAGCGAATTCCTCCTTCTTGCCATCTGTGTAATAAATGGTCGCGACATTCCCAGGAGCTTGCCATTCGACGTATCCCTTTTCGCCGATGATTTGCATGATAGGATGAAGGTTCCTTGAGAGGGAATGGCTGGCATAGTGGAGGATGCGAGTTCCAGAAGCCATCTGAATCTCGATGCACGAAGTATCATAACTGGGGATAGGTTTCGCCCGGTACAGCTCTGCTCTAACTCTGGCTATCTCGATTTTACCTCCTTTTTGAGCACCTGCTAGATAGAGCATATTGGTGAGATAATGGGCCGTGGCATTAGTGGCAGGCCCATCGAGGACCCAACTTTCTCCTAGGCGGAGCTGCCCAGCCCAAGAATTACGCGCGTAGTAGCTGGCTGGGCGTGGCCAGCCGATAAGACTGCGCATCTCCTTGATTTGTCCCAGAGCTCCACTTGTGATCTTTTGCCGAAGCCACTGGATAGTGGGAGAATAAATCATTTGGTACCCTATGGCGCACCAGCGTCCGGCTTTTTGCTCTGCTTCTTGAAGGCGGCGTACTTCTTGAATAGTTGCCGCAACGGGCTTTTCGATAAGCGTATTGTAGCCGGCGCTCAGGGCTTGGTCTCCCAGAGGAGCGTGGGAAGGAATACCGGTGGGGATGCCAATGATATCCAGGGGTTGTTCTCTTTGTGCCAGCATCTCGGTAAGGGAAGAGTAGATGCGGCAGTGCTTCTGTTTAAGAAAAGCGATTTTCTCAGAGTACTTGGCAGGGTTGCGCACAACAGCAGCGGCTAGGCGGCCAAGCCCTTTTTCTTCCAGTGCTTGTAAACATTCAATCCAAGTGGTGGCAAATCCTCCAATGCCCACAATCCCAAAGTGTATCACTCAAGGCCTCCTTATCGTTCATTAGCTAGCAGTTTGATTATCAAGGATACTACCCTTTCGATTTAGAGAAGTCAAGGGATGAAAGAAACCTTTCCCAAGTGAAAGAAAAGAAAATATTGACATCTTGCTCAAAGTGTGGTATTCTTATAATGCAGAGCCTCGAGAGATTGATGAGTCTCGAGCAAAGCGCTGGCAGAAGTGCCAGGGGTGAGGGAGAGACAGCGGAAACGCTGCAGCTTCTTCATCGCCCGAAGAGGAAGGGCAACCAATCTCAGAGGGAGCTCTTTTCTCTACTTCACGGTGGAGGAAAGGGACTTGGCAAAAAGGAGGAGACACTCCATAAAAACGATGCCAGGGCAGCGTGAGAGCTCAGAGGTCACTTGAGGCTCTGCATTTGGTTTGTAGGGTAAATTGGGCTGGCCTTCAATTAAGGGCTGGCTTTTTTATTTACCAGCGCTCATAATGCACGAGTTGCTCAAAGCTTTTGCGGAGCTTTGGCTTGGGGGAGTCAGCTGGATAACCCAGAGGAGTGAAAGCGATAGGCTCGACGTTGGCTGGGAGGGAAAGGACTTCTCTAGCTGCTCCGGGATCGAAGGCACCTATCCAGCATGTACCAAGCCCTTCTTCTGTGGCAGCCAAAATAAGGTGATCCATAGCAATGGCAGCGTCGACGTCGGCATAGTTTTTTCCATCGCGGCGAGACCAGCATTGCTCAGGAATAGCACAGACACAGAGAACCAAAGGGGGCTGCTTAGCAAACCAGTCAGCGTGGTAGATGCGTTCTAGTTCTTTCTCTTTTCCCTTGGTGTGAATGACGATAACTCCCAATGCTTGGCGATTGGCTGCAGTCGGGGCAAGAATAAAGGCTTCCAAGATCCTGCGTAAGCTTTCCTTGGGGATGTCTCGGCTTTGGTAGGCTCTAACTGAATACCGCTTGCGAACAAGTTCAGCAAAATCCATGAATCCCTCCTTCAATTATTGTAGCAAGTAGTCGAATTATAGAAAATTTTGAGAAGCATGCCAACGACGGACTGAGGAAGGTTTGAGCTTGACGTGAGCTTCACGCGCTGTTATAATAATGTTGGTCTTAAAAAGATGGAGGCTGAGGTGCTCCTGCCGCCCGGATGCGAGGAGCATAAGAGGGGAAGCCCGGTGAAAGTCCGGCACTGTCCCGCAACTGTAACCTCTAGGTTTGGGACCTAGGGGAAGTCAGGTCGCCTGCCTCAGCCTGTCATTCCGGAGCCTTCGAGGAAAGGTGATGGGATGGGCTGCTGTTCATGCTCTTTCCCACATCTTGTGGGAATTTTTCTTTTAGAGCTGCCCTCACCCTCCTCGGCTTATCTCAAGAGGAAGGAGGGGATTGCCATGCAAGTGGCCTCATAAGCCGGCTGTTCCGTCGACTGTTAGAAGTGCAATCCTCATAGGAGGGCAGCATGAATCGAACAAAAAAGTTATTACTGCTTCTCGTATTTGTTTTCTTTATAAGTAGCGGGACTTTCCTCCCTGCCAGGGCTGCGGCGCCAAGTATACTTCTTGATGTTCATTCCCAGGGGACCGTTGTTGACCGTGCGTTGCAGTGGGTTCTCGCTCAACAAAACGACGATGGCTCTTTCCCCTCAACTTGGGACGCCGTGGGCATGAGCCTTGACGCTGTGTTCGCAGGTGCAGCTGCGGGGGTAGATGTCTCTAATTGGCGGACGGATTCCGCTAATCCTTCTGTGCTTGATTTTTTGGCGGCTAATGTTGATGCATATGCTACGGACGCTGCCAAAGCTGGTAAATTCCTGGCAGCTATAGTTGCTGCAGGGCAAGATCCCTGGAGCTTTGGGAACAGAGATCTAGTTGCATTGCTTTTGGGGTATCAGCTTGCGGACGGGACGTTTGGTACTTCAGTAACCGCGAACGCGTGGGCGATCTTGGGGCTTGTTGCTGCGCGGGAATCCGTTCCGGAGGCTGCTATTGCCTTTCTGGAGGGGCAGCAAGCTCCCAACGGAGGATGGGATAGTGGTTGGGGCATAGATACTAACACAACTTCCTTGGTCCTCCAGGCACTCCTCGCTGCAGGAAAGACCTCCTCAGACTCGGTGATCCAGAAGGGGCTAGCCTACCTCGCCACCCAGCAGAGCGAGAGCGGGGGGTTTGTTTTTTCCACAGACTTTGGAACAGAGGCAGATGCTAATTCGACGGCATACTGTTTGCAGGCCTTGATTGCTGCGGGAGAAAATCCTTTTAGCTCTACCTGGTGCCGAGGAGGGCATTCCCCCTTCAATGCTTTGCTAGAATTTCAGCTCCCAAGTGGAGCCTTTGTGTGGAAGGAGAGCCAAGGGGAAGAGAACCTCTCGGCCACATTGCAGGCGATCCCAGCGGTTTTGGGCAAACCGTTTCCTCTCTCTGGAGTAGTTCCTGCTCTTCGCGATGCGGTGGCCTATCTTCGGGGAATGCAAGAGGATGATGGGAGTTTCCCCAGCGGGTTCAGCGCCCGCGCTGCAATGTCTTTGGCGGCACTGGGAGAGGATCTCTATCAGTGGAAGGGCGCTGGTGGTACATCCTTGCTCGAGTATCTTGAGACGGAAGCTGCCCGGGTAAACAATGTGGGGGTGGCTGGGCGTTTGGCAGCTGCGCTGGCCATGGCGAAAGCAAATCCTTACCTTGCAGGAGATGTAAATCTCATTGCCTATATCAAACGAGCGTATCAGGCGGATACAGGAGCTTTTGATCGCCAAGGGAATGTCTGGAATCATTCCCTCGCTCTGTGGGGGTTGTATGCTAGTGGTGAACCTATTCCTCCTGAGGCAGTAGCTTGGCTCAAGAGTTGCCAAAATGAAGATGGAGGCTGGGGCTGGGCAGTCGGAGGGGCGAGTGATAGCAATTCCACGGCTTTGGCTATTGAGACCCTCTTGGCTTGTGGTGTGGCGGAAGATGATCCCGTAATTACGCATGCCCTGGATTACCTTCGGAGCCTTCAGCTGGGCGATGGAGGGTTCCCCTGGGATGCCACTGGGACAGCGTCTGACGCGGATTCGACAGCTCTGGCAATTCAGGCTATTGTCGCTGCTGGAGAGGATCCTTCGGTGGGTTGGAACTGGGCCCGGACGATCTCTTCCACAGAGGAGATAACGATCACGGTTCGCAAACCTTTGGATAGACTCCTCGCTTTACAACGTCCTTCTGGAGCGTTCGAGTGGTTGCCTGGCACTGGGGATAATCTTCTCTCAACAATTGAGGCCTTGCCTGCCTTGGTCGCTCGACCATTCCCTTGGCAGAGCCCAACAATTAAAGCGGCCCAAAAGGCTATCGCCTGGATAAAGGATCAGCAGCAGGAAGATGGTTCTTTCCCAGCGGCTTTTGGGCATCCTGCTGGCATTACTCTTGATGTGATCATGGCAGGGATAGCGGCAGGTGAGGATGTTTCGGCTTGGCGGCAGGGTGCTGGAGGAGCTTCCCCGTTGGATTATTTGGCTTCAGTGGTTGATGAATATGCGACAAGTGCCTCGACTACGGGCAAGCTCATCGTTGGGGTTGTGGCTGCCGGAAGAGATCCGACTGTCTTTGGGCAGTGCAATCTCATTGAACGCTTACTCAGCTACGAGAGTGAAGGTGCATTTGGCACGACAAGTTTGGACCAAGCTTGGGCTCTTCTTGCTCTAGCTGCGGCAAAGAGAGCCGTTGATCAAAGTGCTATCGATGTTCTGCTCGGCTTGCAACAAGAGGATGGAGGATGGGAAAGTGATCTTGGGCGGGGCACGGATACCAATACGACAGGCCTTGCTCTTCAGGCTTTGATTGCTGCCGGGGTGGATCCGAGTGCTCCTGCTATCGATCGGGCCTTGTCGTATCTTAAATCGCAGCAAAGCTCGAGCGGAGGTTTTACCTATTCTACGGCCTGGGGAACCGAAGCCGATGCAAACTCTACAGCCTTGAGTATTCAAGGACTGTTTGCAGCCGGAGAAAGCCCCTTTGCTCAGCAGTGGCAGAAGGGAGAGCAAGGTCCAGTGGATGCACTGTTGGCATTTCAGCTTGAAAGTGGGGCTTTCGAGTGGAAGCCTGGTCAAGGGGAGAACCTACTGGCGACAGCACAAGCAGTGCCGGCGATTTTGCTAGAGGTCTATCCTCTAAGGGAAGTTTCTTTCGTGCATGTTTGGTTACCTTGGCTTCCTTGAAGCACGAGATTTCTAGGGAGGCCCTAGGGCCTCCCTAGAAGTTTTCGAAGGAACGTCGGGATGAAGTTGAGAAGGCTCTTGCTCGGCATAAGTTTGCTCTTTCTATGCTCTGGAACTCTACTTTCCTCTCAAGAGAGGGATGAGCAGGTAGCTCTCGTTGTGGGCTTTGGTGATGGTTCGTATTTGGTCCGTTGCGTGCCCTGGATGGAAGGGATGACAGGGCTGGACCTTTTGTATGCCAGTGGATTGCAAATCTCAGAAGATCGGGGGCTCGTTTGCAAGATTGGTCCTGAAGGGTGCGATTACCCCAAGGAGCGCTGTATTTGTTCATCTTCTTACTGGAATTATTGGCACTGGCAGGATGGGGCATGGCGGTATTCTGGGGTAGGAGCTGGTGGGTATCTTTTGCATCCCGGAGATGTAGATGGGTGGGCTTGGGGCGGAGCTGGCACAGTGCCTCCGACTATTGCACCGGATGAAATCTTTGCTCCAGAGCGGGTGGCTCCTGGAATACCTCGAGTTGAGGTTGTGAATGGAGATTTGCTAGCTTGTGTAAACTTTAAGGGTGATGTAAACGGGAATGCTCGTATTGAAGGGCACTGTGTTCGAGTGGATGAAGCGGGATCCCAGGTCAGTTGCTCTCTTGACCGCCAGGAGAGTCGTTTTTGTGGGACCCTTGTTCCTGAAATAAATCAGGGGGTATATCGCATCACTTTTTCTATTTTGGATCCGGATGGGGTAAGAGGAAGCTCCGAATGGACTTTGCTTTTTACGATGACCAGCCCAGTGTATATCTTCTGCCCTTTTATCTCCAACGGTAATTGACTTGGGAGGATCAAGTGTGCTGTTTCGTTCAAAGAGCTCTGGTGTTCATCGCGATATTTCTCTTGCTTTGTGGGGGGACAGTCAATGCAGAGGAGCCCATGCATCGTGCTGGGCTTATAGTGGTGTTTGGAGAGGGCCGCGTTTTTCAAGCCTGTGTAACCTTTTCGGAAGAGGAAATATCGGGAGTTGAGCTTCTCCGCCGGGCTGGATTGCACGTTATTACTGAGGCTTCAGTCATTGGCGAAGCAGTGTGCAAGATCGAGGATACGGGTTGTGAGTTCCCGGCTGAACAGTGTTTTTGCCAGTGCTTAGGCTCCCCTTGCATTTATTGGAGTTATTGGTATTGGCAAGGGGATGGGTGGGTCTATTCGGGTAGAGGGGCTGGTAATAGAGTATTGCATGATGGTGATGTCGACGCCTGGGTGTGGGGAGATGGGCAGACCCCGCCCCCTCTGTGGACTTTTCAGGGCCTCTGTGGTCCTTCTGCAACGCCTTCACCGATTCCTTCTCGAACTCCCACTTGGACTCGCTCTCCAACCAGCACACCTGTTCCCTCTTTGACGCCTTCTGCGACTCCTACAAGGACTTTGACCCCTACGCCTCACCCTACGGCGATCCCTTCAAACACTCTTGCGTCTGCTACAGAGCGCGATCGGCGGGCAACCCCTACTCCGTCCCCGACAGTGACACCTACTTTTACTCCTTCTGCAACTCCGACGTATACCCCACAACCTACGGAAAAACCCTCTATTCTTCCTACGACACCTCCTCTATTACCGTCACCCTCGCCGCTGCTGGTGGTTAAAACTACTGCTTATCCCTTACCTACCAAGGAGCCATCACCACAGGTTTCTCCTGTTTTTAAAAAAGAGACGTTCCCCGATGAGCCGACACAGGCTGCGTTTCCCCAAAATGCTGCAACGCCTTTAGTGGTTGCCACCGCTAGCCCTGTTCCTTCACCAATGGAGCTTTCTCGGGCTGGAAACCCTGGCCAAGTGGGTCGTGGGTATTCTTCAGAGACTTTGGGGCGCGCTTCTCCCACTGTTGACCGGATCGCCCTGTTGATCGCTACTTCTGCCGCGACTTCTGGCGGTGTGTTTACAGGTCCCTCTTCTGAGAAAAAAGGAGGGGACTATCGATCTTTCTTCTTTATTGTGGGAGGGCTGGCTTGTTGTATTGTCTACGTCCTTTTGCTGCGCCAGCAACAAAGAAAGCGGCATTTTGCTACTGAGGAGGAGAAAGAGAATCTCTAACTTTGCCCCAGGTATTGATAAAGTTGTTTACTAAGGGCAAGTGTCTCGCTGACGCAGTCCACATAGCCGCTTGTCATCCAAAGCCCAGGGGTAAATTCAAGGCAGATCGTTCCTTCATAACCTCTTTCTTGGAGATCGCGAACAATCTTTTGGAAGTCGATCTGGCCTTCGTTGGTGGGGCAGCAGAGATTCCCAGGTTTAGCTTGGCGGGCATGCCAATGCGTCCCGTACGGATGCATAATGGCTATTTGCTCATAGGGTAGGGCATGAAAGATGAAATGTGAATGGTCGATGGTTAGTGTTAACCCAGGGACTTCCTGGACCATTTGAACGGCTAGCTGGGGAGTCCAAGTGACACTTTCAACGTGGGGCTCAATACGAATGAGGAGCCCTCTTTTCTTTCCCTCTTGAACGGCCCACCGCAACTCTTCAGCGGCTCGGGAAAAGTCCTCCTCAGGAGTATGCCCTGGCCAATAGCGCCCTGGGGTTAACGTAACCCCTTGGAGGCCCACTTTTTCTGCGATGGTGAACCACTTTTCTAGGTGCGCGCGCGAGAGTTTCCGCATCTCTGGATCGGGATGATTTGGAGGGTAGGGGAGCTGGGGAAAAAGATCGATGAAAGTGATGCCTGTTTGTTCCTTGATTTTCGCCAAGTGAGCCACGGTTTCTCTGGAGTTCTCTGCTCCCTTGACGGGGTCCAAGTCTGGCGCGTTGCCGATATCCATGCGTTCAAAGCCGAGCGCGCGGATAATTTGAGCTGCTTGGAGTGTCGTGGTGTGTGCAAAAGTCCATTTATGGCACCCCAAAGTGATGGACATGGTGAAAACCTCCTTTTTATCATTTTATCGCCACTGGATGACCCAACCTTGCAGATTGGTAGGCGGCGTCAAGGATTTTGACTTCATTCACAGCAATCTGAGCCCCAACGAGGAGCTTTTCTTCACCCAAAATGGCACGGACAAAGTTGCGAGGAACTTGGTCTCTGAGAGGAAAGGGAGGGTTCTCAGCGAGATTGAACTTGCGAGGCTCTTTTTCCCCTGCCAGTAGCACAAAGGCTGAACGGCCAAGGACGTCGAGATGAAGGAGTCCCCTTTCTCCCTGAATGTGGACATGCATTTGAAAAACACCAGCAGGTAGGAGACCATTTGCGGCCATGCTAGCTAGAGCACCTTCTTGGAAGCGGACAGAGAAGGTATCGACGACGTCTAATGGAGTGTCGAGGTTATCCATATGAGCAAATACCTCTGCGGGTGTGAGCTGGGTGAGCCAGAGAACGGCACCAACAAGGTGAGATGCTTGCGTATGTCCCTCTCCTCCACCAGCGATGGAAGGATCAGAATAGGAAGTGGCGTTTGGGAGAGGTTCTTCTCGGCCGGAGGCTTTGAAAGCATTTTCGACCTGGCCTTTGTATAGCTCGTAGACGCGCTGTGAGAAAAGAGCCGAGATGAGGAAAAGTTTCCCAAGGGAGCCATCGCGCAAGTATCGCGCAGCCTCTTGTAGGGCAGGATGGAAAAGAAGGGGATGGCAAACCCCTAGCAGTTTCCCTTTTGCCTTGGCCAGCTCGGCTAGTTCCTCAGCCTGGGAGCTTTGAAGGACGAAAGGTTTTTCCATGAGGACGTGTAGACCGTGTTCGAGCGCATAGCGAGCTTGTTCATAGTGGACGTTGGGGGTTGTGGCGATGATGACCCCATCTAGATTGCATTCGTCAATCAATTGCCGATAGTCAGTGTAGTAACGAGATACATGATATTGTTCGGCTCTCTGCTTTGCTTTGTCCTCTGTGCGGCTATAAACTGCCACAATCTCTGCCTTGGGGTCCTTTGAAAGAGGCTCTAAATGTCCCACCGTGCCCCACCAACCTACGCCAATGATTCCTATCCGTGCTTTACGCATTGTTATTCTCCTCTGAATGGATTCAGTTCCAGATGTTCTTTAGAGCGTCGAGCTTGGCGTCAGAAAGGTATCCATAACGCGTAACCCACATTCCTGGGACGGGGCTATCGCGAAGGATGGCGACCATGCGTTTCCATTGTTCCAAGGGTCGGTAGGAATGGGCGGAAACGTAGACCCGTTCTGGATTCTCGACTTGGGCGAGGACTTCATCTATTTTGATGCGCCAGGTCTCCTCGCGAGCTGGATGCGGCTCGTTGGGAGCGGGGATGTGATAGTGAGCAAAAGAGCGAGAGGGGATGGAATCGGGAATGTCCAGACAGGAGACAAGGGTGTCAAGCAGGAATCGTTCAGGCAGTTGGGGGTTCCATTGGAGAAGAACTTGCCCATACCAGCGGGGCAGGACGGACCAATGGAAGGTAAAAAGCTTGGGGCGAAGTACATTACAGATTCGACCGAGTGTTCTATAGTCCATTCCTGAAGAGCGGTTGAGGGGAGGGCACCATCCATTGGCCCCTAATTCCATTGATTTCGCACCTTCTTCATCCATAACCTGTCGGATTTCTTGATAGAGTTGGGATACCGTTTGCGCCTTGAAACGCCAAAAGTCCAGCCATCCTGGCCAACTTTGGAACAGTTCCAGAAGCTCTGATGGATGTTCTAGGAGGCGCTGAATTCTTGCTAGGTCCTGGCAAGATAGGTGGTGCAGGGCTTCCCACGTGTGTTGCAGGCTGTGTAGGATTTGGGGCCAGTTGTATCCCCACTCTTGAGCTTGCTTTGCGCAGTGAGAACATGTGCAAGAGAAGTGATCGCGCAGATCGTATGGGGTGAACTCGACCCAGTCTAGAAAAAGCCCATCTGTCTCCGGGTAATGGCGGACGGTGTCACGTATGAGAGCGAGAATATAGTTTTTCACGGCAGGGTTGTTCAAGCATCCTTGTCTGGCTACCCTACGATGAGGATCTGGGAGAGAGCCGTCAATGTAATGTACCTGATCTTCTGCCTTGAGGCCAGGTATGGTAGTAGGGGAGATTTGAATGTAAGCTCGCATTTTGCGTGCATGGGCTTCGGCAAGAACTTTGTGGGGGAGTTCCCGATCTAATTCGGGAGGCACTGGAGCGCTGTTGGGGTGGTAGGGGGTGTGGGCGAAAAGTTCAAGATCGGGTTCGTGGGCAAGGTACCCACGAAGCCAAAGTTCCCGTTTGCCCCATAGAGGGCGGTCGAGCAGCCGCTCGTAGCCATCTATGTCCAATGGTGGCATCCGTCGCCCGTTTCCTTCGGCAACGGGTTGCACTAGGCTTAAGCCTGTACAGATAGCTCTCCCACCGGCGTTTTGGATGTTATCAAGAACCTGGTGGATCCCTTCATATTGAACGGCTGCCAAAGTAAACTGGATTCCCAGGAATTTAGACATGATACCTCTTCTCCGTCCTTTGGGCTTTTTGCAGAGCCTCTTTGTAAAGCTGGATGATATGCTCCATGGTTTGGTTTACTAGAGGATCGATGACCTGGCGGGAGGGATCCTGATCGTGCCAGGCAATGGAACGGGCGATCCCTTCGGCAAATTTTACCTTTGGACGGAACTCTGGGACAAGGCGTTTGATTTTCGAGTTGTCAAAAACGACGCTGTAGGCTTTGTCTCCGAGGAGGCTTGCTCCCCATTCGGGATTTACCGCAGCGATGAATTCAGAGGGGATGTGGATGATCTCTGCTTGGCAGCCAGCTGCTTTGGCGATTGTGCGGTAGATTTGGTCCCAAGTGAGGACTTCGTCACTGGTGATGTGAAAAGCTTCGCCAATGGCCTGATCTTGACCAAAAAGGCCGACAAACCCTACGGCAAAGTCAGCGTTGAAGGTCATAACCCAAAGAGATTGCCCGTCGCCGTGAGAAATGATGGGGAGCCCTTGCCGCATGCGACCAACGACGGTATAGCCATGGCCACCTACACTACAGGGGATCCATGTGGGGCCGTAGGTGTAGGATGGTCGGACAATGGTGATAGGGAAACCCTTTTCACGATATGCCTGGACGAGCTTTTCCTCGCAGGCGATCTTGTCGCGCGAGTATTTCCAAAAAGGGTTTCGAAGAGGAGTGGATTCGGTGATAATAAAATGATTTGGGGGCTTTTGGTAGACGCTTGCTGAACTGATAAAGAGATATTGCCCGATTTTGCCAGAGAAGGCCATGATGTCTTTGGCGATTTGCTCGGGTGTGAACCCAACGAAATTCGCCACTACATCATAGTATGTTGATTCCGCAACTTGTTTGAGGAGCTCTGGGTCATTGCGGTCCCCTTTGATTAGGTTGACTTGGCCCTCAAAGCTCAGGGAGCGCGAGCCCCTGTTTAAAAGACTTGTTTCGTAGCCCTTTTCTAGGGCCAATTGCACGCAGGCGGAGCTGATATTCCCTGTGCCCCCGATAAAAAGGACCTTCATCGTTCATTCCTCCCGGCTTTTGCAGCGATGATACCATAGGTTCAGCGGAGCTTACAATCTGTTCTTTTTCTTGACCCGCGTAGGGATTGATTCTAGAATGCGCGGTAAGTACTTTGAGAGAGGAGGGGAAATGTCTCGGCAGCGTCTAAATGTCATTTTTATCATTTTGGACTCTTTTCGCCAGGATCACGTAAGCTTTTACAACTCTCAATCTCCTTGTGAGACTCCCAACATCGATGCTCTTGCAAAAGAAAGTGTTGCCTTTGACAATTGCTATCCGGAGGGTCTGCCGACGATTCCTGTGCGCACTGCTTGGTTGACGGGCGACCGTACGTTGGTACATAGGCCTTGGCAGCCTCTAACTCCAGAAGATCGTTCAGTTGCAGAACTCTTGCGAGAAGAAGGGTACCTGACCGCTTGTTTTACGGATTGTTATCACTACTTTAAGCCTGGAATGAACCTACATCGTGGTTTCCGTGTTTGGGATTGGATACGAGGCCAGGAATATGATGCGTACCGTTCCGCGCCTTTGCGCCGTTTAAACCTTGATGACTATTGTAAGGATACTTTTTCACCTCAGTGGCGGCGCACCGTTGAAACGGCTCTCAAGAATGTAGAAGAGTTTGAGACGGCTGAAGATCATTATTGTGCCCGACTGATGAGAAGGGCCAGCGAATGGCTGGAGGCGAACATCTCCCAGCAGCCCGTTTTCCTTTGGGTAGACTCTTTTGACCCTCACGAGCCGTGGACGCCTCCCAAAGAGTTTGATAAATATACAGACCCCAATTATACGGGAAAGAAATGTATCCTTCCCCCTGGGGGGCCGGCTTCCAAGCATTTTACTGAAGAGGAGATTGCCTACATCCGTGGGCTGTACGCTGGTGAGTGCGCGTACGTGGATTACTATGTAGGACAGTTTCTGAATAAAGTAAAAGAGCTTGGCCTGTACGAAAACTCTCTCATCATTCTTGCCGCCGACCATGGGCACCCTCTAGCAGATCATGGCAAGTTTCTCAAAGGGGGTGACCGACTGTATAGTGAGCTTCTCAAGGTGCCTTTCCTTATCCGGTTCCCTGGAGGGCAGTACGGAGGGCAGCGGCTGGATGCGTTGGCCGCCTTCCACGATGTGTTGCCCACCTTGCTTGATGCCATCGGGCTAGGGAATAACTTGGAGGCCCTCCCCGGCAAAAGTTTGATGCCCCTGATTCGGGGGGAGGTCGAAGAGATCCGCCAAGCGATTATCACAGGGTATTTCGCTGCGCCCGATCGTTGTATTCGCGACAAGGTATGGAGTTACATTCGTCGGCCTGAAGGACAGCCCGATGAGCTTTACAATCTTATTGAAGATCCAAAAGAGACGGTTAATTTGATCGATGAATATCCTGAGGAAGCTCAACGCCTTGCTTCTATGTTTGGGGCGCTTTACAAGATGAGAGGAGCCCCTGTTAAGGGGATCCAGGGCAGGTATGAGATAGCCCACACCGGGGTAGAGTAAAAAGGCTATCGGGGGAGAGAAAAGTCCTCTCTCCCCGATGGTATTATATCCTTGTAGTTTCCCAGGCAAAGGTCATCCTGCAAGAGAACGAACGTATGCCAGAGCCGCTCTCGATTCTTGGCTAAGGTCTCTCCAACGACATTCGATAGAGACCATGCCTTGATAGTCGATCTCATGGAGGATTTCAAAAAGTTCTTTGAGAGGGTATGTTCCACTTCCTGGGTAGTACCTGCCGCTATCTGCTAGGTGCACATGGGCGAGCCATTCGGGTGCTTGTCGAATGTGCTCCAAGGGTTCTTCTTCCATGACAAAGTGATAGATGTCTGCCAAGACTCGAATAGGCTTGCGATTGACCTGCCGGGCCATTTCCACGGCCTCAGCATAGGTATTGAGGATGTTTGTCTCCTGTTGATTGAGAGGCTCGATAGCGATAATGATGGCATTTTTCTCCGCATAATTGGCACAGAGGGTCAGAAAGCGCTTAATTTGATTCCAAGCTTCCTCTTTTGAGAAACCTTCGGGGACCCGCCGTGCTCCTCCACTTCCGAAGACAATGACCTGCCCGCCTACCATTTTGGCTCTAGAAAGGGCGCGCTGCACGTAAAGTTCCACTTGCTCCCAATGGACATTTGGCCCTACGAGTTTGAGTTCTTTGGGGACGAAAATATTAAAAGCCCTTACGGGAGGACGCAGAGCTTGTAGAGGTTCTGGGGAAAAGTCTTCTTTTAGAGGTACGAGGTCGGAAGAAACTCCCAATTCCAGATAGTCGTACCCAGGGGCAAGGTCTGGAACTCGCTTTGGGGAAAGGCAGATTCCAACAGGGATGGACATGGGTTTTTCCTCCTTTTAGTAGGTGGTAATCCACTCGTTCTCTTGGCCCTGGCAAAGCCGATCATATATTTGCATAATGTGTAGCATATCGACAAGGTTTCCATGTTTGGGAGGCTCACCTGCCAAGATACTCTCGGCAAAATAGCGGATGCAATTGGCGTACCCTTGGAGGAAAAGTTGTTTGTTATAAAGTTTACCCAGAGAAAACTCGGGCTCCCAAAAGATGGGCGCATGTTGTTCGGGCCCGATGTAAGAGATCTCTCGGTCTTTACCCCTTGTTCCTCCTGCGCGGTAGTGGATGAAGCGGATCCCGTTCTCTACGACGATGTTCTCTCCGTTGCCGATGACTTCTAGACGCTCGAGGGGACTGGTGGCGGATTGCCCACCTGTAAGGTGAAGCGTTCCAACGATCCCGGATCGGTAGCGAATATTCATCACCAACCCTCCCGTGATCCGGCTACGCATATAAGTAAAGCCTTCACATTCGCCAAAGAGGCGTACGAGTAGCGAATACGGATGAACGAATTGGAGAAAGGCCGCCATTGCCTTGGGGTCCTTGCGTTCTTCCTCTGGGGGGAGGGAAAGCGGGTAGCGATAGGAGAAGGTTGAAACCTCAAAATCGGCGTTTTCGATGAGCTCTGCAACCTTGAGATAAGCGGGCATGAACATCTTTTTGAAACCTGTGGTGAGAAACTTGTTCGACATCAAACAGGCATTGGTAAAGTAAGAAACTTCGTCGCCGCTTGCACAAGGAGGGGCATCGATCCAAACATGAAATCCAGCTTCGAGTGCTGCGACGGCGATCTCTTTATATTGGGGTTTCCCCTCTTTGTCCGGCCCGACAACGATAAAGATAGCCTCGAGATCTTTTTCTTTCTTTAAAAGAGCTTTGTAGTTGGGATAAAAGCGTTTGGCGCCGAATTGGCGGGCGACTGCCAACCCTCTGGATTTGTCTGGATCTGCCAGAGCGATGAGATCAACTGGGGCATATTGAAGGCAAGGTAAAATGTTGCAGTAGGCATGCTCGCCCGCTCCAATAAAACCTATACGAAGTTTCTTCTGATACTCATAATTGAGAAGCATACGGTGGCCTCCAAGCGTTGCTATTTCGGATTGTTGAACACAGTATGAATGAAAACTCACTTTGTCAAGTTGGATTCAGGGGGATTCTCTGTTTCCGGTCGACTGAAGATAAAGGCAAGGACGACTCCTATGAGGAAAGCGATTCCCAGTCCCCAGATGCTTGTGTGAAGGGGGTTATGGGGCCATAGGCCATAAACAGAGCCAACAATCAAACCGGCAATGCAATAGTAGGAAAGGGCAGGAGCGCGTTTGAGAGCGGTATCAATGAGCTTGGAAAAAATAATGATCCCTAGCACTGCGCCTATGCCTGTGGAAAGTAATGCGCCCCAGTGGATAATGAGGTTGCTTAGCTCAGCAACGGCTTGAATGACGGGTGAATAAGTACCTCCAAGGAGAAGAATATATGAACCATCTAGACCAGGGGTTACACTGGCTCCACCTGCCAAGAAGCTAATTAGGAGGTTATACAAGCTTCCCGTCAAGGTGCTAATCTTTTCTAAGGGAAACCCTTCGTTTGCGGGAGTGGCTGTTTTTAAAAGAACAACAAGGAGGAAGCCAAGAAGAAGGGCCGCTCCTCGAGGAAGGGAGAAACGCATGTCTTTGTGCATGCGAAAGACGGAGGGAAGGGTTCCGATTAGGAGACCCATAAAGAAAAACATTGTCGCTGCGGGGTAACGCTCAAGGACTATAGTGATGATCTTGGCTAGTATAAGCATGCCCAATACCATCCCCACCCCAAGGGGGAGGAGAAAGGCGAGGTATTCTTTCCACTTGTCGCGTTTTACGAGAATGTTCCCGAGGGCTTCGACAAAGTCCTGGTAGATTCCTAGCAGAATCAAAATCAGCCCACCGCCCAAGCCAGGAACAATGTGGGTGATGCCATAAGCCATGCCCTTTAAAATCAGAACGAAATAGCGCATTCTCTCCTCACTTTCTAAGAGGCTCTTGGGTTGCCCGCATTATAACACAAGCAGAGGTTTTCGAGTAATCAGTACTTCGCGCTTTTGCCGGAGGGCTTTATAATAGGAAGCACACTGCTTTCTCTGGAGGTAAGGTGATACCAGTTGTTTCTGTCATCGGTTGGCATAACGTGGGAAAGACGGCTCTTATTGAAGAGCTTGTGCGTATTTTGAGAAGTCGCGGTTTTCGGGTTGCTGTTATAAAACATACTCGGGGAGACTTTCAACTTGATCGCGAAGGGACGGATACTTGGAGGTTTGCCCAGGCTGGGGCAGATGTCGTGGTAATTTCAGGGAAGCAGCAAGTGGCATTCATCGAGAATCGTGTGCGGGAGGCTAGGCTTGAAGAGATCGTCGAGCGACTTCCTCAATCGATTGATATCGTCATCACAGAGGGGTTCAAGCGCGAGAGAACCCTTAAAATTGAGGTGTTGCGTTCCTGGGAGGAGCGTATTACCTCGGATAGCGAAGCCCTTGCATTGGTTTGTCCCAATGGAGGAATAAGAGAACAGACCATTGTTCCCTGCTTTTCTCCTGAGGAGGTTGCCCAAGTAGCAGAGCTGATAGTTGAGAAGTTTGGGTTGGGGAGATAGGATTTTCGCATAGATATCATCATCTACTGCCCCACATCAGGGTTATTCCCCGTCAAACGAGTAAGAACTGCCAAAGCCAAAAGGAGAAAAGCGCCTACTCCCGCAAGTATAGCTAGCTTTAGGGCTCGAGAGGGACAAAGAAGAGCAACGGCTCCCAAAAGTGCAGTGATGCTGTAGTAAAAGAGAACTATCCTTTTAGTGGGCCATCCCAAATCTTGAAGGCGAAAGTGAAGATGTCCTCGGTCTCCCAGGCTGATGGGTTGGCCCCGACGCCAGCGGCAATACACTTGCCAGGCTGCGTCGAGGATAGGCAACCAAAGTACAAGGAGGGCTGTAGCAACCTTGGCCCCTGCGACAATAGAAAGTGTCGCAACGGCATAGCCAAGCACATAAGCACCACCCCCCAAAAAAATCTTGGCGGGACTAAAGTTGTATGGGAGAAATCCTATGCACACGCCGAGAAGGGCCAGCGGAAGGAGGGCTACACTCTCTTGTCTTAAACGCAACATGTGAAGAAAAAGTACCAGGGAAGCGATTGCACTTACTCCTGTGGCCAGGCCGTCCAAACCGTCAAGCACGTTCATCGTTCCGGTCATTCCGACAATCCAAAATAGCGTCAGGGGAACCATTATGTACCAGTTCACCTTCACTTGTGCGTTGGTGAAGGGGTTATTAAAGAGCTCGATGAAAACTTTGAAGAGGATGGCCACAAAAGCTGCTAGAACCAGCCCTCCTACTTGAGGCCAGAAGGAGAGATGGCGGAAATCATCAAGGAGCCCTACTGCCCAAACAAGGCCTAGTCCGAGAAGTACCCCGACGAGCCGGGTTTTCTCTAGTGGGTCTTGAGTGGGAATATGAAAACTCTGGGCTACCAGTATCGCTCCTAGAAAAGCAGGATAAAGGGCAAGCCCCCCTAGGCGCACTATTCGTCCTTTGTGTTTGCGCCTTCCTCCGGGGACATCCACTATTTCCCAGCGCTTTCCTACGTGGATTGCTAAGGGGGTGAGTAAGGCCGATAATCCACCCGCTGTACCGAAAACAGCCAGAAAGATCCAGACAGACATGAGTAGGGTTCCCCTTTCACCCTGTGCCAAACTGCCTGTCCCCAGCATCTCCAAGGCCAGGAACGATGTATCCCTCTGGAGGATCGTCCGGAGAGCTGGGGGGCGGAGTCAAATGGTCGTCAATGGCAGCGATGTGCACATCGACGTCAGGATGGGCCTTTGTAAGGGCATGAAGTCCTTCTGGAGCGGCGATGATTCCTACAAATTTGATCCTTTTGGCACCCCACTTTTTGAGTATGTCCACAGTGGCGATAGCAGATCCGCCAGTGGCCAGCATAGGATCCAACACAAGGCAGACTTGTACCGTGGGGCTTACGGGCAGCTTGTTGTAATACTGTACAGGCTGAAGGGTTTTATGATCGCGGTAAAGACCAATATGCCATACTTCCGCCCCAGGCATAAGTTCCCAGATCCCATCAACCATGCCGAGGCCTGCTCGGAGGATAGGAACAAGCCCGATCTTTTCAGCCAGAGAGTAACCGGTAGTTTCTGCCAAAGGCGTAGTGACCGGAACCTGCTTCAGGGCTAGGTCGCGCGTTGCTTCATACCCTAGGAGCATAGAGATCTCGCGGACAAGTTCACGGAACTTTTTAGGTTCCGTATTTACGTCGCGGAGAAGCGTGAGTTTGTGCAACACTAAAGGATGTGAGGAAGGGAAAACCCGAGGGCCGAAATCCATTTTACATAAACCTCCGATTTCCCTATCTAGATAAGAAAGCAAAAGGGAGGGTAGCCCCTAATACTCCGTTGCCACCCTCCCTCCTTCCTACGACCTAGAATCACGAATTGGCCTCTTCCTTGAGAAGGCGTTCCCACTCTTCGTCCACTTTGGCTTGAATCTCTTCCAGCAGCCATGCGTTAGCTGGCTGGAAAAGGTGCCGAAAGCGCCCTTGTGCTTTGAGCCACTCTGCCACTGGGACTTTGTTCCTGGGCTTGTAGTTCACAATAACCTTACCGTGATCTATCTCGTAAAGCGGCCAATAGCAAGTGTCAGCGGCCAGTTTGGAGATGGCCATGGTTTGATCACTGGGATGACGCCAGCCACGAGGGCAAGGCGCCAGAATATTCAGAACGGCCGGGCCGTCTACCGAGATTGCCTTTTTCACCTTGCGCATCAAATCTCGATAGTTATGGGGGGCCGCTTGGGCAACGTAGGGAATGTCATGTGCTGCCATAATGTGCGTGAAAGGTTTGCGCCATTGCACTTTGCCAGGGATAACCTTGCCCGCTGGCGAGGTTGTTGTGCTGGCTCCTCGGGGGGTGGCGCTGGAGCGCTGGATTCCAGTGTTCATATAGGCCTCGTTATTGAGGCACACATAAACAATTCTATGCCCTCGCTCAAGAGCCCCTGAAATGAACTGTAGACCAATATCATAGCTAGCGCCATCGCCCCCAAAAGCGATGAGCTTGATCTCTTTATCCTGGGGGATCTTGCCCGTGCGGCGGAGGGCTTTATAAGCTGCCTCTATGCCAGAGAGTGTTGTGGCGGCGTTCTCAAAAGCGCTGTGGATCCAGGGAACCCGCCAAGAGGTGTAGGGATAAACGGTTGTAGATACTTCCAGGCATCCTGTGGCTGTTGAGACAACGACAGGATCGTCGATAGCCAGAAGGATTTGCCGGACGATAACGGGCTCTGCACAACCCGCACAAAGGCGGTGCCCTGGAGCAAGTCTTTCTTCCTTGTTTATGATGTCACGCAAATTTACGCGGATTCTTTCGGCCATCATGCTTTCTCCTTTTCGATCTCCCACACAGCAACGTGAGGGGCGTTACTCACGTAGACCGAGATAGCGCACCAAAGCGCCCCGCTCGCCAGTAGCAGCGATCTCTTGTAGATCTTGGTAGACGGACTCAATCATAGGCGGCACTGTATCACGACCTCCTAGGCCGTAAATATAGTCGACCACTGGTAGCCCTGTAATTCCTTCGTTGTAGAGGGCAGAAGTGATGTCTGTGAAGAGGGGCCCTGCACCCAGTGGTGTACCAAAGGAAATTGCCCTATCAAGTACCGCTACAGCTTTGCAGTTCTTGATGGCTTCGATGATCTCTTGAGCTGGGAAGGGACGGTATACGCGAGGTTTGATCACCCCCACCTTAATGCCTCGTGCGCGCCACTCTCGGGCAACTGTACGAGTCGTCCCTGCCGTAGAGGCAAGCACGATGATTGCATAGTCGGCGTCGTCCATTCCCCACATATCTACAATGGACTGAGGTCTTCCTGAGAGTTCCTCATACTCTCTAAATATCTGCTTCACGATGGGGAGGGCATTATTCATTGCCTCGGTTTGCTGTCTCTTGTGCTCGAAATAGTAATCGGTAAAATCCCAAGCTCCCATCGTCACTGGATGGTCAGTATCAAGCAGAGAATATTTGGGGTGATAAGTTCCAACAAATTCCTGTACCGCTTCATCGGGTAGGATGCCTACGCGCTCCACCCCGTGGCCGGTGATAAAGCCATCCTGGCAACTCATTACGGGGAGCAAAATGTCTGGATGTTCGGCGATGCGAATAGCCTTAATGGTGTTATCGTAAGCTTCTTGTCCTGTCTCAGCATAGAGCTGAAGCCATCCCGAGTCTCGGGCGCCCATGCTGTCAGAATGATCACAGTGAATGTTCAGAGGGCTAGAGAGTGCTCGGTTCACTACTGTAAGGACGATGGGCAGCCGCATCCCGGAAGCGATGTAAAGCATTTCCCACATGAGGGCAAGACCATTAGCTGCTGTAGCTGTCATCACCCGGGCACCCGCAGCGGAAGCGCCTACACAAGCGCTCATTGCGGCATGCTCGCTTTCAACTGGAACAAACTCGGTGTCGACAAGCCCATCAGCAACATACTGAGAAAAGTTCTGCACGACCGCTGTCTGGGGTGTGATGGGGTAGGCAGCCACGACGTCTGGATTGATCTGTCTCATTGCTTGCGAGACCGCGTTGGCCCCATCCAGAGGCATATACTTGCTTTCTACCATCTCGTAACTCCTCCTGAGGGATTCTCCATAGAACTTTATTTCTGAAAGTCGGCCTCTGGCACCATCTGAATCACTTTGCCCATTTCGCCTGTGATAGCATGTGGCTTTTTAACATTCACAGGGCATTGTTGAGCACAGATTCCACAGCCTTTGCAGTGATCATAGTCAAACCCGACCACCTTGCCATCTTTTACTGTAATAGCTGCGTCGGGGCACACGATCCAGCAAATGAGGCACTGGGTGCACTGTTCTAGATCTCGTACCGGACGTAGGGTTCTCCAGGTGCCAGTGATATATGTCACCGAGTTTCCTGCATCCAAAACAATTCCACCGGGGTTAGCTTCTTTCCACGGTAGGTCTAGACGTGGAGCTTCTTTAGTTGCCATCGAACTTTACCTCCATATCCTTGGCGGACTATACTTTTCCGACCAAAAAGAGAAAAGGGGCTTTTCCTACCCCTGTACACACTCCTCGTATGCGCGCTTTAGAGCTCGTACGTTTGCCTCGACGACTTCTGGGCGGAGCTTGCCTCCTAGCCGCTCCTTGGTAAGATGGATGATCGTATCAAGGTCAACGATGCCTGTTGCCTTGGAGACCACAGCTAGCATCATCGTGCTGGGGATGTCGCGCTTGATCTCCTCCAGGGCGATCTTGGAAGCGTCTACGCACCACACCTGGCCCCCCTTGAAATCCAGACGCTTGCGAATCTCTTGAGGAGTCTGTGAAGTGTTTATGATAATGATGCCATCCGGTTTAAGCCCTTCGGTGAGATCCACAACCCCGATGAGATTGGGGTTTACGACGATGACCATATCAGGCTCTAGGATGGGGGAGTGTATCTCGATCGGTTTGTCGCTGATTCGGGTATAGGCCTTAATCGGGGCTCCCATGCGCTCGGCTCCATATTCAGGGAAAGCTTGAAAATATTTCCCCGTCTCCATGGCAGCTTCGCCCAGGAGCTCTCCAGCTGTGACGACGCCCTGGCCGGCACGACCATGCCAGCGGATCTCTAACATCTGGTTCATCCTTGATACCTCCTAGCGAGTTCTGTGGCCACACATAAAAAACGCACAGCACCCTTTTAGCACTGCAGCGCCCAAGGTGATCTAAAAACGATGATCCAAGCTTGAATTATACAACCTCCTGACAAACCTATTGTATGCCAGAGAGAGTGGTGTTGTCAAAAAGAAAAAAAGCCTCCCTTCTATGAAGGGAGGCTAAAATTCCGGGAGCTCATAGATCGCCAAGGTCATTCTCATTTTCTTCGAGCTCTTCAGTAAAGAGCTACTCTGTTGTATCTACACGTAGCTGATGCCGACGAATTCCTTGCTCGAGCTCGCTTGCACAACGAACGCAAAGCGTTGTCTCAGGCATGATTTCTAAACGTTCTTTCGGGATGACACTTCCACATTTTTCGCAGATCCCGTATTTCCCCTGTTCTGCCAATTCAATTGCTCGCTCGAGGGAGTGAACCTTGGCCTCCAAGCTCTGGATGAGGGAAACTATTTTGCCACGCTCATAGATGTCAGCGGCGGCCTCTGCCGCCGAGTCGTCATCAGTCGCTGAGGTAGGTTCTACCTCTGCCTGGAGTTCTTGTTTAAGACGCTCTATTTCCTCTAATGTATGCTGACGTATCGCCTGCAGACGTTCAATCTCTTTTTCTTGCCTTGCCATCTTATCACTCCTTGAGCGGCACTAGAACGTAATCAAGGAGAAAACATCATAGCCCTCTAGCTTACTACGTCCATGGAGGAACTCGAGCTCGATAAGAAATGCTATACCCTCAACCTTGCCACCTAATTGCTCAA
>JAGGYI010000235.1 GCA_021162655.1 Anaerolineae bacterium
GATCTTGACGGGCTTACAGTATCTTCCTAGAATCAGGTGCTTGGAGGGGTGGGTGAGCGGTCTAAACCGCCGGTCTTGAAAACCGGTGAGCCTCGTGCTCCGTGGGTTCGAATCCCACCCCCTCCGCCAAAGAGATTGGCCGGCTCTTGTGAGCCGGCCATCGTTTTTTCTCTAGCGAATACAGCCCCTCGCCGCAATGGGCCAGACGGCCTCAACGACATCATCTCGCACTACATAATACTCGTCATGCAGGTTGATCGTCGTGCAGCCATGGGAGGGAATGAGCTCCACGGGATCTCCGGAATGCAGCTCGGGGCCACCTTTGCGCCGCAGAAAACCATGCTCCTCGGAGAGGCGGGTGAGCTCCCAGCCCTCTGGATGGACGACCTCGGCCATGCCAAACTCGGGAGTGAGCGTCTTGAGCCCCGCATCGATAATAGCCCGATCTCCTCGCACACTGATGACCCTGGCCACCACCGTCAACGCTGGGGCAAAGTCGATGCCCACCCGACGGTACTGCCCGTCCATCGTCGCATAAGAGCCCGCCTGGACCTCGGTAACACCGGGATAGTTCCCCGTGATCGTGTACGTCCCCGTCCCGCCGCCAGAGACGATCTTGACCTCGATCCCCTTTTCCTCCAAAAGATCGCGCACGCTCACCAACTTGGCCATTGCCTCCTCGGTCACCCGTCGGCGCTCCTCAAAATCGGGGATCATGACAGCGTGCCCTTCATACCCCATGATGCCCTCCAGGCAGAGCCCAGGGAGCTCGCTCACTCGACGTGCCAGGGCAAGGGCCTCCTCCCCTGGGGCCACTCCACAGCGCCCCATGCCCACATCGATCTCCAAAAGCACCCGCAGGCGCACGCCTTTGGCCTGAGCCGCTGCCGAGAGATCCTCAGCATTCGCTGGGTCGTCAACGGCAACCATCACCTCGCTATAGGCGGCCAAGTTCACCAGCCTGGAGATCTTGCGGATCCCAACGATCTGGTTGGCGATGAGGATATCGCGGATGCCTGCCTGCGCCATCACCTCCGCCTCCGCAAGCTTGGCACAGGTGATACCGATGGCCCCTGCACGCAACTGCATCCAAGCGATGGTCGGGCATTTATGGGTCTTGCTATGGGGCCGCAGCGAGGCAGGACGCTCGGCAAAATACTTGGCCATCCGAGAGATGTTCTGCTCCAGCGCCGGTGCATCCAAACAGAGAGCCGGCGTGTCCAGATCCCACTTGTGCAAGCCAATAGGATAACCGTTCATGACGCATCCTCTTGAAATGGCGCGGTAGATTCGATAAAGGCCCTCAACAGCTCGAGGGGACGCTCATAGGCAAAACATTGGGTATCGATCACCTCACGCACATCCGCAGGGAGCAACGTGCTGGCAAGCACCGGGCCGGCCTGGTTGCGCCACTCGCGCAAGGCCTCTCGGCTTGCGTTCACGGCGTTCAAGATGCGTTCCCGATGATGCACGGCCAAAAGCCCCTGCCACGCCCGCGCTCCACGAGGCCAAGCATTCCTAAGCACTTGGGTGGCCTCTGCCTGCAGCCAAGCCAAGCGTGCGGCCAAGGCCAGATGCTCCAGGTAACGCCGCCCAAAAGGAGTCGCCCCATCCTGGCAGGTTTCAAAAACACGCTGCGCCGAGCGCAAGAGGTAGTAATGTCCTCTCTGGCGCCCCCGATCCAACCAATCAAGCGCCTTGGGCACGGCAGAATCCTCCTTGCCCAAAAAGGCGACGGTAAACTGCTGGTCAAAGGTCTGGCGATCTGGGGCACGGCCCTCCCAGTAAAAGGCCCCCGAAGCCACATAGGTATACCAACCCAACTCAAAGGGCTCGCAGGGATTGGTCAAGCCATCATAGCGCGACCACGCCGTGCTGATCACTCCCTCAGCCCCCTCCTCCTTGGCCACCAAGGCCCAGGTCGCCACGTTATCCAACCGTGGGCCAAACATGGGGCAAAAGGCAGCAAATCCGTCGGCCCCCTTGGCCGCCGAGGCCCCGATCACCTTGCGCCCCTGGGCGATGAAAAAGCGCACCCAAGGCAAGGAGGAACCATAGAGGGGATATTCTCCCCGATCCCAGTAGCGCTTGGCGAACTCGAGCACGGGCTTGGGCGCCTCCTCTAGCCAATGGATCTCCCCTTCAAGCACTCCAGGATCGATCTCCTCCCACTGGCGAGAGGCCCAGCGATAGCGCGCATGCCCCTCCGGGCCACCATAGAAAAAGCTCACAGCTCGGGGAGAACGCTGTCTGTAGAACCAATCACAGAGAACGACATCCTCCGGAAGCGCCGCCAGACTATTCTCCTCCAGGTTCCGCTGAATCATATCATCCCAGATGATGGGCTGGAGGCCATAGCCCCGCACGTGGGCGATGGCCTGGTTCACATGGTCCAAAAAGAGCGCCAGCTTGCCCCTTTCCTCCACCACCTGCCGGCAGCGGGGGCAATCCCCCAGGAGCCAAGCCTCGTCAGCCCCTAAATGGAAGCGCCGGATCCCCGGATGGGCAGCGATCATCTCATCGGCAAGCTCCTTCCACAAGCGCAGGCTTGCTGGCTGTTGAGGGCAAAACTGCGTCAGCTGGCCGCTCTCCCGCAGCTCGGCATACGCAGGATGGCGCAGGATATATTCCACATGCCCCAAGCACTGCAGGAGGGGGATCACCTCAACAAAATGGTCCCGGGCCACCGTGAGCAAGCGCTCAAGCTCCTCCGCGGTAAAAGCGCCCGGCCCCACGATATCCGGATGGGAAGTAAAGGGGAACTTGTCCTCATATTCGATGAGCACTGCATTGATCTTGAAGCGCGCCAGGAGTTGGATCACCTCTATCCAATACTCTACAGGGGCCATCGCCCCTTTGAGATCCAAATGGATGCCCCGCAGATTCAAGGCCGGCCAATCGCGAATGAGAGCACAGGGGAAGCGATCCCTTGCCTGCTCCACCAATTGGCTCAGGGTTTGCAGGCCGTTAAAAAGCCCGTGGGCCGAAGAGGCCGCCAGTGAGATCCCCCCTGTATCAACTGCCAGGCAATATCCCTCCTCATGCTCGGGCAGCTCTGGCAGAGGGGAACGGGGCCGCTCCACGACGATGGAGAGATGCTCGCCCTCACCTTCATAGGGCTCCACCTGGAGGGAAAAGCCCACCTCCTTCCAGCGCAAGCTGGTCTCCATCAGAGCACTCTGCAGGGGAGCCCACGCCCGCCGATCCACCCGCATGCGCAAAAAGCGCCCCGGAGCAAAGGCCCCCTCGCGCCATTCCACTTCTTGCGGCTCCGGTAAGAGCACCCACGCATTCGCCATTACTCTTGCCTCCTATTGTCGAAAGATCTCTCTGGGGATGCGCTCTATTTGGTAGCCAAAGCCCGGCCCCTGGATGCTCTCCGTCGTCAGGTGCCCATCTCGGCGACGGAAGATCCCCGGGTGCACCTGCGCCTCTGGATCGGAGGCAGCAGGGAAGAACTGGCACGAGTTGGCCTCCACCCCCATCAATGGACGACACCTCGCCGCCAAGCCCACCGACTGAACCAGAGCAATGCCGGGGTTTGTCAGATCTTGCACGGTGTAGGGGATGTGCTCCTCCTCACACTTGGCAATGTAAACGACATCGGCCGACTGACATTTGCATGTTTTGAGGGCGATGCCCGTCCAACCGAGCTCTAAACCCAGCTCCATATCCCTCAGAGAGGTCAGGCTCTCATCCAGGATGACAGGCTTGATGGCGGAGACAGGATGCATGTCAAAGCGGTGAGCGAGCAGATCCCGCTCGGTCGGCTGCTCCACATAGAGGACAGACTGAAAGGCTCGGGGAGAGCGCTCCCGTAGCTTTTCCAACCACTCGACGAGATACTCGGGGGATTCACATTGCTCGTTCATATCGGCCGAGTAGTATATGGGGGTGCCCGCCATTCCCAAGCGCTCGTGCACCGCCTCAACCACCCGATGCACCTCGACCATCCGCTCCAGGTCCCACTCGAGGTCCGTGCCCCGCAGTTTAACCTTTAAACAGGTGAGCCCATCCCGCTCAACCCAGGCCTCCAAAGAGTTGGGCAGGCCATCTTGGGGATCGGTTTCGTCCACCTCACTCTCCCAAAGCTTATCTAGCCCGCCAACCAAGTGAAAGACAGGCACCCGTGGGAGGTAAGCGGAGCGAAGGTAATCCCCCGGGTAGCGCCCCTTGTAAGAGGGCCCCAGGTATTTGCTCAGATCATAGCTCATCTGCTCAGCCCCATAGCCCTCATAGGTAGAGATGCCGTTCACCTTGCCAAAGGCGTCGTGCAAAGCTGCATCGGCCGCCGAGGCACAGACCAAGCTGGCCAAAAAAGGCAACGGCTCGGCAAAGCCGCGCTCCTGGCTCACCTCCTGCCCAATCCTGGCCAGCTCTGGCTCCAACTCGAAAAAGATATCCACGGGGTGCGCATATCCTGGGTAGCTACTGAGCAGACGGCAATAGCGAGCGATCACCTCTTGCATCGCGGGCACCCGCTCTTCATGGGGCACCACCTTGCTGGGAAAGGCCCAGAAATCCGCCACAAAGATGGCCCCCCAGCCCTCGGCCACCTGGCCCCGCCGGTTCTCCACTCGGGCTCGCACGTGGACAAAAGGCATATCTTCGATCACAACGGCCCCGAATTTGAGGGGCGTTCGCGCCTTTTCAAAAGAGTAATAATGTTCTACCTCGAGAATGCGAATGTCTGTATCTTTCATTCTGCCGCCTCCTACGCCATGATGGCAAGTTTCTCCGGCGAGATCTGGTGGAGGAGGGGCTGCCCGTTGAAAAAGCGCTCCAGATCGCCCACCACCTCAGCAGTCAAGCTTTGATAGGAATCAACAGTGCGCCCCGCCACGTGTGGGGTGAGGAAAACGTTCGAGAGCTTGCGGAAGGGATGGTCTTCCGGCAAAGGCTCCTGGTCATAGACGTCGATGGCCGCCCAAAAACGCCCTTGTTGCAATTCCTTCAACAGGGCCTCCTCATCCCACACCCAGGAACGCGCCGTCTGCACCAGGATGGCGCCATCCTGAACGAGAGAGAACTCGCGCGCCCCCAGCATGTGATGCGTCTCGGGCGTCGTGGGGAGGTGAATGGAGATCACCTCGCACTGGCTGAGGAGCGTATCCAGATCCACCTTGCGCACACCCAGCTCCTTGGCCTGCTCCTCAGGAAGGTAGGGATCATAAGCCCAGACCTCGGCCCCTACCCCCTGAAACAGCCGCGCCGCGCGCCGCCCGACGTAGCCCATCCCCAGGATGCCCACCTTGCGTTTGGCAATCTCGCGCTCGGGGAAAGGAAAGACATCCCTCCTAGGCCACGGCTCCCCCGCCTTCATCCGACGATCGAACTCGTGGGGAAAGCGCAAGCCGATCATGGCCAGCAAAAGAGCAAACTCGGCCACCGAATCGGCGATCCGGCTCGCCGCATGGGTCACCACGATGCCCCGCTGAAAGAGCGCATCAGTAACAAAATATTTGACGCTCCCCGCGGCATAAGCCACGATACGCAGGCGATCAGCCTTGGCCAGTACCTCCTCGGTGAGCTTGGGGAGCCCCCAGCTCGCCAAGATGGCGTCCATCCCTGGCAGTTTGTCCGCCAGCTCTTCAGCTGTCCAGTTCCGACCGTCCTCGTTGAGAACTACATTCGCAAAGCTCTGTAGACGTTCGAGCGTTTCTGCAGTGAGGATCTCATCCCGCAAAGGCTGAGGGATCGTCACCAAAACATTGTATTTGGCCATTTTACCTCTCCTGATCCAATCCTGATTCGCAGGAGAGCATAACATCATCAAAGAAAGAGGTCAAACGGTAGAGAGCCCAAGCTTGCTCCTCTGGGGAATTGACCTCTCGCCTCAGCCGTGCTAGAGTGTTCGAGATGACCCATCTGGAGAGACCCATGTCGGCCAAGGAGATCACCCTAACGCTCCACGATATGGCCCATGGTGGCGAGGCCGTGGGCTATGCCGAAGGAAAAGCCATCTTTGTGCCCCTGGCCATCCCAGGAGAGACCGTGCGCGTCCAAATCGTCCAAGAGCACAAGCGCTGGGCCCGTGGGCACCTTGTGCAGGTGTTGGAGGTCTCTCCCCAACGTACGCCTCCGCCGTGCCCTTATTTTGGCCTCTGCGGAGGATGCCACTGGCAGCACATCGACTACCAAGCCCAGCTCCACTACAAAACAGAGATCGTACGCCATCAACTTGAGCGCATCGGCAAACAAAAATCTCCGCCTGTCCAACCAACTATTGGGATGGCTGACCCCTGGGCCTATCGAAACCACATTCAACTTGCCTATGCCCCAGAGGGAGCCCTGGGCTACTATGCCCTGCGCAGCTATGAGCTCATTCCCATCAACGAGTGCCTCATCGCCCATCCCCTGCTCAATGAGCTGCGCGCTGCCCTCGAAGTAGATTTTGAAGGGATCGAGAGGATCTCCTTACGGGCAGGCGTCGCCACCGGGGAACAGATGGTGATCTTGGAAGGAGGAAGAGAACTCCCCGCCCTCGAGGTGGATATGCCCGTCTCCTGCGTCTTTTGGTCGGAGGCAGGTGAGCTCTTTGTACTCGCGGGGAGCAGCTACTATCATGAGCGCCTCCTTGAGCGCACTTTTCGCATCTCGGCTCCCTCTTTTTTCCAGGTCAACACCTCTCAGGCTGAGAGGATGATCGAGATCATCGCCCAATACCTCGAATTGCAGCCTTACGAGACCCTTCTAGACGCCTATTGCGGCGTGGGCACCTTTGCCCTCACGCTGGGGCTCTCGGCAGCTCACATCTGGGGTATCGAAAGCTCGCCCTGGGCCATCGCCGACGCCCAGGCTAACGACCCCGACCAGGTCGTCGAGTTCATCGAAGGAGATATCGCCCAGGTGCTTGCAGATTCCCCCATCCGCTGCGATGCTATCGTTCTAGATCCCCCACGCACAGGGTGCACTCCCCAAGCACTTGAGGCCCTGGCCCGCTGCCAGGCCAGCCGCATCGTCTATGTCTCCTGCGACCCCGCTACCCTTGCCAGAGACATAGCCACTCTCACCCAATGGGGATACTCTCTCAGCCAAGTGCAACCCATCGACATGTTCCCCCAAACCTACCACATCGAGACCATCGCCCTGCTCCGCCGGCGGAGCTGAGCCCACCAAAAAAAGCGGCCCATGGCCGCTCATCCTCGCGACAAGCTTGAGACGATCACTCAAGTATATTATAATGCAGGACGAAGGGTCATAGAGCCAAATGGAAGAAAGGACACCTTCTCAAAGCAGTGAAAGCTCTCAACTCTCTTCCCCTCCAAACAAGCCAAAACCCTGAGAGCGCCCTTTGGCGTTCTTTTGTCGAGCTTCTCCTGCGGGCCATCCCCCAAGCAGAGAGAGCCGAACTCTATTTCCCTAGTGCATCCCAGGGAGAACTGCTCCCTTGTGTGGAGAAAGAGGCTCCTCCCCTGCGATTGAGCACTACCACTCTCTCAGAGCCTTCCCTGCTGACCCAAGATGAGCAGATTCGCAGGCTGGCCCTTCCCTGGCCGGCAGAGGCCCTTTTGCTCATTCCTCTCTGGGCCTCTGGGGAATTTTGGGGGCTTCTCTGCCTTGGTAGCTCATCTTCCTCGAGCTTTACGGAAGACACCCTCCAGAGGGTATCCCCCTGGGCCAGTTTGCTTGCCTGGGCCGTTCAACAGCTCAGCTCGCGAGCCGCCTGCCAGCAAAGCGAGAGCTCTCTCGCCGCAGTCGTTGAGCACATCCCCGAAGGCATCATCGTCCTCGACAGGGAAGAGAGGATCACCCAGGTGAATGCCACCCTTTTACAAATGTTAGAGCTCCCTACAAAAGGGTTCTCCCTTCCCTGTCCCGTGCAAGAGCATCCCCTCCTCGCCCTGCTCGTCAACCCCTCCGGGGGGACTATCGTCGGGGCCTATGATCTCGAACTGGAGCTCCCCAGCCAAAGGCGCATCACTCTGCAAATCCTCCCCGCCACTCTCCCTCAGGAAGGAAGGGTTTTCGTCATTCGCGACCTCACCCAAGAGCGCCAAGCCCTGGTCTCGCGGGCCCTTTTCATCTCCCAAGTTTCCCACGAACTGCGCACTCCGCTGCAACACATCCTCGGCTTTCTCAATCTCCTCACCGACCTGGAGCTATCCAAAGAGGAGAGAACGCGCTTTCTCGAACACATCGAGGATGAGACTTACCAAATGGCCCGCCTGATCGACGACCTCGCCGCCCTCTCGCGGATCGAAATGGGGCGCTTTACCATTCACAAAGAGCGCGTTCAACTCGCCGAGCTCATCGCCAGCATCGTGGATCGGCACCGCTCCCGGGCTCAGCTCAAAGAGCTCACCCTACATCTCCACCTGCCCAACCAGCCCGTCTGGATATCCACGGATCCCCTGCGGGTAGAGCAGGTGCTGGGGAACCTCTTGGGGAATGCCTTCAAATTCGCTCCGCCCGGCAGCTCGGTAGACGTCTCGCTCGAATGCACCAAAGAGGCGGCCATCATCCATGTTGCAGATGCTGGCCCAGGGATCGAACCAGAGACGCTACCCCACATCTTTGAGCCTTTCTTCCAGGCAGAGGCGGGAAAGAAGAGCAGAACGGGCATGGGGTTAGGGCTGTATATCTGCCAGCAGATCGTCCACGCCCTCGGAGGAAAGATCTGGGTGGAAAGCGAACCGGGGAAAGGCAGCGTCTTTTCCTTCCAATTACCGCTGCTCCAAGAGGATTAATCCGTTCAGCGCAGAGCCTTACTCCTCTTCCAGCATACGAGCGAGGCAATCCTCGACCTCAGCCATCGCCTCCCCAACCTCTTGCCCTGAGGCAAGGGCCAGCTCCCCAGCGAGGAACTCTTTACCTTGCTCCAAAAGCTGGCGGTCAACCGTCCCCAGGGGGCGCCGACTATTGAGGAAAAAGAGCATGCGCACAACCTCAGCGACCTCGCGGAAATGCCCAGATTTGAGCTTCTCGCGCATGGCAGCTTGGCGCAGGCGCAGATCCTTCTCGATCTCCTCCTCTTCCGGAGGCTGTGCACAGAGCGCCAGGATCTGGCGCAGTTTCTCTGCCTTGCCCACCTGACGCAACCCCACAGTTGCAGCCCGGTGCACCGGCACCATCAGCTGCATCGACTTGACGGCCGTGCTGATGATGTAATAGGCGTGGCTGGTCTCGCCGATCGCCTTCTTTTGGATACGCACGACCACCCCTGCCCCATAACAGGGATGCACCACCTTGCTTCCAACTGAGTACATTATTTGCCTCTCCCATGTCTTGGGCAGAAAAAACCTACCCCTAAAGCAAACCTCCCTAAAAGAAGGTATGAAAAAAAGCCGCCCCGCCCCCTTATGGGATGGACAGCTTTATCACCAGCCAGCAGATATCATCATCAAGCGATCCCTGGAGCTTCTTCCCTCACCTATTCCTGGTGAATGCTTTTACTATTTTTATTATACCACGAAAGACCACAGGGGACAAGGCACCCC
>JAGGYI010000322.1 GCA_021162655.1 Anaerolineae bacterium
ATAGGCATCTGTCCCCTCGCAGCCCAGCCCCACAACAAGCACACCAGCATAACTGGAATGCTTGCCCAACGCAACGATTTTATCAAAGGGGCCTTGGCGCAAGGCACACCCTCCAGGGTATCCAAAGAGCTGTGTTCCCACCGGGAAAGCCTGCTGCAACTTTTGAGCCACCACCATGGAGCAGTGGGTGGTATAGATAATCGCCACATAGTTGCGAATACCTACCTGTCCATCTGGACGAAGATATCCCAGAAATTCGGTCGTCATCGTTCTGCCCCTTCCTTAAGCTTTGAGTCCATATTTTTCACGCTGAAAACCAAAGCGCTCGCTACGGCAGTTATGTACGTGCACCCACTCTCCTTTTCGCACATCTTGGAGAGCCTTACAGATAGGTAACCCATACTTGAGCACTTCGTCGCCCTTTTTAATGTCGCAAAGGGCAAACTTGTGCCCAAACTCAATATCCTCTAAAAGCTCTACTTCAACGGAGACATCTCCTAAAGCTACGTGGACTTTTTCTCCCTTTTTTAAATCGACCAGAGCCGTAGCCACGTTATCCTTGGGATGCAGAAGGATCGCTTTCCTTTTCAACTCGACACCTCCTCAAGCATGTTGAAACTATCTTAATACTTTAGTCAAAGACAAGCAAGGTAAATCTCTCCCTGCTTGCAAAGCTCTTATTTAAGGTCATATAATAGCGCCGCATTAGCGACTACATAGGAGGCACCATGAAAATCACAGATATCAAAGCCTATGTCTTGCCCCATGTGGCCCCAGAACCCCGCTTCCACTGGCGCAAAGGGCTCCCTGGGGATGGAGATGGCACCCCTCCTGGAGAGACAACCTATACCGCACTCATCAAAGTAGAGACGGATGAGGGAATCATTGGGCACGCTTATGGCCGAGGAGGACGCGGTTACGCTGTCGCTGAATTGGTGCGACGTCGTCTCAAACGAGAGTTCATCGGCCAGGATCCTCTACTCACCGAGCAACTCTGGTGGCGCATCTGGGAGCTGGACCGAATTGAGGAATTCAACATCCATGACCTCGGCCTTCTCGACATAGCCTTCTGGGATATCAAATCTCAGGCAGCTGGCCTGCCCATCTACAGATTGCTCGGAGGCAATGACCCCCGAGTACCAGCCTATGCTTCCACCGTCACTTGGGACACGATGGAAGAGTACGAGCGACATATCAAGGAATCCATCGACGAAGGCTTTTTCGCCTTCAAACTACACGCTTCCGGCGATCCGACATGGGCCGCCAAGCTTGCAGAGAATCTCCGGCGCTGGGCTGGAGACGATGCTGACTTGATGTTTGACGGCTCTGCCGGCTGGGATTATGTCACAGCTCTTTGGTTCGGCCGCGTGCTGGAGGACCTCGACTACCTCTGGTACGAAGAGCCCATGCGCGAGTTCGATCTTCCTAGCTACGCAGAGCTATGCCGCGCCCTCAAAATCCCTGTACTTGCCGCCGAGACCTGCGATGGATGCCATTGGAACGCCGCCACTTGGATTCAATACCGTGCCCTCGACATGATGCGCGTCAGCGTGGGTTTCAAGGGCGGCTTCACCGGAGCCATCAAGGTCGCCCACCTAGCTGAATCGTTTGGGATGCGTGCCCAAGTCCATGGCGGCGGCTGGGCCAATGCTCAGCTCTGCGCAGCGATTCGCAACAACGATTATTATGAACAGCTCATCATCAACACCGAGCAGATCAAAAACTTGAAGAACATGGGGCCTCTCAGCATCGTAGAAGGGTATCTAACGGTCCCAGAAGAACCAGGAGTAGGTCCCCAGCCCGATTGGGCTCAGGTGGAGAAACAAGCTGTGCTCGTCGTCTGACAAGCGCCTAGGAAAACTCAGAGGGCCATCGATCGATGGCCCTCTGAGGTGTATGCATTCTCTTTTTCTAGTGCTGGCCAAGAATCTTGCGAACCTTTTGGGCGACAGCTTGGCCAAGAGCCTTATGCCCCTCCGGATCAAAGTGCACCCCGTCTGCCTCACTCGAGACCAATATTTGCCCCGCATCCAAAAAGTGGCACCCTTTTTCTTCCGCCACCGCTTTATAGAAACGCCCCAACTCTTTGGACTTTTCCACACCACCTTGGAACATCTGGGTAAAGTCGCTCAACTTTCCAAGAGGAGGGGGAGCAATAAGCAAAACCTCAGGTGCGCGATTCTCTCTCCCTGCCTGACTCTTTTGCACAACATCCACCAAAACACCAGCCCCTGCGGCGATGTCAAAGGCTGTCAGAGAAAACCGATGCTTGAGATCGTTTGTCCCCAAAAGGATCACCACCACATCCAAGGGCTTGTGCGTTTCCAAGCAAGGGATAAGATATTCCCGCCCATTTTTATATCCCTCGATCGGATCATCCCAAACTGTAGTACGGCCGTTCAAGCCTTCCTCAATCACGTGGTAATCCAATCCCAGCTCGCGTTGCAACACTCCTGTCCAACGAACATCCCTTGGATATCGATCCATTGTATGAGGATTGTACCCCCAGGTATTTGAATCACCATAACAGAGTATCTCCCACATCACGGCCTCCCGATACGTATTTTGTTCACTTTTCACCGTAGAGGTGGCACTTGGATGCGACCATGCTCAGCCAACCAGACCAGCGCCTCGTAAACGGCCTGGAAAGAACTATACCGTGGTTGGTAATCGATGAGCTTTTGGGCTTTGGCGATGCTACAGTTAGGACTGTGGAGGATATGGTCCGAAGTCAAACGAATTTCCTCCTCGTTTCGAGCAGCCACCCGCTTCCACTCCTCAAAGGGGAGAAAACGAAGCTTGGCTTCCTGCCCAAACCAGCTCGCCACTCTTTCAGCATACCCGCGCAGCGTCACAGCCCTAGGGGAAACCACATGAAAACTCTCTCCCACGGCGCCTCCCCAATGGGTCAGCGCCTTAAAGAAAGCCTGAGCCACATCGTCGGCATGGACGTGATGTAGCGTTTCCATCCCTAGGTTGGGCAAAAGCAACTCTTCACCCTTCGCAAGCGCTTCGAAAACCCAGAGGCTTCGGTGCCCAGTAGGGTTAATGGGCTCCCATCCCGGGCCAACGATATGCCCAGGGTGCAGCACCGTTGCAGGGAATCCCTCTTTGCGCGCCTGCTCCAAAAGATATGCCTCTATCGCCGCCTTCTGAATTCCATATTCGCCAAAGGGACGCCGAGGAGCATCCTCTGTAACTGGCACTTCAACGCTAGGCCCATGTACCCAGATGGTGCCACAGAGCAAAAAATGCTGTACCTGTCCTTTGAGGGCTTGGACGAGCTGTTTGGCACTTTTTAGGGTAAAGCAGATCATGTCGATCACAACATCTGGCTGCAGTTCCTTGATGCGCTCTCCAAAGACACCTTCCGCCTCGGCCTTTTGACGATCGATAGATACTTGCCGCACTTGGCGCCAAGCGGCATGGGGATGATAAGGTCCGCTTTTACCTCTACTCACGTTAATCACTTCATACCCCGCTTCAACCAAGCGAGGTACCAGAAAGGTGCCAACATGGCCACTTCCTCCAATAATCACTACCCGCATGTTTACCTCCCTATTCAATCTGTTCCTCACTCTCGAACGGCCGAGGCCCCAGAATCTCGCTCACCTCCTGAGCATTCAGCTCCTCCTTTTCCATCAAAGCGTCGACTAGGGCACGAACCTTGTCTTCATGCCGACGTAGAATGCGCCGAGTGAACTCCAAAAGGCGGTGCATATAAGCATCCATCTCTTTTACTAGCTCATTGCTGGGCTGGGGCGTATATCCCAGAGTGGAAAAAACTCCGTTCTCTGCCAGGCTAAGCAACAAGCGGCGCACGGTCATCATATCCTCGCTTCCCCCCATATGGGGTTGCCCAAGGAACTCGATTTCGGCGGCTCTGCTCGCCAAGCTTACACAGATCTGCTTGGCCACGTCGCTCACTTTGGCTCCAACCCGTTCCTCAGCAGGCACGTGATAGATGTGCCCTAGGCTTGCTCCCCCTGTAGGCCCCCCGCTATAGCGAATAATGCTCGCGCGGGTGATCCGATCTTTCGTCAACGCCCACGTCGCCACGGCATGGCCTGCTTCATGGAAGGCTATTGCCCTTTTATCCTCCTCAAGGATACCAGCTATGGGTTGGCGAAGCCCCATACTATGCTCCGTGAGAGCGGCATGAAGATCCGCATTTGTAATTCCCTCACGCCCATGCATAAGAGCAAAGGCTGGGGCCCTCCGCACAATGATGGTCATGAGATCTGCTGGGGTAAAGCCTATCGTATCAGAAGCAAACCCCTCCACATCAATCTCTTCCAAACACTTGACGCGCTGAAGATATCCTCTGATCACTTCAATACGCCCCTGGCGATCAACCGGGTCCACCCTGATCTTAATATCCAGGCGTCCTGCCCTGGTGAGGGCAGGATCCAACACGTCAGGGCGGTTTGTAGCTCCAATGGTCATCACCCAATAATCCGGAGGAGGAAGTTTCTTTCCCAAAAGTTTGTACCAGCGCGTCCGAAGCCACCCTCGGCTCTCATTAATGCCATCCAGCTGAGTTAAAAGGGTGTTCAGTACCCCTACTCCTGCTCCAAACCAAGGCACGCTCCCCAGCATACCCGTCTGAGTTTGCCCTCCAGCCACGCCACCCCGGGTAGTACCGATAGAGTCCAACTCATCGATAAAGACGATACAAGCACCATACCGTTTGGCGTAGCGACGAGCCGCTGCGTAGAGACGCATCACTTTGATCGACCCAACACCCAGCCACATCGAGATGAGACGGGAGCCATCTATACCCAAAAAAGGCACCGCTGCCTCGCCAGCCAGCGCTTTGGCCAGGTAGGTCTTTCCTGAACCAGGCGGCCCTGCCAAAAGCACCCCCGTCACAGGCTGGCCACCCATCTCGCGGAGCTTTTCTGGATGGCTAAGCAATTCTACCCACTGGCGGGCCACAGCAAGCAATTCAGGCTGCCCCCAGTAATCATCAAAGGTTACTTCGCCTGCCTGCCCTGGCATGATCTTGATAGTTTTGACCCCGCCCAGATAATACATAACAAAACCAAAGTAAAAGACCACCTGAATGATCATCAGGGCAGCCAAAGCCGCGACGCTGAAGGCAAACCCCGCCAGCTTGACCAGGGCTTTCATCACGGTGGTGCTCACCGCCGCCACCATCAAAACGATAAAGAAAATCGCCAAGCGCAGAATCCAATGCCTATTCCGCCGCCACCAACGTCTCATCCCACTTACCTCAGGGGGTCTCCTCTTCCAATCGTTGAAGCCAGCCGCGAACTTTGCTCACCTTTTCCTCGTCCTTAGCCTTGGCAACATACTGGCGCCAAGCAGCTACGGCCGCTTCTCGTTCTCCACTCTTCAAGTAAAGTCTTCCAAGATAAAAGTAGGCATCCGCCTCTTGTGGATCCAATTCCGTCACCTTCCGAAAGGCCCCAATAGCCCGCTGCTCATCTCCTTCATCATCTCGCCTTAGGTAGGCCATCCCCAGATGGTAATAGACTTCGGCTCTATCCGGTTCCAAGCGGGCAGCCTGCTCCAGCTCTTCAACAGCCTGCTCCGCATCACTAAAGGAACGCAATTGATATGCCAGCCCCAGCCAATATCGAACAATGGCTTCGTCGGGAGCCACTTTCTTGGCCTTTTCAAGAACATCTACGGCCTTATCATACTCGTCCTCCTCAAGATAGAGCCGCCCCAATTCTCCCAAAACGTATTTGTTATCGGGCGCCAGCTCAGCAGCCCGTTCCAACTCCTGGATCGCCTTCTTTTTCTTCCCCAACTGCAAATAGAGACCTGCCAAAGCAACATGAGTAGGAGCATACTCCTCGTTTCGCTGAAGCGCCTCTCGGTAATGCTCCAGGGCCTTCTCATAAGCCTGTTGCTCTTGAAAAGCCCTTCCCGCCTCCAAAAGGGCATCGATACCCTCCGTCTCCTGCTCTAAAGAGGCCCCTTCTATTGAGCCCTCTGCCGCCATCTGTTCCCTCAGCCAAGTGATCCCAGGAAGCTTAACAAAGGCTTGCCACACCTCACTAACCCCTTGGGCAAACCAACCGCCAATGGGGGTACAAAGGGCTAGCAGTAACAACGCCAAAGGGATCATCAGGAAAATGAGCTTGGGCAACAGCTTTCGTGTGCGCATGGCTCCTCCTTGGGCGAGCATAGCATAGATGAAACAGGAATGTCAAAACCTCTGGGGAAAAAAAGCGGACAAAAAGAGGATTCTTTGTCTTGACCTCGCCCATTGGGATCATTATAATAGATTTTAATCGTCTAGTGTTGAGGAATACCTTCTTGGAATAGTCGCGAAGTTATTCGCGACCTTCTTTATGTATAAAAAACCTCCCAGGGGGTCGAAGAAAAGGAGCTTACCATCATGACCAAGATCGCTTACTTTGATTGCTTCTCCGGTGCCAGCGGAGATATGCTTTTGGGTGCATTTTTGGATGCTGGGTTCAGCCTCGACACCCTCAAGGAAGATTTGGCCAAGCTGGGGTTAAGCGACTATGAGATCATCCTAACTCCCCAGGTCCGCCACAGCATCTCTGGAAGTAAGCTAGATGTCGTCGATCACAGCCAGGAGCGCCCAGCCCACAACCTGCACACAGTGCGTTCCCTGCTAGAGGGCAGTTCCCTCCCCCCAGAGATCGTCGAACTCAGCCTGCAAGTCTTTACCCGACTCGCCGAGGCAGAAGCCCAGGTACATAAAACTGATGTTGCCCACATTCACTTTCATGAAGTAGGAGCAGTAGACACACTGGTAGATATCGTTGGCTTCTGTTCCGCTATCTGGCACCTGGGCATCAAAGAGATCTATGCCTCCTTCC
Organism: Anaerolineae bacterium; assembly: GCA_021162655.1. Taxonomy (GTDB): domain Bacteria; phylum Chloroflexota; class Anaerolineae; order UBA1429; family UBA1429; genus JAGGYI01. The sequence goes on from JAGGYI010000322.1 coordinate 6,825, forward strand.
TTCCTCTTGGCAAAGGCACGGTCATTACTGAACATGGTTTACTCCCCGTCCCCGCGCCTGCAACGCTGGCTCTGCTTGCTTCAGCCCAAGTTCCCGTTCTGCCGTTGGATATTCAAAGTGAGCTAGTCACTCCAACAGGAGCGGCCTTACTCAGTACTCTGGCTCATTTCTCACGGCCAGCGATGATTATCCAGCGAGTCGGGTACGGCTTTGGGAGCGAAACCCTTCCTTGGCCCAACATGGTTCGCGTTTGGATAGGGGAGAAACTGTTCATCGATAGCACCAAGTATGCTCTGGCTTTTGACCGACATTCTCATCACCAAGAGACCACCCACACCCATGAGCATCCACCGGAGCACACCCACGGGCCGCATACTCACGAGCATTCTCACTAATTAAACCCAGTAGGAGGTTTCCATGGAGCAGCGAGTGACCCTACCACGATTCCCAGCTTTACACGGTTGGTGCAACCGGCTTTTGCGCATCGATCTTTCCTCAGGGCGAATTCGGGCGCAAGAAGCGGCCCCTTACCTCCCCGATTATTTGGGGGGGCGAGGGATTGCCGCCCGCATCCTCTGGGATGAATATCCAGAGCCTGTAGATCCTTTTGATCCCCGCAACCCTCTAATGATTATCCCTGGGGCCCTTACCGGAACCCCCTCACCCTATTCCGGGCGCACAGTCGTCGCCGCATTTAGCCCCCAGAGCCACCCGTACTGCTGGTTCACTCGGGCTAACATTGGCCTAAACTGGGGAAACGAACTGAAAAAAGCTGGATACGATGGAGTTATCATCACGGGCGCCAGCGAGACCCCCGTACAAATCCTCATTCAAGACGATCAAGTAAGCATTCTACCCGCCGATGACCTCTGGGGTTTGGACATCATCCAAACTCAAGACGCTATCCACGCATCACTGGGGAAAAAGCTCAAAGTAATGACCATTGGCCCTGCAGGAGAGAGACTTTCGCGTATTGCCACCATGCAGACAGGGTCAACTTCCGTTGCAGGCCAAGGGGGCTTTGGTGCTGTCATGGGCAGCAAAAAACTCAAGGCCATCTCGGTGGTTGGCACGGGCAAAGTTCCCGTAGCTAATCTCGAAAAGCTCCGCTGGCTCTATAAAGAAGTTGGCGCCCAAGTGCGTGCCCTCAGGGGCCCACGCCGAGCTTTTAAAGAACACCTCAAGCGCCTAAATGAGGAGCTCGCCCCAAAGGGAGGACAAGCTCGAGGCTGGGCCTGCACAGCTTACTGCCCTACTCCCTGTAAACTCTATCTCTCCACTGAGGGCTGTGCTTTTCAGCGCCACTGGGAAGGGGGATGGGCCTGCGTGAGCTCGCTTTTCAGAGGATGGAAGGGCCATCCCCTTTATGACTGGGATTTTGGGTTGCGGGGAGGTTTTGAACTAAACATGTACGCCAACGCCCTGGGACTCAACCACTGGGAGCTCTTGGTGGGCATCGTTCCCTGGCTACGAAGCACAAACGAGAAGCTGGGAGAGTTCCCAAAGTTCAACGGCCGCCCCGTCGACTGGTATTCCCTGGACTTTTGGACCCAGTTCCTCCATGACATTGCCTACCGCATTGGAATGGGAGACGCCCTAGCCGAGGGAGCTCCGCGCGCAGCTTCTCTCCTAAAGCTGGGGGAAGAGATCGTGCGTCGCTATTACACCGGCTGGGGATATTCAGGCCACTGGGATGGGCACGCCGCTTTCGTAAACTATATCGTCTATCCCTTCTGGATCGTTGGTGCTCTCCACTGGGCAATGGACACCCGCGACCCCGCCAGCGACACTCATGGTTACGTGCAAAACGTAATGTACGTGGGCCCCTTTAAGAGGGACGGCATTGTAAAGAACGCTCCCATCACGTGGGATCACATGCGCGCCATCGGGGAGCGCGTTTACGGCCGCGCAGATGTTCTCGACCCCCTCAGTGGATACGAGGGCAAAGCCATCCCGGCAGCCTATCACGCTGTCCGTTCAGTGCTCAAAGACTCTTTACCCACAGACGATCAGGTCTTCCCTCTGATTTACAGCCTCACCACTCCGGATCGCTTCTTCCGCATCGGCGATATCGAAGGGCCAGACGTTGACGCCCACCTCTTTCGCGCAGGGACGGGCGTCGATTGGGATACCCAAGAGCTCGAGCGTGCCGGAGAGCGCATCCTCAATTTAGAAAGGGCGATCACCATCCGCCATTGGGGCAGGGACCGCCAGTTCGACGAGCGCGTGATCCCCAGCTTCGAATACGATGAGAATTGGATCAACCCCGAAATTGGCGTGCGCATGTCGCTCGACAGGGAGCGTTTTGCCCCTGTCATGGATGAGTACTATCGCCTCCGTGGATGGGACGTACAGACAGGCTGGCCCACGCGAGAGCGCCTTGAAGAGCTCGGCTTGGGAGATATCTACGAAGCCATGATCGCCGGAGCAAAGGCAGCCCGGCAAAGGCTACCCACCCTTCCTTCTCCCGAGCCTGTCCTCGATATTCACCGCTATGATCCTGATCGTCAGGACCGCCTCAAAGAACAAAAACAATCTGTCCCCTAATGGACTCAAGCAATGAGCCCCTCCACTAGAGGGGCTTCACTTTTGCCCAGGAGGAAAAAAATGAGACCAAGTCGGGTGCTTAGAAAGTTGAGAAACGACGAGCCAGTCCTAGTAGGCAGCCCTACTCCGTACCCTTCCGCCAAGATCTGCGAGCTGCTAGGCAAAGTAGGTTACGATTGTGTCTGGATCGATCACGAGCATCAAGACCTCACTGACCATGACATCTGGCACATGTGCCTTGCTGCCAGAGCCACAGACATGGATGCCATGGTCAGAATTCGCAAAGGACCGTATTGGAGTTACTTTCACGCCTTTGAATCCGGTGCCAATGGGATAATGGTCCCTCATTGCCTGGACGCCGAGGAGGCCAAATGGGTCGTTCGCAATGCCAAGTTTGCTCCCCTGGGATTGCGTGGCGTCGATGGCATCGAAGCACATGCGGATCATTCTTTGCAACCCATGGACGAATACATGCAACAGGCGAATCAAGAGACCTTTATCGTAGTTCAAATCGAGGACAAAGAAGCTCTAAAAAAAATCGACGAGATCGCCGCCGTAGAGGGAGTAGACGTTCTTTTCATCGGCCCAGCCGACCTGGGGCAAAGCCTGGGAATCCCCCGGGATACCGAAAGTCCTCATATGCAAGAGATCATCGAGCGAGTAGCAACAACAGCCCGACGCCACGGCAAACACTGGGGAATACCCGCCGGCTCGGCCCGCCAAGTGGCCATGTTCCTGGAAAAGGGTGCTCGATTCATCGCTTGGGGTGCTGCTATCATTGCCCTGGCCGAATCTTTTAGCCAAAAGAAAGCAGAATTCGACCGGATCGTTGCTTCAAGAACATAGGGACCTCCTGCAAAGTTGCTCCAAGCACCTACTCAAGCTTCTCCCTAGGCGTTAAGAGCAACATCCAAGTTGAACGCTACGAGGGCGCTGAAGAATCTTTTTCAGCGCCCTCTTTTGACAAGGCCGATATCCGCATGGTATCGTGCTAAACGGAGCGGAAAGGAGAGCCACCGTGAGAATGAAACAGGGCCTTCTTGGGGGACTTGATAATCCTGGTATCTGCTCTTCTCTTGCCTATAGCCGGGCGTTATCTTCTTCGCCGATGGAACTACTCCCAAAAGAGCTCAAGCCAACTCCTTATAGGAATCGCTCACCGCTTGGAATCCCTCCCTTTAATGCCCGAAAAGAGGGCTCCCCTGCGGCTCACTCGCATCCCCATGCAAGCCGCACAATCGCCCGAGTGCTGAGATAGACCTCGCCCCTTATCAAGAGAGAGCGCTGCTCGTCCAGGGACATCCCAGCGGGGGGTGGCTCTACTCTGCTCGCATCGTTTGCATCTTTGACCCCCTAGTAAGCAGTTGGCTCAAAAAACCTTTGCTCCTAGAACTCACACCGTCTCGTCGGAGAAAACCAAGCGGCCAAAGCGCTGAGGCGTATGGTAGTTAATCCTCCCTGGGGGAGACCAAGCTGAATATTCATCCCCCCATGTTGCCCGATCGATGCGATAAAGATTCATATACCACACGTCCCCCGCTCGTGGTGGAATGTGCGGAGCAGTCATAAAATCAACCAGAGGGATCGCAAGCTCAACAGACCAGTACTCATCCTCCGTTCCTCGTCGGGTAGGATCCCCTTTGACAAAAACCGCCGTACGCATTCCCTCACTATCCCAATCCCAAAGACCACGCTTGCGTTCATCCCGGTAGAGCATGAAAAGATCCAATACTGCGTTCAAAGGGTTCACCTCTATCTCTACATATCCTCGGCCATCGCAATCCGCATCGATAAAGACTTCGACCACCTCTTGATTAAAGATATCCTGGTCTCTCTCGGTCGTCGTCCCCCAAATATCTTTATCCTCACAGAAAAAGCCTACATAGAGATAGTTATCATCCCACAGAAGACGCGCCGTAGTAGCCTGCTTGGGCTTTGCTCCCGAGTCGGCTAAAACTAGTTCCACCACCGGAGCTTTTTGCCAAGCAGGGTCATCCAGAACGCCATCAATTACGATGGGTTGAGAGGTACGATAGCATACATATTCAGGACGTTGAAAGGCCATCTTCTTTTCCCCTCCTCCACTGAAACTGAATTCGACACCTAGTATAGCCAGAAGAAAGAGAAAAGCCAGCTCAGGACATTGACAGCCTTTCCTCACTGGCATACTATGCCCCCAGATTACCGCCAAAGGAGGGATACCCCATGAAAATCCGTGCCATCGAAGTGTTTCGCCTCAAACCGCCCAAGCGAGAATTTGAAAGCAAAGCTCGACGTCCCCCTTGGACCCAAGATGCCGAGGTGGCCAACCCCATGTCAAAATTCCCCGAGTTTAAACGCCACAGAAGCCTCTGGCTGCCCCGCTGGGAGACTGTTTGGGTCAAGGTCACTGCTGAGGATGGGACCTTTGGTCTAGGCCCCTGTTCTTTTGGCCGCCCAGTGGCAAGCATCATTGAAGACCACTTTGCTCCCAAGCTGATCGGCCAAGACGCTCTAGCCATCGAGAAAATCTGGGACATGATGTTTCGCATGTCCAAGCCCTACGGCACAGTGGGGCTAGCTTCTGTAGCTATGAGTGGCGTCGACCTCGCCCTTTGGGACTTGGCCGGCAAACTCCACGGATGCCCCGTCTACGAGCTTCTTGGAGGCCCAGCCCGGGAACGCATCTTCACCTACGCTACTGGCAACGATACAGACTGGCAATTGGAACTCGGTTTCAAGGCCGTCAAACTGGCCTGCCCCTATGGCCCGGCAGATGGTCTCTGGGGATTACAGGAAAATGAAAAACTTGTTGCCCGTACTCGGGAACTCGTTGGAGACGATGTGGAGATCATGCTCGACTGCTACATGGCCTTTGACGTCGAATACACCGTACGTCTGGCCGAGCGATTGCGCCCTTACCGCCTCAAATGGATTGAGGAATATCTCATCCCCGAAGATCTCGATGGCCATGTCGCGGTACGCCAGCGTCTGCCCTGGCAAACCCTAGCCACAGGTGAACACATGTACACCCCTTGGCCTTTCCGGCAGCTCATCGAGCGACGAGCAGTCGACATACTTCAGCCGGACATCTTTTGGGTAGGAGGCCTTACCGCCTGCCGCCACATCGCTGAAATGGCCAACAGCGCTGGCATCACCGTCATCCTCCATGGAGGAGGCAACAGCAGTTATGGCCAGCATTTCACTTATGCAATGCCCAACACCCCTTGGGCCGAATACTTTGTCGGGTCCCCTCCAGGGGTTCCCTTGGAAGAAGCAACCCACTTTCCTGGCACCCCTGTCCCCGTGGATGGGTGGCTCGTCCCCAATGACGGACCTGGCTTTGGGGTCGAAATTCCCGAAGAATGGCTAGAACCCTTTTTCGCCTAGATACCAAGGGGGAGCTCTTTTTTGCTCCCCCTCCTCCTTTCGCCCTGGTGCTCTCTACCGTATCCCCAGGGAAAGAAAAACGTCATACTGAATGAAGTCCGCGCCAGGTAAGCAAGTGCTGCGAAAAGGAGGTGCAATGAAAAAGAGCATATGGATTGCCATCGGGGTTCTGGCTTTTCTCTGGGTGGCAGCGGCTACTACCCAGCTAAGGGCAGCCCCTTCTCCCACTACCTCCCTTCAAACATCGGGGGGAGCTCCCCTTCAAGAAACCCTTCCCCCCACAATCCCTCCAACGCTTCCGCCAGAACCCACTTTAACACCCACCCCCACAATTACAGTAGAAGCCTCTCTGGAAGCAGGCCCCGCTCGGCTCTGCCCAGGGTGGAAGCTATACTATACCCTTCAGGTAACAAACACGACTTCCTTTGACCTTAACCACCTGGTGATTACTAGCCAGATACCCGTCGGTACTTGGTACGCTCCAGGGAACGCGGGAGGAACCATCTCTGTGACTTTCGATGCCGAAACGAACACCCTCTTTTGGCAAAACCGCGAATTTCCCGTGGGCGCAATGATTGAAGCCAACCTGGTACTCCACACTTATTCCAACCTGAGTAACGGCACAGTAATCACCACCACCTTTCATTGCCAAACCGACGAACTACCCACACCGCTTGTCCTACAAGCAACACATAGAGTAGATTCTGGGATCTGCAATCCCACCAACACACCGACCCCCTCAGCAACTCCCACAGCCCTTCCCACTGCCACTCCTACCATCACGCCAAGCCCAACGCCTTATAAGTGGAGAACCTTGTTCCTCCCACTTTTGTGGAATCAGTAATAAAAA
>JAGGYI010000160.1 GCA_021162655.1 Anaerolineae bacterium
ATACTAGATGATGGCGGGGTGTGGCGCAGACTGGTAGCGCGCAGCGTTTGGGACGCTGAAGTCGGAGGTTCAAGTCCTCTCACCCCGACAGGTGCGGGCGTAGCTCAGTTGGCAGAGCCCCTGCCTTCCAAGCAGGTTGTCGTGGGTTCGAGTCCCATCGCCCGCTCTATTATGGGCCTTCCCTTTTAGAGGGGGAGGCCCCCCTTCTTTTCTTCCCCCTTGTGCCTCTCCTTGATAGTTTATTAATCCTCCGTTTACGCTTTCTATCCGGCAGAATCTCCGCGGTTTGCTATACTAAAACGGGAATAGGAGTGAGTTGCAAAAGGCTCTCGGAGGCAATAGATGAGGAAACGAATTCTTCTCGTCGATGACGAGCCACAGTTGCTCTTTGCCATTCAGGAGTACCTTTCGCGCGTTGGATACGAAGTAGCTGTGGCAGAAAGTGGCGAAGAGGCCTTGAACCTATTGGTAGAATCCCCTCCTGATGTCATCATCTCTGATATCCTCATGGAGGGGATGGATGGCTTTGAATTCCAACGGCGAGTTAGTGCCCTCACAGGGGATAGTATCCCCTTTATTTTTCTCACCGCAAAGGGCGACCTAGAAGACCGCCTCACCGGCCTACGCGGAGGGGCAGATGACTATATCACCAAGCCCTTTGAACCTGAAGAACTCGAGGCACGCATTGCCGCCGTACTCAAGCGAGTAGCACATACTCGCAATGAGGAACGTCGGGAAATTGAGAACTTGCGCTCGCGCATTCTGGCCCGCGTAGCAAGCGAGCTCCGAGCTCCCGTCACCAGCCTAGTAGCCCATATGAACTTGCTTCTCACGGAGCGCTTTGGCGAGAATGAGGGAGAAAAGGAACGCTACCTGCATAGCGTTCTAGAGGATGCTCGGCTCCTTTCCCAGTTAGTAAACGATCTCTCTTGGGCAGCCTCCGATATAGGAGGTGAGATCACTCTTAAAAAGGAGCCCTTGCGCATTGCTCCCATCGTCCGTGGATCCGCAGCTATCGCAGCCAGGGTCGCCAACGAAAAGGGGATCACTCTGCGGATCAGCTGTGGGGGTCTCCTCAGCGGCATTATCGACGGAGCAGCAATGAGTCGAGCCCTATCGGGCCTCTTGGAAGCAGCTGTTAAACTCTCGCCTCCGGGCTCCCAAGTAAGCATCTCCGCCACAAGAGCCCGTGAAGGAGGTCTGGAATTCATTATTACAGACGGTGGTTGCGAAAGGGACTCTGATCAAGAGATCGCTTCTGAATGGGCCGATAGCCTCTCTTTTGCCAAGCAAGTTGTCAAGGGACACGGAGGCCAGCTTTCTATCCGTCGCGAACCAGACGGAAGTCAAAGCATCCTGATCTGGGTACCAGGACGCATCGCCAAACATGTGGGTAGAAGAAAATAACCAAGAAACCGAAAAGCTTCCTCTCTGGCACCTCTTTATTGTGGGGCGTGGCGCTGTCACGGGGGTGCTCCTAGTCATTCTTCTCCTTATCGTCAGGATCACCCCCTCACAAAAGCTCCTCCCTGCGGTCATTGTGGCAGGACTCCAGTTTATCACAAATGGGCTTTATCTCTACCTATGGAAAAAGAGGGATCTCTCCTTCCTAGGATACTTTTGTTTTAGTTTAGAGATAGCCCTCATCACTTTGCTTATCCTTTCCTTAGGACATGAAGGCCACGTTTTCGTTCTAGCTTATCTCTGGCCCATCATCATGGGAGGGTGGTTAATCGGCCATCAAGCAATCCTGCCGCTAACCCTTTTGAGCAGTGTGGCCTATGCCAGTCTTCTTTGGTTGGGGCAAAAGGGGCTTTGGCCTGAACAAATCAGCTTCCCCAATGGTACCCCTCTGGCCTTCGCCCTTTGCCCCCCTTACCTTGTCTTTAACGCATTCCTCGTCTGGGCATTGACAATCGAGATAGAACATGGGAAGGAGCGACTACACGCCCGTAACCAGGAGCTCTGGCGTATGAACACGGGGCTTCGGTCCCTTGTTCAAACCAGCGAAAAGATCCTCAGTAGCCTAAACCTAGAAGAGCTGGTTCAAGCAGCCGTCTCACAAGCGCAAAAGATCGCCCGGGGGGCGTCTTTTTCTCTCTATTTGCGCCAGGGCAACGAGCTTGTCCTTCGCTGGCCAAAGGACCAAGACTCTTCGCAAGCTCATCTCCCCTTACCTTCAGCTCTTCAAACAACCCCAAATGCCGGAAACGAGGGAAAAAGCTCTACCAGAACTCTGATACACTTGCGCTCGCCCCGAGGCCTCGAGGGAATATTGTGCGTTCATCCTCGGGAGGGGGGCCTTGACGGCTATGAGATCCACCTCCTTCAGCTCCTAGGGCATCAAGTAGGGATCGGGATAGAGAACGCCCGACTTTTCTCCAGCTTGAGACATGAGCGCAACCTTTTGCACAACATCCTTTTGAACATGGGAGAAGCTGTTTTTGTAGTAGATGACCGAGGCCGCGTACTTCTTGCCAATCGCATGGCTCACCATCTGCTCCAGGTGAGAGAGGGGCAACCCCTTCCCAACAACCTCTCAGAACGCCTTTCTTCAAACACGGAATCTCACTACACCATCGAAATCGGGGAGCGCATTCTCAGCATAAGCATCGCCGAACTGGACGGAGAGAGAAATCTCCCCCCAAGCACAATCTATGTAGCACGTGACATTACTCACGAGCTCCAGGCAGAGCGAATGAAGGCTGATTTCGTCACGTACGCATCCCACGAGCTGCGCACCCCTCTAACAACGATCAAGATGATGGTACGCCTTCTCCTCCTTGATATTCCCAAAGATTCCCCCAACCGCAAATACTTGGAAATCATCAACTCTCAAGTTGAGCGACAAACGAGGCTTGTAAATAACCTCCTCGACTTTGCTAAACTGGAGGCGGGGCGTTACGAGCTTCCCTTGGAAGAAGTTTATCCCCTGCAAGTGATTCAAGACGTGCTCGACACCTGCCGTCCTCTAGCAGAAGAAAAAGGTCTTCAGCTGAATACACACACCTCTCTGGCCCCGGAGAGGATCATTTCGAACGCGAGTGGCCTAGAACAGGTACTCGTAAACCTGGTGAGCAACGCTATCAAGTTCACTGAGCGTGGAGGAGAGGTGAGCCTCTCCTGTTGGCAGAAAGGCAAGGAGGTGTTCTTTGCCGTCCGAGACACTGGCATTGGGATGAGCGAGGAAGAACTGACTCATCTCTTTACCAAGTTTTACACGATACGCCGTGCTCGCAGAAAGGGAGAAGGCACAGGGCTAGGCCTGGTTATCTCTGAGATGATCGTCAAAAAGCTCGGGGGGCAGATCAAAGTCACCAGCCAAGTAGGCAAAGGGAGCTGTTTCACCGTTTGCCTTCCTTTAGAGAGTCCAAAACCTTTCTCTTCGTCCCCAGAGAAAAAGGAAAACGCCCCCAGTGGGGGCGTCAACGAACCTAGCCCGACAGGAGCGCTCACTGCCGGCGCTTAGCACAGGCAATACAAAGAGAGGTAAAAGGCAATACCTCTAATCGTTCAATCTCTATAGGCTTCCCACACTCCTCGCAGATGCCGTATGTGCCCTCCTCCATCCTTTGGAGAGCCTCCTCAATCTCTTGAAGGTGTTCCTTGAACTGCTCACGTAAAGCGAGGTTGAACTCCCACTGATAGACAGCAGGATCTCCCTTTCCTAAACCGTACTCTCCTCTCTCCTGCAGCGCCTCTTCGATGCGCGCCAGCTCCTCACGAACCTTCTCACGTTCTTCCAACAGCTTGGCTTTGATCTGATCCATAGGACTCCCTCAATCACCTAGCTTGGGGGATAAACTATACATATTATAACGTCTCATTCCCATAGCGTCAATGGGGCAAATGAAACCAGCCTCAGTTTTTTCAGTGGACAAGGAGACAGCTTTCCCTTATACTGGAAGCGGGTCTTTATACAAGGATTATTTCTCCCATCTCCCTTTCAGTATGCCCGGAGATCAAGCTCGTAAAGGAGGATAAGCATGGGCAAAAAGAGCGCCTTTCTTGCAGGGTTCTTGGTAGGGGGCATTGTTGGCTGGGCTTTCGGTATCCTTTCAGCGCCTCAATCAGGCAAGGAAACCCTCGAGTCTCTAGAAGAGAAAGCGATTGAGCTCCGTGAACGTGCTGAAGAGGCCGCCGAAAAAGTCAAAGAGGAAGTCCTTGGCCCGCTGGAAAGCACCAAAGACCTAGATGCCGACTATACCCGCTAACCAAATAGTTTGCGCCCCCGCATGGTTCCCAATGGTGGCACTATTGGGAGCCATGCATTTTTCTTTTACATATCATACACAATGGTTGACACCCCTTCTTGGGAGGATATCATACCGGGGATATGAACTTGGGAGGTTCTTATG
>JAGGYI010000295.1 GCA_021162655.1 Anaerolineae bacterium
GCCGGAGGGAGGTACCATCCGAGTGCAGCTGGCACGGCGCCTCTTGGTTGTACATGATGGGCAGGTGAGCACGTTTGATACCCAGGTGAAGGATTTGCGCCAAGCCTTGAAAGATGCGGGAGTCATTTTGGGCCAAAGAGACCAAGTGTTTCTTGGGATGGCAAAGGCCCCTTTGCACGATGTGGAGATCTCGGCACCCGTTCTACCTGGAGACCCTAGTATCCCTATTCTTTTGCAGGCGTTGCGTTATCCTTTGCGGGTTTTCGTGCGCCGGGCGGTGCCTCTCCAAGTGCGAGAGGAGGGAGTGAACCTTGTTTTTTTCACAACCGCTCGCACTGTGGAGCGAGCTTTGCGTGAGCAGGGGATCCCTGTCTACGCGCAGGATCGCGTTTATCCTGGGTTAGATACACGTATTGTCCCAGGGATGCAGGTATTTATCGAAAGGTCTAGGGCTCTGACTTTAGAAGATGGGGGGCGGTCCTTTTCTCTACGTACGAGGGCCAAAACGGTTGCCGAATTGCTTTCTGAGAGGGGTCTTGTTCTGGGGGAAAAGGACTATGTCCTGCCCAGTTTACTGGCCCCGATTCGAGAGGGGATGCATGTTGCCATCATGCGGGTATATGAGGAACGCTATGTGGAAGAGATTCCTATCCCTTTCGAAACCCGTTGGGAGCCTGATCCCGAGATGGAAATTGATCAGCATAGGGTGGCGAATTGGGGGCATGAGGGAGCTCGACGCCGGCAGGTACTTGTGCGCTTTGAGAATGGGCGCGAGATCTCTCGGACAGTGGAAGCAGAGTGGGTGGTGCGCGAGCCGGCAGATCGCGTAATCAAATATGGCACCAAGATCGTCATCCGAGAGCTCGAAACCCCCTCGGGCCCGGTCAAGTATTGGCGCAAGCTCCGGATGTTAGCGACCTCTTATAATGCTCCGACAGCTGGAAAGCCCTTTGATCATCCATTTTATGGTATTACTCGTATCGGTTGGCGAGCTCGCAAGGGGATTATTGCAGTAGATCCGCGGGTGATCAATTTGCGTCAAAAGATGTATGTGCCAGGGTACGGCTTCGGGGTAGCAGCGGATACTGGCAGTGCGATCAAATGGCGGCGGATCGATCTTTGTTTTGATGATGATAACCTGGAGCTTTGGTATCGCTGGGTGGATGTCTACCTCTTGCTGCCCGTGCCTGATGAGAAAGATATTCGCTGGGTGATTCCCAACTGGCCAAAGGAAAAGGGGTAGTTCTTTGGATATATTCGAAGTATTGAGACGATATCGAATACGTCCAAGCAAAGGGTTGGGGCAGAATTTCTTGCTGGATGAGGGGGCCTATCGTTGCATTTTGAAGGCAGCAGAGCTTGCAGCGGATGACCTCGTTCTTGAAATAGGCCCTGGGGTGGGTTCTCTGACCCGGCGCCTGGCTGAGGGGGCTGGCAAGGTTGTAACGGTGGAGCTTGATGTGCGCATGTGTGAGGTGCTGCGAGATGTGCTCCAAGAGTATCCCAATGTACACCTTGTGGAGGGGGACATCCTCAAGCTTGATCCTGTAGAGGCTCTTTGTTCTGCTTCGGGGCTCTCTCCGAGGCAGCTACGTTACAAAGTGGTAGCCAATCTTCCCTATTACATTACTTCGGCGGTGTTGCGCCATCTTTTAGGAGCTCGAGTGCGCCCAGCCCTCTTGGTGTTAACAGTGCAAAAAGAAGTGGCTCAGAGGATCGTAGCTGCTCCAGGGCGGCTCAGTATGCTGGCCATTAGCGTTCAGGTTTTTGGAGAGCCCCAGATCGTTTGCCGGGTGCCTGCAAGAGCATTCTATCCTCGGCCGAAGGTGGATTCAGCGGTATTGCGAGTGCGCGTTTATCCTACTCCTCTCGTTCCAGAGGAGGAGCTTCCCCGTTTCTTTAAGGTGGTGCGAGCGGGTTTTGCACAGAAGCGAAAGCAGATCCACAATTGCCTTGTGCATGGGCTCCTCCTTCCGAGGCAAAAGGTGCTGGAAGCTTTGCAGCATGTGGGAATATCCCCTGCTCGCCGCGCACAGATGCTAACGATTGAGGAGTGGTTGGCTCTGAGCCGGGCCTTGCCTCTCGATGAAGAGACTTCTTAAGGCGCTGGAAAGGCCACCACGACAATACGGTGCGTATTGCTCCAGGGTGGCCAACAGGTGACGAGGGTAAGGCGCTGGTCGTCTGTGGGCATGATCCAGCGCATGTTTTCCTCGATGATTTTCTGGGGCACATTGTGGAACGGCAGCCGATAAACAACGTTCACTTTGTAATGGTAAGGGCAATCGTTCACCCACAGATAGATGTCATCCCCAGGTTGGAGTTTGTAGAGGTCTTGGAAAACCTTGCCCTTAATATTGTTGTGCCCAGAAATGACGGTGTTGCCTGTATGCCCTGGACGAGCTGACCCTTGGTGGAAACCGGCGGCGTTATCGGCTACTTCCCACACTGTGCGGATGCGGCCGTCGCTCTCTTGGATCGTTTTTGTGCCCACAGTTACTACTTTGGCGTCTAGCCCTATGGCGGGGATGGTGATTCGGGTGGGGTCCTGATCTGCTGGTTTGTGAATGGGGGTGGGGCTAGCTGTTGGAGTTGGAGAGGATGGTTGAGTTGGAGTGAGCCCGATGGTAGGGGTGGAGGAAGGTGGCAAGCTGGTGGGCTTGAAAGTAGGAGGAAGGGTCCACGTGGGGAAGGGAGAGGGGCTGGGGCTTTCCCAAGCTCGAGGCAAGGGACTGGCGCCAGCCAAGGTCTTTGAATAGAAGGTTGATGGCAAAGGGGAGCTTTGCCTTTCCATTGGAGGAATAGTTAACCCCCAGCCTATCCCTATGAAGGAGAGAAGAATTACCAATCCTTTTAATAGGGTGGGCAACTTGTCTCTCATGAGGTGA
>JAGGYI010000139.1 GCA_021162655.1 Anaerolineae bacterium
AGCAAATAGCGGAGAACATCCTCGGAAAGTTTCAGGGTACGTTCCATCTCGCGGATGGCGGGGAGTTCCAGCTTGGCGTGGATGAGGACATAGTAGCCCTCAGTCTTGTGCTTGATGGCGTAGGCTAGCTTTCGCTTGCCCCAATGCTCGACGTCGACGATCTCGCCCCCGTTGTCGGTCATTGCTTTCTGGATGCTTTCAACGAGGGCCCCGAGTTCTTCTTCCTCCAACTCGGGTCGAGCGATAAAGAGGAGTTCATACGTGCGCAAAGTACTTGCCTCCTTTCTCTGGGATTTGCCCCTACCGCTGTTGCTCACGGCGGCAAAACCGCGAGCGGATAGGAGCAGAAAGGTCCTTCATGTGCAAAAAAGCGTGCCCATTATAACATTGAATGGGAAGAGGGGCAAAAATGCCCACTAGGAGCTGGTTGTTGACGGATGGAGGGCGCTCGTTTACACTAGAATAACCTTGTTTGTGAGAGAAGGAGGTTTTTCATGGGCAAGGCAACCGAGCCTCTCCCTGTCAAATTGATTATGCCCATGTTCACCCGGTACGTTGAGCTCTTTGAACAGGCAGAGGAGGTTTTGGCAGAACGTTTTGGCCCGGTGGATTATCGCAGTGAGCGCTTTCCCTTTACTCATACAGATTATTACACAGAAGAATTTGGCCCTGGGCTTGTGCGTTGGTTCATTTCTTTTGAGCGGCTCATCGATCCCGGGGAGCTGGCCGAGATCAAACTTTGGACGAATGCTCTCGAAGAAAAGTGGGCTGAGGAGGGTAAGCGGCGCATCAACCTTGATCCTGGCTATATTGCTCCGGCCAAGCTCGTTTTGGCGACGACCAAAAACCATGGGCATCGCATCTATATCGGCAAAGGAATCTATGCAGAGGTAACGTTGGTCTATCGCGGGAAGGACTTTCGCCCCTGGCCGTGGACGTATCCGGACTATCAGACAAAAGAGTATCTGGCCGTCATGCGGGCGATCCGCGAGATCTATATGCAACAACTGCGCCAAGAGGGCTTGCTTACTCGACGATCAGGCTAACGTCGGAGACAAAGCTTTCATAATCCCAGCCAGAGGCGTAGACGCGGATCTTGATGATTTTATAGGGGCGCACAGAGAGGGTCTCGAGAAGGTTTTTCGACTCGAAAAGGAACCAGCGATCTTTGGGAATCTGGAGCCCATAGGTGGTGGGGTTCCCTGAGACGTTCTGGTAGTAGAATCCCTGTACCCACTCTGCCTCGCTGTCATAGACATCTCGATAGGTAAGGCGAATCATCAGAGGGTATTCCGAGCTGAGATAACCCCCGCCGGCGAGGCTTTGGTAGTGCACTTTGACCATGGCACGGACGACGAGAGAAGTCGCAGGGTCGGGGATCTTCTGATTGATTTTCTGTTCGAGGATCGTCTCGCAATGGTTGCCGTTCCCTCCGGAGCGGAAGAATTTGACGGCGCGGCGTCCCTCGTCCACCACCAGGGTGGCCTCTCCGTCGACGGTTCCCCCATCTGTTCCCTGGTCGTTAAAGACGCGCCAGCCTTCGCTGAGAGGTTTGCTGAAATCCCCATTGACGATGAGATTGCGAGCGGCACTCACTGGAGCTTTGGGTGGCTGCCCGTAAGCGATCTCAGTGCGTTGCCGGGCAGTGAGGGAGACCGTCTTGCCGGCCGCCGAGACCTCAGCTTTGCCCCGGTAGACGGTGAGTTCTGAGCGGTCGTTCGTTGCCTCAAGCACGTAGCTCCCGTCGGCTGCTAGGCGCGTTTGCGCGTGGAGGGTCTTCACCCAGAAGACGAGTTCCGTGTTGGAGGAGAGGGCAGTATCGACGCGGATGCGACCGCCCAAAAGGTAGAGATGCACCGTGTTGGGCACCTGGCCGCTTTTGTAGCGAGGGGAGCGGGTGCGTTCCAAGCGTACGCTGGTGTCGGGAAAGATGCGCATAAAGCTGTGGTCGAAAAGGGTGAGCACTGCTTCGGAGGTTTCATCCGTTCGGATGACTGTGCCCTCTGAGATCGAGGTCTCTTGGCCTTTGCTGAGGGGGATGGGCCCCCGCCCCACTGGAGGCTCTACGACGATCGTCCCTGAGAGAGATTCAACGAGGGCTTTGTGCTCGCGCTCTGCATGACGTATATACCAGCGAACCCCGAGGGGCACGCCAACTACAATGAGGCAAAAGATAGCAAAAGAAGCCAAAAGTACGGCCCAGGCGATTCGCTCCGGGTTTCTTTTCATCTAAAAGCGCACCTCAAAGTCTGGAAATTCGCCGGTGGGTGTTTGCCAAAGCACTTGGACCTGTCTGACCTGGGCCAAAGGAGGCCCGATGTGCAGCCAAGAAAGAAGCTTCTGGAGGTTAGCTTCAGGGCCTTCGGCAACAACCTCTACTGTGCCATCCCAGAGATTGCGAACATACCCACAGAGGCCCAGCCGTCGGGCCTTTTCCCGAGTGTAGTAGCGAAAGTTCACCCCTTGTACTCGCCCGTGGATGATGGCACGAAAGCGTTTCGTTTGCTCCTTTCCCTCTGCCATCTTGGTCCCCACTTTAGATATCGATGACATCGTCTGGCCACTCTTCCTCGTCGGGGCCGAGCCAGTCTTCCTCCTCTTCTTCCCAGCTATCCTGGCCCTCTGTGAGATCGGTTTCCTCCAGCGAGGTGGACATGAGCTCTACCAGACGGGAAGCGAACTCCGCCTCGTCCAGGGCGTCTTCGGCAGCAGCCCGGAGGCGATCATCATCCTCTTCGATGCAGCGGATGAGCGCCGCGCGAGCTTTATTGCCGCCAATTTGCCCCAGGGCCCAAATGGCCATCTCTTGGACGGCTCGATCCGTATCTCTGATGAGTTGGATCAGCCGAGGGACTGCCTTTTTGATCTGAATCTCCCCACAGGCCCTGGCGGCCTCGTAGCGCATGGCGGGGGAATCGCTATAGAGTTCGTCGAGAACGATATCAGTCCAAAAGGGATCTGCACTGCGGCCCATTGCAAAGAGAGCGCTCAACTGCATACGTCGATCCCAGTGGGCATAGGTGCGCTCAATGATCTGGCGGACTTGGTCGTCATTGATAAAGGCGAGAGCCTCTACTGCTCGGCGGATGACCTCTACTCTCTCTTGAGGATCGTTGATGGTGCGTTCCAATTCCCGACGGATCAGCTCTCCTCGTTGGGGGTCGATCTCCTCGCATTCAGCGAGAAAGACAAACCTCCCCAGGGAGGTCGCAGCGGCCGCCCGCACGCGGTGGTCCGGGTCTTTTGCCAGCATTTGAAGGAGAGGCTTGATGAGATCTGGCCGCTCATCCTCCCAGAGGCCGCGGATGGCAAAATGCCGAACTACCGGGTCGTGGTCGCGAATGCAGAGGCGAAAGATATCCACAAAGTCCAAATCAAAGCTCTCTACGGCATAGCGTACCATGCGCGCCAGCACCTCGCGTCGGCGGCGCTGGCTGAGGCGGCCGAGCGCCTCGACGAAAGCCTGGCTCTCCTCTCGGGTGGGGCCAGAGAGCATTGCAAGCAGGTCTCGGTTAAGAGGAGTTTCTTCATTCTCTATTTCATAGAGGGCTAGCCTAAAGCTAGAAGCCATCCTTCACCCTCCTTATGAGCTCAAGTTCCATCTTGATAATTGTAGCATAACTTGTCCAGATGGTGAAAGGAGGGTAAGGCTCATTGCCAATAAAAGGTGCGTGTTTCGCTCTGCTCGCTGATGGGATAGCCGGCCCGTCCTCCGTCGGGCTTGGTGGAGGTCTGTTTCATCACCACTACATCCCACTGATAACCAGGATGGGCAGGATCATATTTCTGAAAGAGTTCAGCGGGCACACGCCAACGCGTCTCTTTTTGCCAGGTGCCCGAGTATTGGGTTCCCCCGTTGGCAAAATAGCGCAAACTCACGGCGTACCACTCATCTTCAGCTAGGGGGCGGCCGATTGGCTTCCAACTGAGCCAGATTCTGGCCCCCTTGCCTACAAACTTTTGCCCGTCTTTGGGTGAGATGAGCTCCGGCGCAGGCAAGAGTGTGGGAGGTGTTGCCGTGGGCTGGGGCGGGGGTGTGGGCGTTGGTGGAGTGGGTGTAGCTGTGGGAGGGCGCGTCGGCGTGGCTGTGGAGGTGTGAGTGGCCGTGGGCGAGGCAGTGGGTGTATTGCTGGGGGTGGGAGTAGGCAGGGGAGTGGGGGTGGCCGTGGTTCCCCAAAAAGCATCGATGGAAAGGGTGGGCATCTGTGCACGCACCCGGCTGGCCACCTGAGAAAGCGCATGCTCCACTGCATAATGCTGAAAGGCGGAATATCCTCCGATGAGAAGCAAAAGCACGCTCAATAGAGCAAGTTCTGGAAGCCAGCTGCGGTGTAAGGGGTGCCTACATACAGGGCAGGTGCCCCTTCCTTTGGGCACCTGGGCCCCACAGCTTGGGCAAGAGGTGTAGCGTCGCACCTTGCCAAGGCTTGCTCCGCAGTGGGGGCAGATCTCCCACTGGGCTTCCACTCGGGCGCCGCAGCGTTTGCACCTCATAATCTCTTCCCCAGCACTAGAAATACCGTCGGAGATCCAGAAAAGTCACCAGGATCATCAGGGCGATCAGGACGGCCATCCCAATGGCGTGGACGAGCCCCTCCTTCTCAGGAGGTACCCGACGCCCCCGCCGAAGCCACTCAAGCAGGACAAAGATGAGCCGTCCCCCGTCCAGGGCCGGCAAAGGCAAAAGGTTCACTAAAAAGAGGTTCACGCTCAAAAAGGCAGTGAACTCGATGAGCTGTTCAAGCCCTGTCTTGGCCACCTCTTTGGTCATCTTGTAGATGCCAATGGGGCCGCTGATCTGGAGAGGCATTTGTTTGAGGATGGCCGCGCGGATGCCATAAAAGATGCCGCGGATGGCGTTATATGCAGTGCGAAAACCCAGAGGGATGGCCTGCCAGAAGGGGTAGGTGTGTCTCTCCAAAGGGAGGTCGAGAGAGACGCCCAGGGCGCCTTGGTTGGGCGGCGGATTGACCCGTGGGGTGGCGACCATAGGGGGGAGAAGCTCACCCTCTCGACGCACAACGATCTCGATGGGTTTGCCCAGGTTTGCCTTGATCAGAGCCACAGCGTCTTCAACGTCGCGGATCTCCTGTCCGTTGATGCTGACGATGGTGTCGCCGGGGCGAAGGCCGGCCTTTTCGGCAGGGGAGCCTGGTGCGACGTAGTAGATGCCCGCTCCGGGGGCCTCTACAGGGGTCAAAGCTCCCAGCATAAAGATTGTGCTATAGAGCACTACCGCCAAGAAGAGGTTCATCAACGCACCTGCTGCATAGACAAGAGCGCGAATGGTCCTTCCCTTACTGGCTAGGCTCCCTTCGACGGAAGGATCGTCCTCGTACATGCGCACGAAACCGCCAAAGGGGAGTGCGTTGAGGGTGATCTCTGTACCTCGCCATGTACCTAGCTTCAGCAGGCGAGGGGGATAGCCAAAGCCAAATTCATCCACCCGCACCCCCGCCAGTTTGGCGACGATGAAATGTCCGAACTCGTGAACAAAGATCAGCAAGCTAAAGATGACGACAAAAGAGACGATTCCAATCATCAGTGCCCTCTAGTCTGAGCTCTTTGCAGCTCGGTAATTATAAGCCTCTTTGGCCTTGGTGTCGATCTAGTAGCAGAGGAGGGTTCCCTCTCGAAGGGTAGGATCGACGAGCATACGTTCGACAAGGCGGTTGCGCCTTCCAGTGATGATGTGCACGTGGAGATTGGGTTGTTCTGTGACAAGCCCAAAGAGGAGGCGGACTTTGCTGAGCATCCCTCCGGTGACATCTACTCCAAAGGAGGCAGAAAGGGAGCTTTCGATCTCCTGATAGTTCCGAGAATTGATCTCAGGAATGAGACGGACAACAGTATCTCGCTGAGGGTCGCCAGAGTATACTCCGGCCACTTCGCCTGCTAGGATGATCCTCTGTGGACGTAGGAATTGGGCGAGATAGACGAAAATCTGCTCTGTTGAGATGATGGTGCAACCGCGGGCGTTATCAAGGGCGACATCCCCATAGACCATGGGGACTACTTGATGTTTGAGGAGCTCCACGATGGGGTCGATGGCCATCTCGACGAGTTCTCCGTCGTGGCAGCGGGCTGAGGCTGAGGGTTGCAGGGAGACGACGCGTACCCCTGCGGCCAGCAAGGCGTCCGTCACTAGGCGGTTTAGCCGCTGGGCAGCCGCGCTCGTTTCGGCATAGCCACGCCAATCCTCTAGGTTCCCCTCGTGGACCTTGTAGCGGTCAGCAACAAAATGGCCAAAGGAGCCGCTCCCATGCCCGAGGACTAGGCGCAGGTCGGGGCGGGCCTCTAGGGCGGCGTGAATCTCGTTGGCGAGTCGCTCGATTACCGCGGGGCGCGGTGTTTCGTAGCGTCGTTTATCGGTGATGAGAGAGCCCCCAAGTTTAAGGAAAACTAGCTCTTCCATTTCAATCCTCCTCTGTCTCTCTGGAAGGAGGTAAGCGTCGATCTGGTGTAGGCTCTTCTTACCTCATCTCTCCAGAGGGACTGACCTTCTCTACCCCCTCACGGGTGATGCGATAGTGATCCAGGTCCCTGGGGACGATCGCCCGGGGAAAGATCTCTCTGGCCTCCTGGACGATCTCTCTTTCAGAGTAGCGCCGCGAGATGTGTACGAGGAATAGGGTGCCTACTTGGGCCGCTGCGGCCAGTTCAGCGGCCTGGGCTGCCGTCAGGTGGCCAAAACGGGCGGCCATCTCTGCCTCGCGTGAGAGGTATGTCGCCTCGATGATGAGGGCATCCGCACCTTGGCAGACCTGGATGAGGTTATCCACTCGGCCGGCGTCGCCCACGTGGACGAGCTTTGTGCCACGGATCTCGGGACCGAGGACCTGTTCTGGGCGGATTACCCGCCCATCCGGCAGGGTGATGGCCTGCCCTTGCACCAGGAGACGGCGTTCGGGGCCTCTGGGCACGCCCAGGCGTTCCGCCTCCTCGGCGAGGAAGGGACGCCGGCTTTTCTCCTGAAAGAGGTAGCCAAAGCAGCCAGGACCACGATGGATCACCGGAAAGGCTGAGATGGTCATCGTCTCATCTTCCCAGATGACCCCGGGCTTGATGGCGGTGAATTCGATGTTCATCTCTACTTCGTCGCTGCGGAGCACGACGTCCATCAAGTCTTTGACTCGTTGCAGGGCCCACTGCCCTCCGTAGATGCTCAACTTGGAGATCGACTCCCAGCGGGAAAAGGTGGAGACGAGCCCTCCCAAGCCTAGGATATGATCGAGATGTCCGTGGGTGAGGAGAATTTTATCCAGCTTGCGAAAGCCCAATCCGCTGCGCAAGAGTTGCCGCTGCGTGCCCTCTCCACAATCAATGAGGAACCGCTGGTCGCGGTAGAGGACAAGGGTAGAAGAAAGCCCTCGGTCGATCGAGGGAGCGGATGCAGATGTGCCGAGAAAGACAACCTCGAACATTATCGCTACCTTTTTCTCCTTCCGCCTGCACGGCCTTGGACCTGCAGGTAGATGGTTGGGATATAACGTCGGTAAAGATCTAAATTGAAGCGGGGTCTGTGTTCGTGGCGATATTGGCGCAGGGCTTCAAGATCCACCTGGGCAATGAGGATTTCCTCTTTGTCTCCACTATGGGCCTGCGCCAGGATGCCATCCCGTGCAGGGGTCATCTCCAAGGGGGCGTAGACGCCGCTACACCCTCCAAACTCGACCCCGAGGATCTTGCCCACCATGAGGGCATGCACACCATATGCAGGGCTTTCTTGTACTCGGCCCCATACCCCCCGCGACTGGAGCCAAAAGTTATAGCGTGCTGCGTCGGCTGCCGGGTCGATGATGATCTCTGCTCCCAAGAGCCAGGCGATGCGAATGGGTTCGAAATAGGTGTGGTCCATACAGATGGGAGCGGCCAGAGTTCCGACCGGTGTATG
Source organism: Anaerolineae bacterium (assembly GCA_021162655.1). Classification (GTDB taxonomy): domain Bacteria; phylum Chloroflexota; class Anaerolineae; order UBA1429; family UBA1429; genus JAGGYI01. The sequence goes on from JAGGYI010000139.1 coordinate 7,895, forward strand.
GGCCACTTGGATGCGAGAGCCGGCGCTGAGCCCCCAGATGGCCTCTGTGGGAAAGAGGTGGGTCTTGCGTTGAGAGAGCAAGGGCTTACCCTCTGGGCTATAGAGGTGGGCCTCTTTGAAAACCCGTCCGTCGCGCTCCAGAGCGATGGTGCTTCCGGCGAGGATATGCACACGGAAGGAACGGGCTAGGGTGGAAAAGGTGGTTTGGTAGATTGCCCGAGCTGCTGGGGCAAGGAGCCGAAAGAGAGTCAGTACGGGGGCCTTGCCCTCTTGGACGGCTTGCGCTGGTGCTGCTTCCCTTGAAGAGGTGAGACGTTCGATTTGAGGGATGAGCCCTGCAAGGGGATAGCTCCCCGTATCTTCGGGAAAGATAATCAGCTGGGCCCCTTCCTGGACGGCTTGGCGGACAAGTTGGTAGATGTGCTCCACATAGTCAATGGCGTGAGTATAGAGCCGGCCCTCTAACTGAATGACGCCAAGCCGCGTCTGTCGCCCATCGGGGGGAGGGGCAAGGGGATAATCCTGCTGAGCTAGAAATCGGCGAATCGCCCCGAGAGAAGCCCTCTGTTGGAGAAACTTTTGGCCCAGTTTGAGGAGCAGATGTTGCAGGGTCATCTCTCCTCCATCTGTTCGTATAAAGAGGGGAAGTAATGGTGATACATCTCTGGGTTGAGCATTGCGAGGATGGGATAATGAGCGATGACTTGGTGCCGAGCTGCCCTATCTAGCTCGGCGACAAGGCATTCCTCGCCCTCCCCTCGTGCCTGTGCGAGCACTCCACAGCGCTCTGAGGTCATCTCACAGGGGCAATGGATCGTGGCCTGTCCCTGATAACCTGCGCCTACTAGGGGGCTCTCTATGCCAAAGGTCTGATTTGCCTGCACCTCGCGCCAGAGGCGGCTCATCCATTCGGCCATATTATTGGAGCGCCAGGCCCCCTGATGCACAAAGACATCGGCCCCCAAGAGGGCGAGAATGCGACCCACTTCGGGGTAGCAGACATCTCTTTCGAGGAGAATGCCCAGATGCCCCGCAGGAGTGGGGAACACCCTCAGTTCTTGCCCTGGGGTTAGGCCAAGGCTTTCCTCTTCTTCTTTGCTGAGGTGAGTTTGCTCTTGCCATCCCTGTATCTCCCCTGTGGCAGAGATCACGGGGGTGGCATGATAAATATCTCCCTCACGGAGGCGAAAAAGGGAACCGCCAACGAGCCAAATGCTCAGTTTTTCAGCTACCTTTTGGTAGCAGGCTATCGTCTGCTGGGCGGCATGTTCTATTCGATCTTTGTGAGGGGCAAGAGAGCCCACGCTGGCAAGCGCCTGAAACGAGTAAGGAGCTTCCAAGGACAAGCCCAGGAGGGGGCCCAGAAGCGCCCAACCTAGACGGGCTGGTAAGACAAGTAAATCGGCCCCTTTTTGTCTTGCTTGTTGGCCCAACTCTAGAAGGCGCTCTTCGAGGGCCTCCTGCTGCTGGCACCAGCGCGGTATAGTTTGTAGGGCAGCAACACGCGGGTTCATTGCTCTCTCCAAAATATGGAGGAGACAGTGAAGCACCGTCTCCTCTTTTCAACGATGGCAAGGAAGGAAAGGGAGGGCACCTTCACTCTTTGAGGCCCACCACCTCTTTCCAAGGGCCGTGGATGCCGTCCTCTGTCACGCCATAGTAGATGCGCACCTGGCCATCGGGCATGCGTTGTACGAGGTCGTAATGGGGGCGGCCAGCTCGTAGGTATCTGTGCCATAGGCCAAGGTCGCCGACCCACTCCACTTTGTCTTCCTGGAAGGTTCCCTTTTCTTTGAGGGCGATTGCATAGCGCCACAGCCGCCGTGCAGAGGAACGGGTGACGTTGTGTACCTCTCCACCATCGCGTAGATCTCGCATTGTATGGTATATCACCCCATCCCGCTCGGTAGATGCAACGATCTCTACCCCTGTGCGTGGCGGCTGAACCGTGGTGGTATCGGGGTGGCGCTCTTCGGCCTTGCTAGCAGAAGGCGTTTGGAGTGGTAGGGCACCTTTTTCAGCCAGCGCTTTGGCGATCAGAGAGACGATCTCGTCGCGCATAGCCAGGCTTGTCTCGCTTTCTTGCCGGAGGTAGATCTTGCTGCCCTCGAGGACGTAGGGAGGGTCCTCTCCCTTGGGGACAACTATGCGGATGACGTTCTTTCCTCGGCTCTTTAGTACGCTGAGCTGTACCTCTATCGGAGGGGTAATCAGCCGGGCGATTTCGGCGCGCAGCTCTTTCATCGCTTCCTCAGGGTTGTCTATCCCTTTGGGGGCGATGCGGCTATTGGGGCTCACGCCAACATAGATGGTGCCGCCATTTGTGTTGGCAAAGGCGACGATGTCGCGCATGATGGCGTGAAGGCGTCCCCCGCGCCGAGACATGCTCTCGTGGAAGCTTTGCACGATGGAAGGGCCCTGTTTGCGGGCCGCTTCAACGTGGTCAAAGGGTTCAGCTGTCCGACGGTAGGGGCGTGTACGCGTAAAGTCATTGCTCAAAAAGAGCTCTTTGAGGGCCTTGAAGCTGACCTCCGGCAGGAGAACCTCTGTAGCTCGCTCTCCCACGCCATAGTTGTTGCGCTTGCCTACAAGGCGGTGTGCATCTGATCCTTGGATGCAGTGCATCCGACGGGGATATTGGGGCTTGGAGCCATCAAAGAAGGAGGCAGTAGTCCTTTTCCTCTTGCTTTCAAGGTCGGTGACCTCGAGGGCGTGGAGGTGAGGATCCTGAGTATAAGCAATTCGCGTCTGTCCTCCAAAGTCGAAACCAAACATCGCCACGCCATGGCTGGCGTTGGCATGGGCGGCGATCACCAGGGCCCCTGCCTCGTCCATCACGCGGTAGGCAGTGAGGACGTCGCTCGTAGGCCCCACCTCGGTTTCTCCCTCATCGAGCAGTTCTGCAGGCACGTTCAACTGTAAAAGGACGTGCTCCAGGGTGCGGATAGGGGTATCTTGATCAAAGATTGCTAGGATGTGGAAACCAAAGGTGGCTGTAAGCTCAAAACCCGGTAGGACGAGGATCTTGCTCATTAGCCGCCGGTATTCTTCAAGCCGAGCCTTTTCCTCGGGGGTTAGCCTGCCACTGGCTTCCCAACGTTCGAGATCAGAGATCTCTTGCATCATCGCCGCATAGCCGGCCACCGTATTGTGGTCAGTAAAGGCGATGATATCCAACCCCTCTGCTTCCGCTTTCCTGAGGATATCTAGAAAAGTAACGTCAGGTTCCTGATAATCTTTAGAGGCGGGCGTGTGAATATGAAGGTCAATGCGCCGCCACTGCATCTTCTCTTGATGGTTCTGCCCCGCTTTCTTGCGTTTGTTCCTGGGCACTTTTTCTTCCTTCCAAATCTCCGAAAGCTGCCTCAAAGACCTGGTCCACATGGTCTACGAGGATGAATTTCATCTGCTTTCGCACATCTTCGGGTATTTCGTCGAGGTCCTTTTCGTTGCGTCGTGGTAGGCAGACCATCTCTAGCCCGGCTCGGTGGGCTGCCAAGATCTTTTCTTTGATTCCTCCTACGGGTAGGACCTGCCCCCGCAGGGTGATCTCGCCAGTCATTCCCAGCTTGCTATTCACGGGTACCTCTTTTAATAGCGAGGCCAGCGCGGTAGCCATGGCAACGCCGGCAGAGGGACCATCTTTGGGAATGGCTCCGGCGGGAACGTGGAGGTGGATGTCGATCTTTTCAAAAATATCTTCTTGAATTCCCAACTCTTTTGCTTTGGAGCGGACGTAGCTGAGGGCTGCCTGGGCCGATTCCTTCATCACGCTGCCCAATTGACCGGTGACGATAAAGCCCTTGCTCCCTCTCATCTTGGTGGCTTCGATAAAGAGGATGTCTCCTCCGGTGGGCGTCCAGGCCAAACCGATCGCCACCCCAGGAATCTGGGTACGCTCGGAAACTTCGTAGAAGTAGATGGGCTTGCCGAGAAAATCGGGCACGTTCTCGGCAGTGACGACAGTATGCACCGTCTCTCCCTCGGCGACCTTGGTTGCCACCTTACGGCAGACTGCGCCGATCTGACGCTCGAGTTCCCGAACCCCTGCCTCGCGGGTATATTCGCGAATGATCCTTTGGAGGGCCTCCTCTTGGAAAGTGATCTCTTCCGGGCGGAGGCCATTTTCCCGGATTTGCCGTGGGATCAGGTACCCTTGGGCAATGGCGATCTTTTCTTGCTCGGTATAGCCCGAGAGCCGCAGAATCTCCATGCGGTCTCGCAGGGGAGCGGGGATGGTATCAAGTACGTTGGCGGTGGCGATGAACATCACCTGGGAGAGATCAAAGGGAACGTCGAGGTAATGGTCGCGGAACTCGCGGTTTTGTTCGGGGTCCAGCACTTCCAAAAGGGCTGAGGCGGGATCGCCCCGAAAGTCTGTCCCCAGCTTGTCAACCTCGTCCAGCATAAAGACGGGGTTTCGCGAGCCCACCCGGCGGATGGCCTGGATAATCCGGCCGGGCATCGCTCCCACATAGGTGCGACGGTGGCCGCGGATCTCGGCCTCGTCGTGAACACCGCCCAAAGATTGGCGAATAAACTTGCGCCCCAAGGCCCGGGCGATAGATTTGCCCAGTGAAGTCTTGCCGACACCTGGGGGACCAACGAAGCAAAGGATGACACCCTCTCGCTCCTGCCGAATATAGTCCTTATTTTCCTCCTCTCTCAGTTCTTGGGCGCGCTCCTGACGTAATTTGCGCACGGCGAGATACTCGATGATGCGCTCTTTGATACGCTCCAGGTCGTAATGGTCCTCGTCTAGCACACGCCGGGCCGTGGCGATATCGAGGTTATCTTCTGTAACGACCTGCCAGGGAAGCTCGACGAGCCAATCCAAATAGGTGCGAATGACGGAATACTCTGCCGCCGCTGGAGGCAGTTTGGAGAGGCGATCGAGCTCTCGAAGAGCCTCTTTTTTGGCCTCCTCTGGCATGCCCGCCGCCTCGATCTTTTTGCGGAGCTCGTTGATCTCTGCAGCTTGCTCATCCTCCTCGCCCAGCTCTCTTTTGATGGCTTTGAGCTGTTCACGCAAAAAGTACTCTCGCTGGACTTTTTCGATCCCTGATTGGGCATCGGATTGGATCTTTTTGCCTAGCTCGAGGACATCCACCTCCCGCGTGAGCACGGAGATGAGCTTGCGCAGCTTTTCCGAGACGCTATCTAGCTCGAGGATCTCCTGCCGGGTGGCCAGGTCCATCCGCGTGCTCATTGCTACCATGTAGGCGAGTTGCTTGGGGTCCTCAGTGTTGAGCACATTCGTCACTACCTCGTCGGGAAGGTAGGCTGCCAAGCTCACCAGTCGCTGGAAGAGTTCCCCAATGCTGCGTACCAAGGCTTCCATTTCCATGCCTTCCTCGACTGTCTCGGGGGCGGGTTCCACCTTGGCACGGAGGTAGGGGTCCGTCTGGGTGAACTCGGTCAGGCGGATGCGCTCTAACCCTTGGACTACCAGGTGCAGTGTGCCATCGGGCATGCGGGCCAGGCGGTGTATCATGGCCACAGTGCCCACACGGTACACGTCGGATGGAGTGGGCTCTTCGATTTCGGGATCTTTGAGCGCAACGAGCGCGATCAGGCGGTTGGCCAGGACCGCATCGTCTATCAGACGCACAGAGCGCGGACGCTGTACGACGAGAGGGATCACAGTGAGAGGAAAGACCACCGTGTTCCGCAAAGGGAGCACAGGAAGTTCCTCGGGAATGGTCCGCTCCTCGCCGTTTTCCCTCTGTTGCCCTTCTATCTTTAGTTCCTCTTTATCGGCTGATCGTTCTGATCCCATAGAACTCTCACCAGGTTCGGTTTTTTTTCTGTTGATTTCAGGAGGACTGATCCTCCTCTTTGGCTACACGGACTTGGATACGGTGCTTCTCCGCCTTGGGCAGGCGAACAAAGAGAAAGCCGTTTTCATAAGTGGCCTCGATAGGCGCGTCTCCCATCGCCCTATCGATGCGTACCTCGGTGCGGAATGCGCCATAATGGATCTCCATGTTGTGATAGACGCATTTGCCCTCAGGGAAGCGGCGGTGCCCAGCGATGACCAGCTGTCGATCGGCAAGAGTGATCTCGAAATCCTCTTTTCTCATCCCAGGGATCTCGACCTTGACGATGATGTGGTCTTCCGTTTCGTACACGTCGGTGGGCGGCCGCCAGATGCGGCGCATCCGCACAATGTACAGATCATACTCCCCGCCCATAATGCTTTGGCCAGGCTGTTCATAGCCCCAGTTTTTCCCTGGTATCCCTTGCGGGGCCATTGGCTTTGCTCCTCATGCAATAGAACTTGGTCCTGTACATTTTACCACATTCAAAGGGGGCCCTCCAAAAAGAGGTCCCAGGTGCAACATCTTCTGCTAGGAGGCTTTGCGCTTTTCTGAAAGCCTTTACCCTGACGAATTTCGTAGTGGAAAAAGGGAAAGGTTTTACAAGCTTCTTTTCATTTGCGAAAGGATACGAATTTCGAAAGTGGTTGACATCGCCTTCCTTTGCAGGTATAATTATAGCAAGTTTGTGTCTTAAAGCACGAAGGTGTGTGGAAGCGGGGGTAGGTTTGTGGATCATTCTAAGGTCAGGGATAGCACTTGGAAGGCTCACCTTCATTCCCCGCCGTTCCGAGCACTGAAAACATCTTAGAGAGCATGCAAAGATGCGGGAACACCCAAGCGTTATCGTCGTTGGTGGGGGCATAGCTGGCCTCACGGCCGCGCTGAACTTAGCAGAGCGGGGAGCTCACGTCACCCTAGTAGAACGTGACTCTGTTCTGGGAGGCAATGCGCGGACCGTTTGCTGCAAGGCCATCGCCGGGGAATGCCAACTGTGTGGTGGGTGTCTATTAGGAGAGCGCCTAGAATTAATTGTTTCCTCCCCTGTTGAGCTTTTGCTCGAAACCTCCGTTGCGCGCGTAGAGCGAGACAACGGAGGTTTTCTTGTATATTTGGAGGGGGCTGAGAAAAGCTCTCCTTTGCGTGCCCAGGCGGTTATCTTGGCGACGGGTTTTGACCATGTTGATGCCCACACCAAAGGGCCTTATGGCTATGGGATCCTCCCTTCGGTGACCACTGGCGAGGAGATGGAGCGCAAGATCAAAGAAGAGGGCCAGGGGGCCTATGATGCTCTGGGGTTGCACAAGGTGGCCTTCATCCAATGTGTTGGTTCGCGCGATGAGCATGTAGGGCGTGGTTACTGTTCGCAAGTCTGTTGCCGTTACGCGCTTCGCCTGGCCCGGCTTCTCAAGGCGCGCCAGCCCGAGCTCGAGATCACCATCTTTAAGATGGATATTCAGAACTCTGGGCGAGATTTTCAAAAGACTTGGCAGGCCGCTCAAGAGGAGGGCATTCGCATTGTAGCGGGGTTGCCGGCCGTCATCCGACGTTCCTCGGAGGAACCACGGCGGGCCACTTTTGTCTATGACGATATCCTCGCGGGGCAGATCGTTCAGGAGGATTTTGACCTGGTAGTGCTTTCTGTGGGCATGCAGCCTCGTCGGGATGCGGAGCAAGTAGCTGAGCTTTTTGGGATCAATCAGGATCGCTATGGCTTTTTTGCCGTTGGGGATGACCTGATCAGCACGATCGTTCCAGGGGTTTTTGTCGCAGGTACTTGCCAGGCCCCTCGTTCCATGGCGGAGGCGGCTGCCCATGCTCAGCAGGCCGCTGAGGCTTGCTATCGATACCTCCAGGAGTTGGCATTGTGAGCCAGGCGACACCAGTGGCAAAGCAGGTTCTTGTTTTGGGGGCAAGCTCTGAGGCAGCTCGGGCAGTGAAGGAACTGCTGGCCCTCGGTTATAAAGTGCTGTGGGTTTCTGGGGATGAGCTTCCCTCGAATGGGCTGGATTCCCCCGCATTGGCCAAGTATGCGAATTGCCGGCTGTATGCACTTGAAGGGCATGTGGGGCGTTTCGTCTCTCATTTTCTCCATCAAGGGCAAAGGCTTGCCCTTTCCACCTCGGCTATCATAGTGGCCACGGGCAATGAGCGTTATTTCCCCGCAGAGCGTTATGGGCTCGAGCTTTCCTCCCTTGTCTGGACGACCTCGCAGGTGAAAGAACAGCTGAAGAAACCGCTTCCTCAGAGCGTGCTTGCCTTTCGGGATAAGCGCATCCTTCTTCTCCTAGATTGGAGTGGAGAGACATCTAAAGAGCTGGTCAGCGAGTCCTTCTCCTTAGCAGGAGAGCTTTGCGAGCGGTGTCGGAGTGAGGTCTATTTCTTTTATCGGGATCTCACGGTTGATAGCCCTGGCTGGGAGCAGAGGACCCGTGAGTTACGAGATAAAGGGGTTGTCTTTTGCCGGTATGGCGAGCCGGAGGTGACCGTTGGGGAAGCGGCGGTGAGCATCTCCTACTTGGAGGGGACCGTCGAGGGTGATCTGCTCGTCTTGCCGGAGGCGGTGCGCCCGCGAGGAGATACGGCTGAGCTGGCCGAGATTCTCCAAGTGCGCCTGGGCGAAGATGGCTATTTCCAAGAGTTGAACATTCGCAAGTATCGTGCGGGGCTCTCTGCACGAAAGGGTATCTTTTTTGCTGGGCGTTGCCACATGGATTGCGACGCAAGCGAGGCCGAGAGTGATGCCCTTCAGGTAGTGGCGGCTGTCGATGCCCTCTTGGGCCAGGGAGCTTTGGAACCTGAAGAGGTCATCGCCTATGTGGATCCTAGCAAGTGTATCCGTTGCCTTACCTGTGTGCGAACCTGCCCGCATGCGGCCGTCCAGGTTGTAGAGTATGAGGATATGGATGTCGTTGCCGCGCGGGTGGATGAGCTGGCCTGCTGGGGATGTGGCGCTTGTGCAAGCAATTGCCCTGTGCAGGCCATCGAGATGGTGGGCCAAGAGATGCCGGCTTGGGTGCAAGGAGTTTAGGAGATCGAGGAGACAATGGGTGACCACCAAAAGATCGTCGTGATGGCCTGCAAGCATTCGGCGGGCGAGGCCTTGCGAGAGCTCCAACGGGAGGGATGGGCTCTGCCCGATGGGGTAGAGTGGGTGGAGTTACCCTGTGGCGGCAGTTTGGACGAGCTTCACATCCTGCGGGCTTTTGAAGCAGGGGCAGCGGCTGTGTTGGTCCTCGCCTGTTATCATGGGGCTTGCCGTTCGCTGGATGGTAGCCGTTGGGCAGAAAAGCGCGTCCAGGCTATTCAGGAGATGCTGGCCGAGATAGGTATTGAGCAGGATCGGTTGGAGTTTCGCAACATTGCCCCGACGATGCCGGCTGATCTGGCCAGCTGGGTCGAGGCATTGCACCGGCGGGTTTTGGCTCCGGCGGGGGAATAGTTGCCTACCAGGGGGAAAGATGATCGTCGCGGAACGCAAGCCATTAAGCGAAATCATCGCCAAGGTTGAGGGATATAATCGCTTGCTGATAGTGGGATGTAATACCTGCGTGGCGGTTTGCCAGGCAGGAGGAGAAAAAGAAGTGGCCATGCTGGCCGCTGCATTGCGTCTACGCTTCCGCGATCGGCAACCTGCGATGGAGATCATCGAGCGTTCAGTGGAGCGGCAGTGTGAGGAGGAATTCAACCAAGTGCTGGCTGAAGACATCGCTCATGCGGAAGCGGTCCTCTCGATGGCCTGTGGGGTGGGAGTGCAGACCCTGGTAGAACAGTTCCCCGATGCCATCGTCTTGCCGGCGGTGAACACCAAGTTTATGGGGCGCCCGGAGGAACGGGGAGTTTGGTCGGAGCGTTGCATTGGCTGTGGTAACTGCGTGCTCGACAAGTTTGGAGGGATCTGCCCCATCACTCGCTGCGCCAAGAGCTTGCTCAATGGCCCTTGTGGAGGGTCCGAGAACGGTCGCTGCGAGGTGGATCCTGAGAACCTCGAGTGTGCCTGGCAGCTCATTTACGACCGCCTGGCACGCCTGGGCCAGCTGGATCGCCTTTTGGAGATTGAACCTCCAAAGGATTGGTCTACTGCGCGCTATGGCGGGCCGCGCAAGATCGTCCGGAAGGATATGGTTCTATGAAATCTGGCAGCAAGCTTGAACGTATCCTTGCCTCTGGCGCTTTTGCTGTGACGGCAGAGCTGGGTCCTCCAAAGGGGCCCGACGTCAGCGTTGTGATGCGCAAGATGGAGCTCCTGCGGGGCGTCTGCGATGCGATCAATGTGACGGATAACCAGACGGCAATTGTCCGTTTGAGCAGCGCAGCCACTTGTGCCCTCTTGCATCAGAACGGCCTCGAGCCAGTGATGCAGATGACCTGCCGCGACCGCAACCGTTTGGCTATTCAGTCGGATATCTTTGGGGCGGTTGCCTTGGGGATACGCAACCTGCTCTGTTTGACGGGCGATCATCAGGTTTTTGGTAATCACCCCACCGCCAAGAACGTGTACGATCTGGATTCGATCCAGCTCATCCAGATGGTTGCGCGAATGCGCGATGAGAGTGTAACAGCGGGCGGGGATCCAGTGGAAGGGGAGGTGCCCCTCTTTATTGGTGGGGCGGCGAATCCCTTTGGCGATCCCTTTGAGATGCGTGTGATTCGCCTGGCGAAAAAGGTGGCTGCGGGGGTAGATTTCATTCAGACCCAGTGCATTTTTGACTTGCCGCGCTTTCGAGAGTGGATGAAGCGGGTGGTCGACCAGGGGTTGCATGAAAAGGTTTATATCCTTGCAGGGGTGATGCCCCTCAAGTCCGTTGGGGCAGCTCGCTACATCAATAGGAACGTGCCTGGTTTTTCTGTGCCCAATTCCATTATCAAGAGGATGCGGGCAGCTGGCAAAGGGAAAAAGGCCCGAGAGGAAGGGATCAAGATTTGTGCCGAGATGATCCAGGAGCTACGCGAGATCGAGGGAGTGCGCGGGGTGCATATCATGGCCGTAGAGTGGGAAGAGGCGATTCGTCCCATTGTCGAGCGGGCGGGCCTCTTGCCTCGCCCTTCCCTGGAGGATTGAGACCTGTTCTGGCAGTGGCAGCCTGAAGGCGATTATGGATGAGAGGTCAGAAAATGGCGGAGCTGAAAAAGGGAGTTGACCCGAATTTCAAATACGATGTCGCCGCGCAACCTGGTGGGGAGCAGATCAAGGTATGCTATTCCTGTGGTACATGCACAGCAGCATGCCCTGTAACGGATGTAGACCCCCGTTACAGCCCGAGGAAGATCATCCGCCAGGTGTTATTGGGGCTACGTGAAGAGGTGCTCTCGAGCGAACTGCTTTGGTATTGTGAGACGTGTTATACCTGTTCTGCCTATTGCCCCCAAAACGTCAAGTTTGGCGATGTCATGCGGGCTCTTCGAGAGATGGCCGTGGCGGAGGGCTACTTTAAGCCCGAGTTCTTGGAGCGCATGCGCAAGGTGGACCATTTGGCCCATGCTGTCCGGTTGGATCTTGTCCGTGCTGCTTTGGAGGCCAAGGATCAGCCGGAGGTTTCTCTCGAGGCGGCTCTGCCAGAGATTACAAAGAAGCTCAAAGAGACGACGGTCTAGTTATCCAAGGGCGATATAGTATAGGGGAAGGTTGCATGGATTCTCAGCCTGATCGTGTAGTCGGTTCCGTCCTGGTGGTGGGTGGCGGCATTGCTGGCATCCAAGCCTCGTTGGACCTCGCCGATTCTGGCTACAAGGTCTACTTGCTGGAGAGCTCGCCGGCAATCGGCGGGACGATGTCTCAGCTGGATAAGACCTTTCCCACAAACGATTGTTCGATGTGCATCCTCTCGCCCAAGGTGGTCGAGTGTGCACGCCACCTGAATATCGAACTGATCACTTGGTCGGAGCTCGATGCTGTCGAGGGCAAAGCGGGTGATTTTCGGGTGCGCATTCGGCACAAGCCGCGGTTTGTCGATCCCCAAAAGTGTACGGGATGTGCAGAGTGCTTGAGCGTTTGCCCCATCAAGGTGCCCGGGGAGTTTGACGAGGGGATAGGGTTGCGAACGGCAATCTATCGTCCCTATCCGCAGGCAGTGCCGAACATTATGGTGATCGATAAGCGAGGAGTCTCTCCCTGCAAGGCAGCTTGTCCAGCGGGGACCAGCGCCCAAGGCTATATCGCTCTTATTGCCCAGGGACGTTATGCAGAGGCCCTGGAGCTGAGCCGCAAGGCGAATCCTTTCACTTCGGTTTGTGGGCGGGTCTGTTACCATCCCTGTGAATCCGTCTGCAGCCGCCAACTTTTGGGAGAGGAGCCCGTCTCCATCGCAGGGTTGAAGCGCTTTATGGCTGATTGGGCGGCTGAGCACGGCGATGCTCCTGTGGAGCCGGTGCCCGTCACCCGGAAGGAGCGGGTGGCCATTGTGGGGGCTGGCCCCTGTGGGTTGACGGCGGCCCAGGACCTGGCGATGTTGGGCTATGCGGTGACCGTCTATGAGGCCAAGCCCAAGCCGGGAGGCATGTTGCGCTACGGCATCCCTGATTATCGCTTGCCTCAGCATATCTTGGATCAGGAGATCAAGCGGATCACCGATCTGGGGGTCAAGATCCTCACCAATACCCCGGTTACCGATTTGGAGGCCCTCCAAAAAGAGTATGATGCTGTCCTCCTCAGTGTTGGAGCACACAAGGCGCCGAGCTTGCGGATAGAGGGGGAGGACCTGCCGGGGGTTTACTCGGCCATCGATTTCCTCTATCGCATCAATTCGGGAGAGCGGCCCGACGTTGGCAAGAAGGTCATCGTGGTGGGCGGTGGCAATACGGCTATCGATGCCGCCCGTTGTTCTCGTCGTTTGGGGGCAGAGGTCACTATCGTCTATCGGCGTTCTCGTGCCGAGATGCCAGCTCACCCGTTTGAGGTGGAGGAGGCTGAGGCTGAGGGAGTAGAGATTCAGTTCCTCACCAATCCGGTGCGCATCTTGGGCGAGGATGGCCAAGTGCAAGGGGTAGAGCTGGTGCGTATGCGCTTGGGCGAGCCCGATGAGAGCGGGCGGCGGCGTCCTCTGCCCATTGAGGGTTCCAACTTTACCATGGAGGCGGATACGGTCATCCTGGCCATTGGTCAAGTTCCTGATACTTCTTTCCTCCCTGAGGATGTGCAGGTAACTCGGCGCGGTGTGATCGTGCACGACGAAGAGTCGTTGGCGACAAGCCGCAAGGGCGTTTTCGCTGCTGGCGATGCAGCAACGGGTCCGCGCAGCGCCGTTGAGGCCATTGGCATGGGACATCGAGCGGCCGAGTCCATTCATCGCTATCTCTCGGGCGAAGAGGTGCGCTTCCTTCCACGTATCGCCCCTGAGGATGTGGTTGTGCTGAATCGGGAAGAGGTTGCTCGCAGGGTGGCTCGAGGGGAGGTAGCACGCCGGCCGCGAGCTAAGATGCCCGAGCTTTCCATTGAAGAGCGCCTGCGAGGATTTGATGAGGTAGCTCTGGGCTTTACGGAGGAGCAGGCTCTTGCGGAGGCTCAGCGTTGCCTTGCCTGTGGAGTGTGCTCCGAGTGTTATCGTTGTGTGGATGCCTGTAAGCCCCAAGCGATCGATCACTCGATGAAGGAAAGCTACAGCGAGCTGAATGTTGGGGCGATCCTCATCGCCACCGGGTTCGACGAGTTCGATGCACGGCGCAAGTACGAGCTGGGGTACAGCCGCTTCAAAGATGTGGTAACGAGCATCGAGTTTGAGAGGATTCTCTCGGCCTCTGGGCCTTATGAAGGGCATGTGGTTCGTCCTTCGGATGGCAGGTCTCCTCGGAGGATCGCTTTCCTCCAGTGCGTGGGCTCTCGAGATCGGCAGTGTGGGAACACGTACTGTTCTTCCGTCTGTTGCATGTATGCCATCAAAGAGGCGGTCATCGCCAAAGAGCATGACCATCAGATCGAGCCCACCATCTTTTTCATGGACATGCGGGCCTATGGCAAGGATTTTGACAAGTACTATGAGCGTGCCCGCGATGAGCACGGGGTGCGCTTTGTGCGGGCCCGAGTAGCCAAGGTGGATGAGGGAAGCGACGGTCGACTGCGGGTGGCCTATACCACCGAGGATGATCGCCTCATCTATGAAGAGTTTGATATGGTTGTTCTCTCGGTGGGGCTAGAGCCTTCCAAAGGGACTAGGGAGCTCATCAAAAAGCTGGGCTTGCGCCAGGCAGAGGGAGGCTTTTGCTACACGGACGAATTCCATCCACTCAGGACCTCGCGAGAGGGAATTTTCGTCTGTGGTGTGGCCAGCGGCCCCAAAGATATTCCTGAGACGGTGGTGCAGGCCAGCGGGGCCGCAGCTGAAGCGGCTGCGTTGTTGGCCCCTGCGAGGAACACCCTGACAAAGGAGAAAGAGTATCCGCCCGAGCGCGATATTTCAGGAGATCCGCCTCGGGTGGGCGTGTTCGTCTGCCACTGTGGTATCAACATCGCGGGCGTGGTGGACGTAGAAGCTGTGCGCGCCTATGCAGAGACGCTGCCCTACGTTGTCTATGCGGGGCGCAATCTCTTTACCTGCTCTCAGGATACTCAAGAGTCGATCAAGGAGATCATCGAAGAGTATCAGCTCAACCGCGTGGTGGTGGCCTCTTGCTCACCGCGTACCCATGAGCCACTCTTCCAAGAGACGATTCGTGAGGTGGGGCTGAACCCCTATCTCTTTGAGCTGGCCAACATACGCGATCAGTGCTCTTGGGTGCATATGGATGAGCCAGAAAAGGCCACGGAAAAGGCCAAAGATCTGGTGCGCATGGCCGTCTCGCGAGTGGTGAACAATAGGCCTCTATATGGGCAGCCTCTGCCAGTGACCCATAGTGCGCTGGTGATCGGAGGCGGAGTGGCGGGGATGACGGCGGCTCTCAAAGTGGCTGGCCAGGGATATGAGGTCTATTTGGTTGAGCGCGAGATGGAATTGGGTGGCAATGCCCAGCAGGTCTATGCCACGCTGCGCAATGATAACGTGCAAGAGATGTTGGCCAAGATGCGTGAGCAGGTCTACGCGCATCCGTTGATCCATGTCTACACCGGCGCGACCGTCAAGAAAGTGGATGGCTTTGTGGGGAATTTCCAGAGCCTCATCGAGCGCCGGGCGAATGGTAGTGGCCCTGAAGAAATTGAAGTCAAGCATGGTGTGGTCATCATCGCCACGGGGGCCCAGGAACGGAAAACCTCAGCCTATCTCTATGGCCAGGATCCTCGCGTGATGACCCAGCGGGAGCTGGAGGGGGCTTTGGCCAAAGGGGAGTTCTCTCTGCCACCGCGGGGTACTGTGGTGATGATTCAGTGTGTGGAATCCCGTACCCCTGAACATCCCTACTGTAGCCGGGTATGTTGCTCGGAGGCTCTAAAGAATGCCATCGCCCTCAAGAAGCGCTACCCAGAGAGCAACATTTATATCCTTTATCGGGATATTCGCAGCTACGGCTTGCGCGAGCGATATTACCAACAGGCCCGTGATATGGGAGTGCTCTTTGTGCGCTACGACCTCGAGCCCGACGAGCAGGGGCGTGGCGGACTCCCCATAGTGGAGAAGCGGGGGGATCGCCTTACGGTGCGGGTATATGACTATATCTTGGGTCGAGAGATCGAGCTAGAGCCGGATGCCCTTGTGCTCAGCGTGGGCATTGCTCCGCGCGAGGATGCTGAAGATCTGGCCATGATGCTCAAAGTCCCCCTGAATGAAGAGCAGTTCTTCCTTGAGGCCCATATGAAGCTTCGCCCTGTCGAATTTGCTACAGAGGGCGTCTTTTTGGCTGGTATGGCTCATGGGCCCAAGTTCATCGACGAGGCGATCGCGCAAGCCAGTGCTGCTGCCTCTCGGGCCTGCACTGTGCTGGCAAAAGAGCAGTTGATGTCTGTAGGTACGGTGGCGCATGTGGATCAGCTCAAGTGCGTGGCCTGTGGGGATTGTGTAAACATCTGCCCTTACCAGGCCATTGAGCTGGTACACAAAGAGGTGACTAGGCGCAACTGGAAAGATTGTGCAGAGGTGAACCCCGCTCTTTGCAAGGGGTGTGGGGCCTGCGCTGCAGCTTGTCGTTCGGGATGCATCACCCTTGATGGGTTCGATGATGTTCAAATCATGGCCCAGATCTCGGCGTTGGTGCCCTGAACTGAGGCTGAAAAGAGCGATCCTTCTGAGGGATATAGATGATGAGTGCTCAAGAGATACCGCCGGATTGGGAACCCAAGATTTTGGCTTTTCTCTGCAATTGGTGTTCCTACGCTGGTGCAGACTTGGCAGGGACTTCGCGAATTCAATATCCCCCTAACGTGCGCATCATTCGTGTGCCCTGCTCGGGCAGGGTGAATCCCATCTTTATCGTAGAGGCTTTGCGCCAGGGGGCGGATGGCGTGCTGGTCTCGGGGTGCCATCCGGGGGATTGTCATTACCTGGCGGGGAACTACTATGCGCGGCGGCGCTTTGCCCTGTTGCAACGCTATTTAGAGTATCTGGGCATTGAACCGGGCCGGGTGCAGTTTTCCTGGGTATCAGCCTCGGAGGGAGGGCGTTTCGCCGAGGTTGTCACCAAGGTGACCGAGGATGTGCGCAAACTGGGGCCGTTGCGTCGATTGAATATCAAGGCGGCATCCCTAACACAAGAGGGTGAAGCAGGGTAAGATGAGCACACTTGAGCAAGGGATCCAGAAACAGATAGCGGATTGGCTACGCTCGGGGGAGATTGAGCTTTTCATCGGATATGAGGCAGGGACCGTGCCGCTTCAGGCAACGCCCGCTTTTATTCGTCGGCCCGAGGATGTGGGGCGGCTCATTTGGGATGCGACATGTGAGAATAATTTGGCGGTCTTTTTGCCCAGGTACAAGGGCAAAAAGGTGGGCATCATGGTCAAGGGCTGTGATGCGCGTGCGGTGGTGGGCCTGATTCAAGAGAGGCAGGCCGTGCGCGAAGACTTGCGCATCGTAGGAGTGAGTTGTCCGGGCGTGGTGGATCCCAAAAAGGTGGCTGAGCGTCTGGGAGTGGCTGTCGAGGATATCGAGGAAGCTAAGGTGGAGGGTTCCCAGGTGCTCGTCGATGGGCAGTCCTTACCCCTTGAGGAAGTGATTTATGACCTTTGTCAAGCCTGCGACCGTCATAACCCGATCATTTTCGATGTGCATCTAGGGGAGGAAATTCCAGAGGACCCCGAACGGGATCCGTTTGCACATGTGCGGGAGATCGAAGCCCTTTCCCCTGAGGAGCGCTGGGAGCGTTTTCGGCAAGAGGTAGAGCGTTGTAATCTCTGTTATGCCTGTAGGAATGCCTGTCCCCTTTGCTATTGTAATATCTGCTTTGTCGATCGGACGATGCCGCGCTGGGTCTATCAGACGACCCGTCCTGAGGATGTGCAGTTTTTCCAGATTATGCGGACGTTCCATTTAGCTGGGCGCTGTGTGGGCTGTGGCGCTTGTACGAGGGCCTGCCCTCAGGGGGTCAACCTGCGCCTCTTTTTGGACAAGCTGCGTAAGGACACGCTGGAGCTCTTTGGCTATGATGCCGGGGTAGATCCGGAGGCCAAGCCGCCGTTAACGACGTATCGTGAGGACGATTATAACGATTTCATCATGGGCTAAAGTTCCTGATCAAGATGAGGAGACGAGAGCTGTGGAACCGTTCCTCTTTGCCAAAGATCAATTGTCTGAGTTTGTCGCCGAGTTGATGTCTCGCGTTCGGCTCTATGCGCCCGTTCCTCGCGATCAGGAGCTGCGCTTTGACGAGGTCAAGACGCCAGACGAGGTGGTCCTGGATTACCGCAACACGACCAAGCCGCCCAAGATGGTGCTCTTTCCTCAAACGGAGCGCATGATCGCTTTTGCTCAGGAGCGAGAGCATTTCAATAAGGTGCTTCAGGTTCCTTTCGATGAGCAGCCCAAGGCGATCTTGGGGCTACGCCCCTGTGATGCGCGGAGCTTTCTCCTTTTCGATAAGGTCTTTGGCGCGGGCAAGTATATAGATCCTTATTATCAGGCCCGGCGAAAGAGCACCCTCATCCTTGCCCTTGCCTGTACCCATCCGCGGCCTACTTGCTTCTGCCATGCCTTCGGGAGTGGCCCCTATGATAGCGAGGGGGCAGATATCTTGATGCGGGATGCAGGGGATGCCTACCTTCTTGAGGCTGTCTCGGAAAAGGGGGCTGCCCTTCTCGAGGAGCTTGGTTTGGCTCAAGCAGATCAGGCCCACCTGCAAAAGGCTGCCGAGTTGGAGGAAGCCGCCTACCAAAAGCTTGTCGAGATCGAGCCGGTCGAGGGGATCGAGCGAGATCTGGAAGATCTCTTTGAAAGTGAGCTCTGGGCCGAGATTTCAGAAAAATGCCTTGCCTGTGGCACTTGTACCTATAATTGCCCCACCTGCCATTGTTTTACCATTGAGGATCGAGTGCTTTCAGGAGGTGGGGAGCGAGTCCGTTCGTGGGATTCGTGTATGTACCCTTATTTCACTCTCCACGCTTCGGGGCATAATCCGCGGCCCGACCAAGCTTCGCGTTGGCGGCAACGGGTGATGCACAAGTTCGAATATCTTCCCCACAATGTGGGGCTTTATGGCTGCGTGGGTTGTGGGCGGTGTGTGGTGAACTGCCCGGTGTTATTGGATATCCGCCAGGTTCTCCGGCGTGTGCGCCAGGAGCGTGCCTCCAAAGTTGAATCCTGAGAGCAGGAGTGGCTATGAGCGCCGTGCATGAATGTACCTGTGGCCATCGGGGAGAGAACCCCTATTTGCCTATGAGCATGGTCATCCAGCGGATCGTCGACGAGACGGATGATCGCACGATCAAGAGCTTTGATCTAGCTTTTGCCTGTGAGGAGGATGCCGAGCGGTTCTGCTTTTCCCCTGGGCAATTCTGTGAGCTCTCTGTCTTTGGCAAGGGGGAAGCGCCTTTTGGGATCGCTTCCTCACCTACCGAGAAGGGTTTCCTCCGCTTCACCATCAAAAAGGCGGGGGTGGTTACTTCTGCTTTGCACAGCCTCGTCCCCGGCGATGTGATCGGCTTGCGTGGACCGTTGGGGAATTGCTTCCCCCTTGAGCGGATGAAGGGTAAAGACGTGGTTGTGATTGGTGGAGGATTCGCGTTTACTACCTTGCGTTCGCTCATCGTTTACCTTTTGGAGGGGGGAGAGCGAGATCAGTATGGCAAGATCACAGTGGTCTATGGTGCTCGCAATCCTGGGCTGTTGATGTACAAGGAGGATCTGGCTGCCTGGGAGGAACGGGACGATATTGAGGTCTGGCAGACGATCGACCGCGAGGCCCCCGGCTGGACGCGCAAGGTGGGGTTCGTTCCGGCCGTGGTGGAGGAAGTTGCCCCCTCGGCAGAGAATGCCATCGCGGTCATCTGTGGTCCCCCCATTATGATCCGTTTCACACTGCCTGTGATGACCAAGCTGGGCTTTCAGAAGGAGCAGATCTATACCTCTTTGGAGAACCGGATGAAGTGCGGCATCGGTAAGTGTGGTCGTTGCAATGTGGGGCCCAAGTATGTTTGTGTGGATGGGCCTGTCTTTAGCATGGCCGAGCTAGAGGAGTTGCCGCCCGAGTATTAAGGTTTGAGGAGGGGCAGGAGCGAGGATGTTCACAGAGTTGAGGGTTAGCGAATTTCTTGAAAAGTTGGCCTCCAAAGAGCCCGTTCCGGGTGGAGGAAGCGGGGCAGCGTTGGGGGGAGCGTTGGGCGCGGCCCTTGTGAGCATGGTCTGCAACCTCACCATTGGCAAAAAGGGCTATGAGGATGTCCAAGAGAAGATGAGCGCCATCCTCGAGAAAAGCGAAGCCCTACGCGTGGAGTTGGCCAAGCTATTGGAGGAGGATACACAGGTCTATGGCCAGGTGATGGAGGCTTATCGTCTGCCCCGCAAGACGCCTGAGGAAAAAAAGGCGCGTACTCGGGCCCTGCAGGCTGCTTTGAAGGAGGCGGCAGAGGTTCCTCTCTCTGTAGCAGAGCGGTGCGCCCAGGTAGTGGAGCTGGCGCTGCCTGCCGCAGAGATGGGCAACAAGTGGGCAGTGAGTGATGCCGGGGTGGCGGCACTCCTTGCGGAAGCGAGCATCCATGCCGCTCTTTTGAACGTTTACATCAATTTGGCCAGCATCAAGGATGAGGCGTTTGTGCAAAGCGTCCGTGAGCGGATCGCGGCGATTACGGAAGGCAAGACGGAAACTAAGGATCGTGTTCTAGCTATCGTACGGGAAAAGATAGGGGCCTAGGGGCTTGCAAGGGAGAGTAGACAAGGGGGTGCTATGACGGCGCAGATTCTAGATGGCCGAGCTCTGGCAAAGACGATCAGCCAGGAAATCGCCGAAGAAGTGGCTCAGTTTCAAGAGAAGCATGGCTGGGTTCCTGGCATTGCTGTAGTGCAGATTGGCGAGGACCCGGCTTCTTCTTGGTATGTGCGCCAGATTAAAAAGAGCTTTACAAAAGCGGGGATGCGCTTCGAACTGCATACCCTGCCGGCAGATGCCGATGCAGAGGCGTTTACCATGCTATTGGCGCGCCTGAACCATGACCCGCGAACGAATGGAATCATCGTCCAGATGCCACTTCCCAAACATCTTCCTTCCCATCTTGTCACCGATGTTCTCGACCCCCAGAAAGACGTGGATGGTATCCATCCCCTGAATGCTGGCAAGCTTTTCCAGCAGAGTGGCGATACCTTTGCCCCAGCGACGCCCTTGGGCGGGATGGAGATCCTTCATCGGTACAACATCGAGTTAAAGGGGAAGCATGCGGTGATGGTAGGGCGGAGCAACATCGTAGGGCGCCCTATGGCTTTATTGATGCTGCACGAGCATGCGACGGTGACCATCTGCCATTCCCGAACGAGGGATTTGGCTGCCATGACCAAGCAGGCGGATATCCTGGTGGCAGCGGTGGGCAAACCCAAGATCATCACCGCAGAGATGATCCGCCCAGGGGCTGTGGTGATAGACTTTGGCGTGAACGTGGTAGATGGCAAGCTGGTGGGTGACGTGGATACAGAGGCGGCCATGGAGGTGGCTGGGTATATCACCCCGGTGCCTGGAGGGACAGGCCCGATGACGAACGTGATGCTCATGCGGAATACTTTGGTGGCCGCCAAACGCCAGACAGGACAGGCATAGTGCCTGATAGGAAAGGTTCTTTTCTCAATGGGGTAGCTGGTCAGGAGGCCGTTCCCCACTAGAAAGAAGGAGGGAGTCGCAATGCTGAGTGATTTGGAGATCGCCCAGGCAGCAGAGATCAAACCGATTCTGGAGATTGCTGAAGAAGTTGGTCTCACCAAGGACGATTTGGAGCCGTATGGCTGGTACAAGGCCAAGGTACATCTGGATGTTCTGGATCGTTTTAAAGACAAGCCTAATGCCAAGTATATCGATGTGACGGCCATCACGCCTACGCCTCTGGGGGAGGGCAAGACGACGACGACGATCGGGCTCAGCCAGGCTCTGGGCAGCCAGCTGGGCAAGCGTGTCTTTACCTGTATCCGTCAGCCATCGATGGGCCCGACGTTCGGGATCAAGGGGGGCGCTGCTGGTGGTGGATATTCGCAGATCATCCCGATGGAGGATTTCAACCTGCACCTGACGGGAGATATCCACGCGGTAGGGGTGGCCCACAACCTGCTGGCTGCGGCCATCGATGCGCGTATGATGCATGAGCGGCGCTTGAGCGATAAGGCGCTGGAGCGTGTGGGGTTGCGCCGTTTGAACATTGACCCCTTCTCTATCCTCTGGAACCGGGTTGTTGACGTAGAAGATGCTGCGATGCGCCAGATCGTCATTGGCCTGGGAGGGCGACGCAATGGTACGCCGCGGGAGACTGGCTTTGACATCACTGTGGCGAGTGAGGTGATGGCGATCCTAGCGTTGGCCACCAGCTTGAAGGACCTGCGGGAGCGGTTGGGGCGCATCACCTTTGGGATGGATACCAAGGGGAACCCACTGACCGCGGAGGACTTGGGGGTGGCCGGTGCGATGGCGGTGCTGATGAAGGATGCATTGATGCCCAACTTGATGCAGACCCTTGAGCACACGCCAGCCTTTGTTCATGCAGGGCCCTTTGCCAACATTGCCCATGGGAACTCGTCTTGTATTGCCGATATGATCGCCGTCAAGCTGGCTGATTACGTGGTCACCGAGTCGGGCTTTGGTGCCGATGTCGGGATGGAAAAGTTCTTTGATATCAAGTGTCGAGTCAGCGGGTTGATTCCCAATTGCGTGGTGATGGTGGCCACGGTGCGAGCGCTCAAGATGCATGGTGGGCTGGGCAAAGTGGTGCCGGGCAAGCCCTTGCCCAAGGAGCTCACGGAGGAGAACTTGGAGTATCTAGAGAAAGGATGCGCGAACCTGGTGGCCCACATCAACATTGCTAAACAGTTTGGCATCCCCGTGGTTGTGGCCATCAACCGCTTCACCACCGATACTGATGCCGAGATCGAGCTCATCCGCAAGATCGCTATTGACGCAGGCGCTGAGGATGCTGTTCCCAGTGAGCACTGGGCCAAGGGTGGCGCAGGGGCTCGTGAGTTGGCTGAGGCGGTGGTCAAGGCTTGCGAGAAGCCATCCAACTTCCAGTTCCTCTACCCCTTGGATATTCCCATCAAAGAAAAGATAGAGATCATTGCTACCAAGGTGTACGGGGCAGATGGGGTTGATTACCTGCCTGAGGCAGAGCGCAAGATCCAGCTTTATACCAAGCTCGGCTATGACAAGATGCCCATCTGCATGGCCAAGACACACCTTTCGCTCTCTCACGACCCGAGCCTCAAGGGGGCACCTAAAGGCTGGCGTCTCCCGATTCGGGACATTCGGGCGAGTGTGGGCGCGGGGTTCCTCTATCCTCTTTGCGGTGATATGCGTACCATGCCCGGCTTGCCCAGGAGGCCAGCATTCATGGATGTGGATCTTACCGAAGAAGGGAAGGTCAAGGGGCTCTTCTAAAAGGTCCATGGGGGCGCAAGAGGACTTGCGTCCCCCCCTCGTGCTTGATTGTAATCGGCAAGATTGAAAAAAAACTTTTGGAGGGTTTATTTCATGTTGTTCTTTGTTCATGGGCCATAAATTGCGGGAGAAAACTCTACCTGCGGGTAGAGAAAAAAGGAGGCGTGTATGCTATGGAGCGGTTAACACTGTACGTGCCGGCTATGTATGCTGACCACCATGTGCTGCGTGTGCGCCAGATCCTCTCAGAGCTAGAGGGCGTTGCGAACATTGTGGCCAGCTCGGCAGCCAAGCGGGTTATCCTCGAGTACGATCCAACCCATATTTCCCCTCCCGACATAGAACGTACCCTCTCTGACGCTGGATATCCTCCCAACCAAGACCTGCCGTTGCCGAAGCTGCCCAACCATCCAGAGGATGGTTCAGCCTGGTATAGCCTCATCCAGCGAGTCACCGAGACAGAACGCAAAGACCTGGAGATGGCTGGGGACTTTCGTCGTTATTAAGTCCTCTGCTGCATCGTTGCCTTTCGTTTTGGGGGACGGGAACAGTTCCCTTGGTGGTGTATTCCTTGTTTTCCTTATTTGTGGCGTGTCTTTTGTTAGGATAGGGAGAGAAAGTAGATGGCTCAGGAGAAAAGCGTCGACAAAGCCGTACTTGAGGTCCTTGCCTGCTGCGATGGGGAGGTGGAAACCGCCTTTGATCGTGCTGAACAGGTAAAGCCCTGTCCCATCGGAGCGGATGGCATCTGTTGTAGGATATGCTTTATGGGGCCCTGCCGCTTAGTGGGCAAAGTTACTCGTGGAGTGTGTGGAGCCACTCGGGCGACGGTTGCGGCGAGGAACTTTGCCCGTGCGGTGGCAGGCGGCGCTGCGGCCCACTCGGATCACGGGCGCGACCTGGCCTTGACCCTTTTAGCTGTTGCCAAGGGGGAGGCTCAGGGATACCGCATTCGCGATGTGGCCAAGCTCTATATGGTGGCTGGCTACCTGGGAGTGGAGACCGAAGGCCGGAGCGTGAACGAGATCGCCCTGGACGTGGCAGAGAAAGCTCTGGAGAACTTTGGCCAGCAGCAAGGAGAGGTGACCTATATCTCTAGGGCTCCGCACAAGCGTCAGCAGCTTTGGCGCGACCTGGGTTTGGTTCCTCGAGGCGTCGACCGAGAGATCGTCGAGATTATGCACCGTACCCATATGGGAGTGGACCAGGATGCCGAGCATATTATGGACCAAGTCCTGCGGGCGGCCCTGGGGGATGGCTGGGGAGGTTCGATGCTGGCCACAGACCTCAGTGATATCCTTTTTGGTACCCCTAGCCCCCTGCAGAGCCAGGTGAACCTGGGGGTGCTCAAGGAAGATGAGGTGAACATCATCGTTCATGGCCACGAGCCCACCCTTTCGGAGATGATCGTGGCAGCCTCCTCGGATCCCGAGTTGGTGGCCTATGCCCAGTCCAAAGGGGCCAAAGGGATCAACCTGGCGGGCATCTGCTGTACAGCGAACGAGGTGCTTATGCGGCATGGCATTCCGCCGGCAGGGAACTTTCTTTCCCAGGAGTTGGCTTTGGCCACCGGGGCCGTAGAGGCGATGATTGTGGATGTGCAGTGCATCATGCAGGCTCTGGCCACCGTTGCTCAGCAATATCATACTCTGCTCATCGCCACTTCTCCCAAGGCCAAGATCGAGGGGGCTACCTATATGGAGTTCGATGAACACAAAGCCTACGATTCGGCCAAGGAGATCGTCAGGGCAGCGATTGAGAACTATCCAAATCGCAAAGAGGCCCGCATCCCCGCCATTCGCGAGAACTTGATCGCTGGGTTCTCTCATGAGTACATCCGCTACATGCAGGGTGGGTTGTATAGAGGCTCCTTCCGCCCGTTGAACGATGCGGTGGCGGCGGGGCGCATCCGTGGATTGGCAGGGGTGGTTGGCTGCAATAACGCCCGAGTGACCCATGATTCAGGTATCACGCAGGTTATCCGTGAGCTAATCCGCAATGACGTGCTAGTAGTCGTCACCGGATGTGCTGCCACGGGGGCGGCCAAGCAGGCATACTTGCGCCCAGAGTTCATGGCGGAGGCTGGCCCTGGCCTGCGTGAGGTCTGTGAGGCCATCGGGGTACCGCCGGTGCTGCACGTGGGCTCGTGTGTCGATAACTCGCGTATTCTCACCATCCTCACCCAGTGTGCGACCGAGGGTGGTTTGGGCGAGGATATTGCTGATCTTCCTGCTGTGGGCATTTGCCCTGAATATATGTCGGAGAAGGCGCTTTCCATTGGGACCTATTGTGCAGCTTCGGGGGTCTATGTACTCTTTGGAGTGCGCAACCCCGTCGCTGGCAGTGAAGAGGTCGTTCGTATTATGACGGAAGGTTGGGAGGCTAAAGTAGGCGGCAAGATCGAGTTTGAGCCCGATATTGAAAAGCTCATTGAAAAGGCTTTGGCACACATCGATGCCAAGCGGGCTGCGCTGGGCTTGCCGGCCTATGACCCCACTCGCTATGGAGAGAGTGGAGATCGTCTTGTGGAGCAGCTTCGGAGCAGCTTGGGGGAGGAGCAGGCAGCTGCCCTCTATTCTGTGCCCGAGCTGTCAGAGTAGGAGGTGATAGGAGATGTCGCGATATATTGCCAAGGCGGCCATTCGCGGTGCGAATCTGATCGTCAGCGAAGCAGAAAAGATGTTGCAGGAGGCCATCAAAGAATTGGGGCCAGAGACGCCCGTGGTCTTTACGAATACCGCCTACTATTTGCCGGTGATCCTGGGGTTCACCGGCATCGAGGTGCAGACGCTGGGGGATCTTCAACAGGTGATCGATTACGCCAAGAAGCTGCTTCACCCCGTCCCTGGAGATACGCTTTGGCTCCCTTACTTGGGCGAGACGCTGGATTGCGGTGTGGCCACTCTCCTGGCAGAGGAGGCCATTGAGGGTATTCGCTTTGCCCGCGGATTGCAACCGGAACCCATCCCAGGGTTGCAGCTTACAGGAACTAGCTTTACCAGCCCTGATGGCAATAGCCAGGAGGAGGAAGGAGGCTTTGCCAATGGCCCCATCGATGACGTGCAGTTGCGTGCTTGGGGTATCCAGCTCGTCGATGGTCGTATGCCGGGGTTTGCGGCCATCGTAGGCGCAGCCCGGAGCAATGAGGCGGCCGTCTCGATTGTCCGCGAGCTGCAGCAGAGGAATATCTTGGTTTTTCTCTCCGGAAACGTGAACGGGCGGAGCATCATTCATCAGCTGATGGAAGAAGGCGTCGAGATGGGCTACGATACGTATATCGTCCCCTTTGGCACTGATACCATCTCAGCGATCTATGCCCTCGGCTTTGCGACACGCTCTGCGCTGACGTTTGGAGGCCTCTCGGGAGGACAGGCGCGAGATATCCTTCTCTACAACAAATATCGCGTTTTCGCCTTTGTCCTTGCCCTCGGTGAGGTGGATGACCTCAAGTATGCGACGGCAGCAGGGGCCCTTAACTATGGGTTCCCCGTCATCGCCGATACGGTGATCCCGCAGATTCTCCCCACAGGCATCACTCAATATGAGCACGTGATCAGCATGCCCTTTGATGACATTGAGGGGGAGACGGATGCAGAGAAAGCTCGCCGCTTGGTTCAGCGGTGTATCGAAGTACGAGGTATCAAGGTCAAGATCACCGAGGTGCCCATCCCCGTGCCCTATGGGAGTGCCTTTGAGGGCGAGCGTGTGCGCCGTGCGGATATGCGTATCGAGTTTGGAGGGCGCAACGCGCGGGCCTTTGAGTATCTCCGCATGGCTGACTTTGATGAGGTAGAAGATGGCAAGATCACCCTCATAGGTCCCTCCTTTGAGGATGTTGAAGTCGGTGGGGCGATGAACCTGGGCATCTTGGTAGAGGTGGCTGGCCGCAAGATGCAGGAGGATTTCGAGCCCGTTCTGGAGCGGCAGATCCACTACTTTATTAACGGAGCTTCGGGTGTCCAGCACATCGGCCAGCGAGATATTACCTGGATTCGCTTCAGCAAGGCTGCGGTGGAAAAGGGTTTCCAGATCAAGCACTTGGGCGAGATCCTCTATGCTCGCTTCCATGCAGACTTTGGCTCCATTGTGGACAAGGTCCAGGTGACGCTGATCACCGACGAAGAGCTCTTCCAAGAGTGGCTTCAGAAGGCGCGCGAAGCCTATCAGGCACGCAATATTCGCCTGGCAGACATGACGGACGAGTCGGTGGACGAGTTCTATAGTTGTACCCTCTGCCAGAGCTTCGCCCCGAACCATGTCTGTATCGTCTCGCCGGAGCGCTTGGGGCTGTGCGGTGCATACAACTGGTTGGACTGCAAAGCCTCCTACCAGATCAACCCGACAGGCCCCAACCAGCCAGTTCCCAAGGGCATTTGTCTGGATCCGGTGTACGGCGTCTGGCAGGGGCCGAACGAGTTCGTCTATCAGAACTCCCATGGAACGGTGGAGCGGGTCTCTATGTATTCAATCATGCGCGACCCGATGACGGCCTGTGGCTGCTTTGAGTGCATCGCCATGGTCATCCCAGAGGCGAATGGGATTATGGTCGTCTCTCGAGAGGATCCTAGCATGACCCCCGTGGGGATGAAGTTCTCTACCCTGGCTGGCATCGCTGGCGGTGGTCTTCAGACCCCGGGCATGATGGGTGTGGGCAAGTATTACCTCCTGAGCAAGAAATTCATCTCGGCTGAAGGAGGTTTCAAGCGGGTGGTTTGGCTCTCCAAGATCCTTAAAGAGACGATGAGGGATGAGCTTCAGGCCGTTTGTGAGCGCGAAGGAGTGCCTGATCTCCTTGACAAGATCGCCGATGGGGATACGGCGACCACTATTGAGGAGCTGTTGGCCTTCTTGGAGGAGAAAGGGCATCCCGCTTTGACGATGGATCCCATCTTTTAGAGGACCCTTGGTATAGATAGTCAGAAAGGCATCTTGGCTGTGAAAGGAGCGTGAAG
Organism: Anaerolineae bacterium; assembly: GCA_021162655.1. GTDB lineage: Bacteria > Chloroflexota > Anaerolineae > UBA1429 > UBA1429 > JAGGYI01. The sequence goes on from JAGGYI010000139.1 coordinate 35,583, forward strand.
TAGATGGCTGCAAGTGTGCCTTCGGTACAGGAGAAATGGACGGGAAAGGTTCGAGAGGTCACTTTAGGTGCCCTGCCGGCGGATGGTGGCACACGGGGGCGTACGGTGACCGTTGGTGGGGAGAACACACTGCCCTTCCTCCATTTTGAAGGGGAGGTTCCTCATCGCCCAGCGATCGCCATAGAGATCTGGGATCATCCCCCTGAGGACTGGTCTCCCATCCTTTTGGAGGCTTGGGGTGACGTGCTCCAAGATGTGGGGGCCTGGGCCAAAAAGGCTGAGGAGGTGGGGGCAGACCTCATTGCCTTGACCTTGGATAGTGCTCACCCTGAGAAGGGCAACACCTCTGGGGAGCAAGCGAGGGCCACGGTGCGCAAGGTTCTTGAGGCAACCACCCTCCCGCTGATCGTCTACGGGCCGGGCCAGGTGGATAAGGATAATGAAGTGCTTGTGGCTGTGGCGGAGGAGGCCGCTGGTGAGCGGGTAGCCTTGGGGAACTGTGAGGAGGGAAATTATCGCACCATTGTGGCAGCGGCTCTGGCTCACGGGCATCTCGTCATCGGCAAGACTCCTATCGACGTGAACTTGGCCAAGCAGCTGAATATCCTCATCAGCGATATGCGCTTGGATCTGGACCGCATTTTGATGGACCCCACGACTGGAGCCTTGGGTTACGGCTTAGAGTACACTTATTCGGTGATGGAGCGTCTCAAACTGGCCGCCTTGATGGGCGATAGCATGACCCAGCAGCCCATGATCGTCACGACGGGCTTTGAGGCTTGGCGGGCCAAAGAGGCTCGGGTCAATGAAGGGGTCCCTGCAGAGTGGGGAGATTGGACGAAGCGAAGCCTGCTTTGGGAGACGATAACGACAATGGCCCTCCTCGAGGCGGGGGCGAATATCGTCGTCATGCGCCATCCCGAGGCGGTGAAAAAGATCCGCCAGGTCATCGACAAGTTGATGACCAAGGCATAGTTTGTTTGCCGATAGCCATGTTTGCTGAAGGAAGGAGAGTGTAGCCATGGGATTGAGTGGGTTGGCAATATATAAATTGTTGCCCAAGACGAACTGCAAGGAGTGTGGCTTCCCTACCTGTTTGGCTTTTGCGATGAAGCTGGCCGCTCGGCAAGTGGAGCTTTCTGCTTGCCCATACGTCTCGGATGAGGCAAAGGCTGTTTTGGATGCTGCCTCAGCACCGCCTATCCGCTTGGTCAAGGTGGGGCCTGAGGAGCGCAAGGTCGAGGTAGGGAACGAGACGGTACTCTTTCGCCATGAGAAGACCTTTTACCATCCCCCTGGCTTTTTCTATCGCTTGAAGGACGATGAGCCGGCGGATGCCTTTGCGGCCAGGTTGGAAGCCGTGGCGAATTATGGTGTGGAGCGTGTGGGTATCGAGTTAAAGGCGGATGGGATTGCGCTCCAGAGTGCCGCGGGTAGTGCAGATGCTTTTGGAGAGCGCGCTGCTCAGGTGGTAAGTGCGGGATTACCCCTTGTCTTGATCGCAGACGATCCTCAGGTGATGGAAGCGGGGCTCAAAGCAGCTCAGGGAATGGCCCCCCTGATCTATGCTGCGAATGCAGAGAATTGGGAAACCATGGCCTCTTTGGCTGCCCAGTACGGAGCGCCTTTGGCTGTCTTTGGGGAGGGGCTGGAGACTTTGGCTGAGTTGACGGAAAAGATCAAGGGCAAGGGCGTCGAGGACATGGTCTTGGACCCAGGGACAAGGGGGTGGAGCGATTCGCTGGCGGCCTTTACCCAGCTGCGCCGTCTGGCGATCAAAAAGAACTATCGACCGCTGGGGTACCCCATCATTGCCTTCCCTGGAGAGGGGACCGAGGACGAGCTGGAGGAAGCTCTCCTAGCGGGCCAGTATGTGGCCAAATATGCGGGGTTCATTGTTATGGACCACTTTGATCCGGCGAGCCTCTATCCGCTCTTGACTTTGCGGCAGAACATCTACACCGATCCGCAAAAGCCCATCCAGGTGAGCCCGGGTCTCTATGAGATTGGCAAGCCCACGCCGGAATCCCCCTTGCTGGTGACGACCAATTTCTCCTTGACGTACTTTAGCGTGGCGGGCGAGGTGGAGGGCAGCGGCATTCCTGCCTGGTTATTGGTTGCCGACTCGGAGGGAATGTCGGTGTTGACGGCCTGGGCCGCGGGCAAGTTCGACGCGGAGAGGATTGCCAAAGCGGTCAAGTCTATGGGGGTGGCGGAAAAGGTTGCCCACCGCAAGATCATCATCCCTGGCTATGTCTCGAGCATTTCGGGCGAGTTGGAGGATGAGCTTCCCGATTGGGAGATCCTGGTCGGGCCGAGGGAGGCGATCAATATCCCCAGCTTCCTCAAGCAGTTTGCTGCCTAGGTTTATTGAGGGTGTTTTTACCGATAGTGTAGAAAAGGAGGACTCTCATCGCAGACAAGTGCAGAGTGACGCTGTTGCCTGCTCAGCAGGTGGTTTATGTAGAAAGGGGGGCCCTGCTGCAGGAGGCTATCGAGGCAGCAGGGATCCCCTTGGCTCTCCCTTGTGGGGGCCAAGGACGCTGTGGGCGCTGTATAGTGGTCGTTCAAGAGGGCCAAGTGCGCCGCCGCTCGGTGGCGCGCCTAACTCCCCAGGAGGTAGAACAAGGGTACGCCCTTGCCTGTCAAACCCTGGTCGAGGGGGACCTCGTTGTCTATGTGCCCCCTCAGGAGGAGAGGATTGTACGCCTGGAGGTGGGTCTGGCGGCCGAGAAGGAGGCCCCAGAGGTTGTTGTCTGTGAGCATGAACAGGCGCCTTGGGTGGCCAAGTGCCATTTAAAGGTGGACCCCCCTTCCTTGGCAGATAACACTACCGATTTTGAACGCCTCCAACGAGAGCTTGTGCGGCAACATGGGATAACGGGATTGGTTGCCAGTTTGCCCATCATGCGCAAGTTGGCAGGAGCGCTCCGGGCAGAGGATTGGGAGGTGACGGCCGTCGTAGAAAAGGGGACTTGGGCAAGCTCGCAGGGACCTCCCAGGTTGGTGGACATTCGCCCTGGAGATACAACGGAACACACCCTGGGGTTGGCCATCGACATCGGTACGACTACCAATGTCGTCTATTTGGTGGATTTGCAAAGCAAGGCTTTGCTTGGGCGCGCTTCTGCATACAATGGGCAGATCTCCTGTGGTGAGGATGTCATCTCGCGGATCATCTACTCTCAGCGCCCAGGGGGGCTAGAGCACCTCCAACAGCTTGTCTTGAACACTTTGAACGGCTTAATCGATGAGCTCCTCGCAGCGCATGGGGCAAGCCCTGAGGATGTGTATTTTGCCACCGTGGCAGGTAACCCCACGATGATTCACCTTTTCCTGGGGTTAGATCCTCGCCATATTCGCTTGGAGCCCCATATCCCCACGGTGAATCATCCCCCGCCTGTGCGAGCGGGTGAGCTTGGCTTACGAATACACCCAGAGGCGACAGTGGATTGCCTCCCTGGGGTTGGTGCCTATGTGGGGGCAGATATCACTGCGGGGGTGCTACGTTCACGGATGAGTGAGGAAGAGCCCATTACCCTTTTCATTGACGTGGGTACGAATGGGGAGCTCGTCCTGGGGAATAAAGACTGGCTGATCTCTTGCGCTTGCTCGGCCGGGCCGGCCTTTGAGGGCTCGGGCGTGGTCTCGGGGATGCGGGCTACTGTGGGGGCCATCCAGGAAGTGTGGATCAATCCTCAGACCTTTGAGCCCACCTATGAAACGATAGGCAATGCCCCGCCAAAGGGTATTTGTGGTTCGGGGATGATTTCATTGTTGGGCGAGATGTTTATCACGGGGGTTATCGATAAGAGCGGCCATGTGAATCGCAGCTTGGATACCCCCCGGGTGCGAGAGGGCCCTGGCGGTGGGGAGTATGTCGTTGCCTGGGCCGCCGAGACGGAGGATAAAAAGAGGGATATCGTCCTCACAGAGGTGGATATTCAGAACCTCTTGCGAGCCAAGGCGGCCATCTATGCGGGGATGAACGTGCTGGCCACCAGTGTGGGTCTGGAGCTAGAGGACATTGAGCGCATCCTCATTGGCGGGGCTTTTGGCAAGTACATCGATATCGAGAAGGCCATCGAGATAGGCCTCTTGCCCGATATGCCCTGGGATCGCTTTGCATATCTAGGCAACACCTCGGTACAAGGGGCTTATCTCTGTCTTCTCTGCCCAGAGCATCGCGCTATGGTGCGCGAGATTGCCAGCAAGATGACCTACCTGGAGCTCAGTGCAGATAATAGCTTTATGAACGCCTTTACTTCGGCGCTCTTTTTGCCACATACGGATTTGGAGCAGTTTCCCTCTGTGCGAGAGAAGCTTCGCAATGTGGAACGGCTTGGAGGGTCATGATGACGGTAACGATAGCTGTGGCGGGCAAGGGGGGAACTGGTAAAACCCTCTTTGCCGCCCTGACCATCAAATATCTTTTGGAAAGAGGACGCACCCCCATCCTGGCTATCGATGGGGATCCCAGTTCGAACTTGAACCTGGCTTTGGGGATGGAGCTACGTGAGACGATCGGCCAGATTCGCGAAGAGACGCAGAAACAGGTCTCGAGTGGACGCTTTCAAGTGGGCATCTCCAAGCCAGATTGGTTCGAGTACAAGGTGTACGAGTGCCTGGTTGAGGGTGAAGGGGTGGACCTTTTGGCGATGGGGCGACCCGAGGGGCCGGGGTGCTACTGCGCGGCCAACAACATGCTCCGCCAATGTATCGACCGTTTGGGCGATGAGTATGCCTATGTGGTGATCGACAACGAGGCGGGGATGGAGCATATTAGTCGTCAGACTACTCGGGATGTGGACTATCTCTTTATTCTCAGTGATCCGAGTTATCGTGGGGTGATTGCGGCAGCGCGTATTGCCGAGCTGGCCCAGGAGCTGGGGACGCGCATCGGGAAGGAATACCTCGTGATCAACAACGTCCAGGGGGAGCTCCCAGAAGTATTGGAGAACAGAGTCAAAGAATTGGGTGTACCTTTCCTGGGGGCAATTCCGCGCGATCAGGCAGTGATGGAATGCGATTTCGAGGGTAAACCTCTCATCACGCTGGGGGAGGACTCGTTGGTGTACCCAGCTGTCTGCCGATTGTTGGATCAAGCCTTTGCGGATTCGAAATAAGCTTTGTGCCGAAAGGCGGAGCGGTTACGGGAAGGAGGAAAAGAGATGCTAATCGTTGGAGAGAACATCCATATCCTCTCGCCAAGGGTGAAGCGGGCGATTCGCGAGCGCGATACGGAGGCGATTCAGAAGCTGGCCAAAGCCGAAGTGGAGCATGGGGCCCACATGCTGGATCTGAACATTGGCCCCCAGCGGCGCCATGGCCCCGAGGTGATGGAGTGGATCGTCAACGCTGTGCAAGAGGTGGTGGATGTGCCCCTTTCCTTTGACACAACCAACCTGGAAGCCATCGAGGTGGGGCTCAAGCTGGCTAAGAAGCAAGCGATGATCAACTCTACCTCGGCCGAGCCTGAGCGCTTGGAGAAGGTGCCTCCGCTGGCAGCCAAGTATAATGCCAAGCTGATTGCCTTGATGATGGGCAAGGGAGGTATTCCAGTGACGGCCGAGGAGCGGGTGGCCATCGCCATTGAGCACTTGGTGCCAAGAGCGATGGAAGTGGGCATCCCCATGGAGGATCTCTATCTTGACCCTCTGGTGCTCACGGTGGCGGGATGTCAGGAGTATTGCCCCCATGCCATTGAGGCAGTGCGCTATGTGAAGCAAGGGATGGATCCGGCTCCTCAAACCATTGCTGGGTTGAGCAACGTGTCGAACCATGTTCCCACAGAGAACCGCAGCTTGATCAACCGGGTTTACCTTGTGATGCTGATGGCGGCGGGGCTGGACGCTGTGATCGCCGATCCCCTGGACGACAAGTTGATGGAAGTCATTCGCATCATTGAGGAGAGGGATGACAGCACGCCTGTGGGCAGGTTGCTCTTGGCCCTCTATGATGCGACGGCGGCGATGGAGGAGCTCGATCCCTCCCAAGTGGATATGGACGATCCGGAGCAGGTGGCCATTTGGAAGACGGTTCAGATTCTGTTGAACAAGGTGATCTTTACCGAGTCCTATCTACGCACCTGATTTTTAGGGGAGGCGAAGCCCCTCATCGCGTAGGTGAGGGGCTTTTTTTCATGGGGTAGGCTGGGGGCTCCCTCTAGAGCCTTGCCAATTATCCCTCTAGGTCTTGATGGCGGCGGACTTTCAGTCACTTTGCCGGTTCAAGGCGAGGGGCGCGGTGGCGAAAGATTCAGGTTAAAGGCCCAGGTGGCGGCGGATGGCAACCTCACCTCGATTTGAGGATGTGAGTGTAGAGCGTTGTGGCCTTGACGTCCTTGCAAGCGAGAAGTTCCTGAACGGTGCAGATTGCCATCGTGCACAATAATCTGGCGTTGCGTAAAGTCAATGTCCTTGACGCACAAGCCCAGACGCTCTATCAGCCGGAGACCGAAGCCATATACCAACTTGGCGGTCAATTGGTATGCGCCAGAGATGGCAGTGGTGATCGCCATTATCCTCTCCCTGTCTTGCTTATGACGGTAGACAAGCGTTTCGACTTTTTGGCGTGAATGAAGTTAATAGAGCCATCCAGGTCTATCTTGAACGTCTCGCGATAAGGGACCAGTGGAGTAGCAAGGCCTGATTCTGGGTGGAGGCCGCCACGTTTTTGTCTAAAGTCAGCTGGGCGAGGAAAGCTTCGGGATCTCCATATCATGCGGATGCTTTGTGGGGAAAAACGTGGCGTTTGATCCAGTTAACGCAGGTCTCGGGTCTGTTCGGTACGAATCAAGCAGTGCTTGAGCTGGATGGCATCACGGGCTCGGCCGAGCAGCTTCTTGCTAGAGTGTGCTTTTATTATCTATCTTTC